>CAVKQB010000037.1:0-20904 GCA_963658575.1 Leyella stercorea | reverse complement strand
TTGTTTGAACTATGCCGAGCGTAGAAAAAATGCGCGCAGCGAATTAAGAATTTTTCAAATAACCAAATAACCAAATAACCAGAAACTTAGAAACGTGCGCAGCACAAGAAACAATCTTCAAATCTTCAAATTTTCAAATCTTCAAATAAACTTAAAAACCGTGCGCAGCACGAAACAAATTCTGATAAAAAATGGTTAAGCAGGGCATCCAAGGGCGTTTGCGCTTTTGGATGTTCTTTTTCGAGCGAAGGCACAAACGGTGGAAAACGAGTACAACATACTGACCATTCTCGGCCCGACGGCATCGGGCAAAACCGCTTTGGCAGTGGCTGTGGCCGCACAACTCGACGGCGAAATCGTCAGTGCCGACTCGCGGCAGGTCTATCGCGGCATGGACATCGGCACCGGCAAAGATTTGGCCGAATACACCGCCGACGGTCGGGCAGTGCCGTATCACCTCATCGACATTGCCGATGCTGGCTACAAATACAACCTCTTCGAATACCAACGCGATTTTGCCGCCGCCTACCAAACGATTGTCGCGCGCCACAAAACGCCGATTTTGTGCGGCGGCACAGGGCTCTACATCGAGGCCGTGTTGGGCGGTTACCAACTGGTGGCCGTGCCCGAAAACGCTGAACTGCGTGCCGCCTTGGCGGACAAAACGCTGCCCGAACTCGCCGAACTGCTGCGCGGCTACAAAACGTTGCACAACACCACCGACATCGACACACCCAAACGCGCCATTCGTGCCATCGAAATAGCCGATTACAGCCGTCGGCACCCCGAAATGCAGCCGCAAGGAGAGCGTCTGCGCCCGCTCATCGTCGGGGTGAGCATCGACCGCGAACTGCGCCGCCAAAAAATCACCGAACGCCTGCATCAACGGTTGAACGCGGGCATGATCGACGAGGTGGCGAATCTGTTGCACGCCGGCATTCCGCCCGAAAATCTGACCTACTACGGTTTGGAATACAAATTTGTAACTCTCTATCTGACAGGAACTTTGACTTACGATGCGATGGTGGCGCAACTCGAAACGGCGATACACCAGTTTGCCAAACGCCAGATGACATGGTTTCGCGGCATGGAGCGGCGTGGTTTCACCATTCATTGGCTCGATGCCACTTGGCCGGTGGAAGAAAAGGTTGCGTTTGTCGAGAAATTGTGGCTTCGGGAAGAGTAATTTGTCGCTTTTGCAAAAATAATTGGCAGAAATTGGCTGTTGTCAAAAAAAATGCTATCTTTGCAAATTGGTAGCGCAATGGCCGCAAGGCGTGATGTTGCCCTCGAAAAAGTTTGATAAAAGTTTAATAATCAGGCAATTATGGCTAAAACGAAAAAACAAGACGAAGACGTAAAAATGGAAAGTGTGCAGGAAGCGTTGAGCAAATCCGAAGCATTCATCGAGAAATACCGCAAACAATTGCTCATCGGTGTGGGCATCGCGGTTGTGGTTGGAGTATCGATCATACTCTTTCGCACCTACCATCTGATTCCGAAAAATGCCGAGGCGCAAGAAGCCATGCTTCCGGCCGTGGCCGCATTCGAAAACGACCAGTACGAATTGGCACTGCGCGGCGACACCACGCTCGCTGGCTTTGCTACCATCGTCGATGAATACAGCATGACCGCTGTTGCCGAATTGGCATCGTACTACGCTGGCGTGTGCGCCTACAACTTGGGCGAATACCAAGAGGCCGCCGACTATCTGAAAAAGGTCGATAACCGCTCGGTGAACCTCGCTCCGGCCGCCAAAATGTTGCAGGGCGACTGCTACGTGCAACTCGACGAGTACGAAAAGGCCGTGAAATGCTTCGAAAAGGCTACGAAACGCGAAAATCTGCTCATCGCTCCGAAAGCCTTGAAAAAAGCGGGCTTGGCTTACGAGAAAATGGGCAAATACGACAAGGCCGTCAAAGCGTACACCGCCATCAAAAATACCTATTTTCAATCGCAAGAGGCCGTCGATATCGACAAATACATCGACCGCGCCAATGCGCTGGCTAAGTAAACGAGCCTGAAAAATAGACTTGAAAACCGTTTTGGGCTTGTGTCTGAAACGGCTTTCTTTTTAGTTTAGAATTAAGAATTTAGAATTAAGAATTAGTAGCAAGATACAAGTAGCAAGTAGCAAGACAAAAGGTTATAGGTTATAGGTGAGAGAACAAAGAGCAAAGAGCAAAGAGCAAAGAGCAAAGAAAATTACCCAAATCATCAAATAACCAAATAACCAAATAACCAAAATTGTCAATTAAAACAACTCCTCACTCCTAACTCCTAACTTCTAATTTCTAATTTCTAATTTCTAATTTCTCACTGCTAACAACTCACTAAAAAAATATGGCAACAAAATTTCATAATTTGAGCGACTACGATGCCTCGGCGATGCCCGATAGGCAGGAGGTGCGCAACCAGCATTACGCCATCGTCGTGGCCGACTGGAACGACAATGTAACGTATCGTCTGCTCGACGGCGCGATAGATGCCTTGATAGAAAACGGCGTGCAGCGCGAAAACATCACGGTGAAGCACGTGCCCGGCACGTTCGAACTGACGTTTGGCGCGAAAATGATACTGCGCGAGCAGTCGTCGGTGAATGCGGTCATCGTCATCGGCTGCGTGATTCAGGGCGACACGCCGCACTTCGATTTTGTGTGCCGCGGCGTAACACAGGGCATCACCGCGCTCAATGCCGACGAAAAATGCCGTGTGCCGATTGTGTTCAGCGTGCTCACAACCAACACGATGCAGCAGGCACTCGACCGCGCTGGCGGTGCGCTGGGCAACAAAGGCATCGAGGGAGCCATTACCGCCATAAAAATGGCCAACCTGTTTTGAGCCGAATCCCCAAAAACATGTAAAATAAGGCGTTCTGGATTGCCAAAATATGCAAAATAAGGCGTTCTGAATCGTCGAAATGTGTAAAATAAGGCGTTCTGATTTGCAAAAATATGCAAAATAAGGCGTTTTGTTTTGATTTTTTTTGTAAATTTGCGGCATAATTCAAAAGTGCAAAGCCAATGAATGAGCCAATAGACAAAAGGACGCTTGAGGTTGTATTAAGCGACCAAAAGATCGAGATAGAGAATCGTGCGCGACGGCATTTGTGTGTTCGTAGCGAAGAAAATCTTGTAGACTTGAACAGTCCGCAGGCGCAGGTGGTGATAGGCGTGCGGCGTAGTGGAAAATCGACCTTGTGTTTGCAGACACTTGTAAGGGCAAAAGTTCGGTTTGCTTATGTCGATTTCGACGATGAGCGATTGGCTACGTTGGGCGTTAATCAGTTGAACGATGTTCTGGAGGTGCTTTACAAAATTTACGAAAAATTTGAGCATATCTTTCTCGACGAGATTCAGAATGTCGATAGTTGGCCGCTCTTTGTTAATCGACTTTTGCGCACAGGAATGCATGTGATTCTGACGGGCAGTAACGCCAAATTGTTAAGCAACGATTTGGCAACGCATCTCACTGGTCGGAGCAGCGAAATCGCACTGTATCCTTTTTCGTTTGGCGAATACTGCGATATGAAAGGCGTCGATTACCGTCGGCGCACCACTCAAGGCATTGCCATGCAGCGTAAGGCGTTCGACGATTATTTGCAGCAAGGCGGTTTCCCTGAATTGTTGCAAATAAAAAACAGCAAGACATACATCAAAAATCTTCTCAACAACATTTTGACACGCGATATTGAGCAGCGTTACAAAATATCGTATCGCGCACAATTCGAGAATTTGGCGCATCACATTCTTAATATATCGCCTTGCGTGCCGGCAAGTGCCGACTTGGCAAACTTGTTTGGCTTCCAATCGGTTCACACGGTTCATAACTATTTGAAATATCTCAAAGAGGCGTATTTACTTGTTGGCGTAAAAAAATACTCTCGGAAAAGTAGAGTGCGTACGGTTGGCGAAAAAATTTATGCCATTGATGTCGCTTTGATGAACCAGCGCGACAACGCTTTCGCGGGCGAAAATCTTGGTTGGCGGCTCGAAACGGTTGTGCTTATTCACATTCTTCGAAAATGTAAGAACGAAGGCTGGGACATATACTACTTGAAAGAGCGTTCGGGCGAATGCGATTTTGTGGTGTGCGACGGCAATAGAGTGCTTCAGTGCATACAAGTTTCGTATGACATTGCGTTGGAAAAAACGCGCAAACGCGAAATAGATGGGCTACTTCTCGCCAATAAAAAGACTCAGTGCGAAAATTTGTTGTTGCTTACCGACCACGCATACGAAGAGTTCGAAAAAGATGGTCATCGTATACTGATAAGACCCGTATACGAATGGGCGGCAGAGATTTTTGGCGAGGCGTTTGTAAATGTTTAGTCGGACTGACAGCGAAAAACAACCCTTACACCCCATAGAGATGCGTTCTCTGTGGGATTTTTTGTGTTGGGCGCGGCGTTTTTGGGTGCTATTTGCAAATGTGAATTAAAAGCCGTATTTTTGTAGGTTGATTGCTCTGTTGCGGCTTGCGGCACGGAGCGTTTTTGTGCGAAAACGGTCGTTTTATTTGGAGGCTTTTTTATGAAAACGGTACTATTGGTGTTTGGTACGCGCCCCGAGGCCATCAAAATGGCTCCTTTGGTGAAGATGTTGCAGGCGATGCCCGACGATTTTCGCACGGTGGTGTGCGTTACGGGGCAACACCGCGAAATGCTCGACCAAGTACTGTCGGTGTTTGGCATAACGCCCGATTACGACCTGAACATCATGCGTCCGAACCAAGATTTGTACGACATCACGTCGAAAATACTTCTCGGCATGCGGACGGTGTTGTGCGACGTGTGCCCCGATGTGGTGCTTGTGCATGGCGACACGACCACATCGGTAGCGGCTGCGTTGGCTGCATTTTATCGGCAGATACCCGTAGGACATGTCGAAGCGGGCTTGCGCACAGGAAACATCTACAGCCCATGGCCTGAAGAGATGAACCGTCGGCTGACAGGGCGCATAGCCACACACCACTTTGCCCCGACGGCATTGGCACACCAAAATCTGTTGAACGAATCGGTCGATGATGCCAAAATTTGCGTTACGGGCAACACCGTCATCGATGCGCTACACTGGGTAGTGGGGCAGTTTGCTGCCAATAGCGAGTTGAGCCAACGAACTGCCAACGAGATATTGCGCAATGGCTACGACACACGCCGCCTTGCCGACCATCGGAGAATGGTGCTCATCACAGGGCATCGACGCGAAAATTTCGGGGAAGGATTCCGGCATATTTGCCGTGCCATTCGGAATTTGGCCGAGCGATATCCGACGGTCGATTTTGTCTATCCCATGCACCTGAATCCGAACGTGCGCAAACCCATATCCGAGATTTTGGGCGATGGCGCTGCACCAAACATATTTTTGATAGAGCCGTTGCAATATCTGCCGTTTGTGTATATGATGCAACACGCCTATCTGTTACTGACCGATTCGGGCGGCGTGCAGGAGGAGGCACCTGCGCTGGGCAAGCCTGTGCTTGTGATGCGCGACACTACCGAACGCCCCGAAGCCGTGGAGGCTGGCACAGTACAACTTGTCGGCACCGACCAAACCAAGATAGAGCAGGGTGTGGCTTGCCTGCTCGACGATGCGCAACATTACCAAACGATGAGTGCTGCCATCAATCCATACGGCGACGGACACGCCTGCGAACGCATAGTGAAATATCTGTTGAAAATCTGATAGTTATGAAAAATGTTGGCATACTTACACTGCATAGAGCGTTGAACTACGGCGCAGTGTGGCAGTGTTGGGCGTTGAAACGGGCGTGCGAGAAATTGGGCTATCATGTCGATGTTATCGACTACAATCCGTGGGGGCATTACACCTATCGTGGAACGTTGTGCCATAAGCCCATGCGCGCCTATCACTATACCAAAATGCTCTATCTTTTCAACCGGTTTGTGGCGAACCGATTGAATCCGACTACGCACGCCGAATCGCACGACTATATGGTACAGAATCCGCCTCGGGTCGATGCTTGCATAGTGGGCTCCGATACCGTGTGGCACAACAACCTTGTAGGAGATTTTGTGTACTCGTATCTGTTTGATTTTATGCCACAAAACACGCCCAGAATTGCCTACGCGGCATCAACGGGGGGGGGGGTATGTGCTTGATAATCAGAAAGTTAGAAAACTTTTGCAGCGTTTTACAGCCATATCGTTGCGCGAGCAACAATCGGTGGCGCAGTTGGTAGAAATGACGGGCAAACCTGTAATCGATGTGTGCGACCCGTCGTTGTTGATCGACAAGGCGGAGTATGCGCAAGAGGCGAAACATACCTGTTTTTTGCCCAAGCATTACATCGCTTTTATGGATATGACCGACGACCCGTTTGCCAAAGAGGTGGTTATCGCCTTGCGGAAGAGATTGAAAATGCCCATTGTGAGCATCACGGGCAACTATTATCGCGGAATCGACAGGTACAAATTCGGTTTGAGTCCCGAAAAATGGCTCTATGTGATGGCGCATGCCGACTGTGTGTGTACAAATAGTTTTCACGGGACGGCCTTTTCTGTCGTTTTTGAGCGGCCATTTGTGTGCTGTCAGGTAAAAACGGGCGGCAGAGCCAAAACCAACGGCCGTGTCGAAAATCTGTTGGCGCAATGCGGCCTAAGTCGCCAATATGTGTCGGACATCGGCCAAATAGATGCTGCGTTGAACATCGACTATGCGTTGGCCAGAAACGCCATCGACGCATACAAAACACGGTCGTTCGAGTGGTTAAAGAAATCGTTATCAGATGCAACAGACAAAAAATGATATCGGAATACAGTGGCGGCGAAAGATAAAATCGCTGCTGTTCGGAGCGTGTAACTTTTTTCGGCACTATTGTCGTGCTGTGCGCAACGCAAATGCCAATTACTACGCTTCGGAAGAGAATTTTCTACCGATACTCACGGCCAATTACCACGCCATCGAGAAGAGTTTGGCCATGCCCAAGTTCGAACCTGGGCACGCCAAGGAGCGCGTAGCGGTGGTTTGCGGCGACATCTTGCAGTATAAGTCGCTTGGTTTCGACACGGCCAACGTGCAGTTTGTGGGGGCTTTGCAGGCCGTAGATGCTTACAAGCGCATACATCAGAAAATGGGCTACGACTTGGGCTCTACGTTGAATGCAGCCATCGAGGCAGCGTTGGGCACGGCTTCTTTCGCGCCGTGCGATCAGCCGCGTGTAACCTCCGAGCAATTTTTCGCCGAGACGGTGAATTATGGAGCGTTTGCCAAATCGCGGCACAGCGTGAGGGCTTTTTCCGATAGGGAAATTTCTCGCGAAATCATTGAAAATTGTATCGACATTGCACGCACTACGCCCACGGCTTGCAATAGGCAGCCCAATACCACTTACGTCGTAACCGATGCCGCTGCCATTGGCCGCATAGCGTTACTGCAGGGCGGCGGGCGTGGCTTTGTCGAAAAGGCGAAAGTCATTTTGGTCGTTACGAGCCGCGTTTCGTGTTTCAGTTACAACGAAATAATGGAGGCTTTCAAATCGGGAGGCATGTACACGATGAATCTGTTGCTTGCTTTGCATAGTTTTCGCATTGGCGCATGCACTTTGGAGTGGAACGAACGTCGGCGCGAGGACAACAAACTGCGGGAGACGCTCTCGATTCCCGACAACGAAGAGATTGTTATGCTTGTGGCCGCTGGCTATCCGCCCGACGAATTTTCGTATGTAGCCTCGATGCGCAATCCGCTTGAAAAATCGTGCAAATTTGTTTGAAAAGATTCGGTTTCGTGGAAAATTGCTGCTCAAATTGGTGTCAATCCGAAAAAATATGCCGATATTTTGGAGTATGCAGAAATGTTTGTATCTTACGCCCGAAAACTACTTGTTGTATCTGATATAATCTGCCGTTAAGAGAAAAAAGTTAGGTTTTTCATTGTCGTAAAAATATGATACCGAAAATTATACATTACTGTTGGTTTGGTGGGAAACCCATGCCCGAACTGGCGCAAAAATGCATAGCGAGTTGGCGGCACTATCTGCCCGATTTCGAGTTGCGCTTGTGGAACGAGGAAAATTTCGACATCGGTGCACTGCCGTATGTGAAAGAGGCTTATGAAAACCGAAAATTTGCGTTTGTAACGGATTATGTGCGGCTCTGGGCACTCGAAAAGTTTGGCGGCGTGTATATGGATACCGACGTGGAGGTGTTGCGCCCGTTTGGCGACTTGATGGAATTGCCCGCATTCACGGGCTACGAGGCCAGCGCATCGATGGCTCCCGTAACGGGCATCATGGCGAGTGCTCCGCATGGCGTTTGGGTGCGCGAACAGTTGGCCTATTATGCGCCCGACAAGCATTTCTGCTTGCCCGACGGCACCTACGACACCACAACAAACACCGTCACCATCGCACGCATCATGCGCGAAAACGGTTTTGTTGCCGATGGCAAATATGCCGTCTACAAAAACGATATGCACGTTTTCCCCGTCGATTATTTTTGTCCATTGACAAGTACGCGTGTGCTGAAACTGACCAAAAACACCTATTGCATTCACCATTTTGCGGGCAGTTGGCAGGAGCTGACGACGTGGCAACGGTGCAAACAATTTATTACACAACGCATACTTGGCACGCAACTCACCGATAAATTGGTGCAGCTGAAACGCCGTTTGAAACGTCGGTAAAAACATGTTGAACTATTTTCCGAAATACTTTTCGTCGCGCGCCATCGGCATGTACATTGTCTTGTTGTTGGCTGTAACTGCGATTTTCAGGTATCCGATGGAGTGGTATTTCTGGCTGTTCGGGCTGGTCGAGGTTGTCGGATTTTTCTACTATTCGCATCAACTCTCCATACAGTGGGGGCGATGCTCGTCGAAGTTTTTTGCCAGAAGGCTGTTCGCTACGGCACTCGTCGTGCGCGTGGTTTATGTGCTTTTCAGTTATTGCTTTTATCTGTCGGTAACGGGTGCGCCGTTCGAGTTTTACGCTGCCGATGTGGGATTTTACCATGAGATGGGTCGGTATGGCGCATCGCTTCTTCGTAGTGGCGATTTCAACCTGTTGGCTGGTCTCGACAAGTGTGCTGGCGGCATTGGCATTTCCGATGCTGGCTATCCCATCTATCTGAGCGTTGTGTATGCTTTGACGGGCGATTCGATTCTGTTAACCCGCCTGCTGAAAGCCGTTTGGAGTGCTTGGACGGTGTTGCTCGTCTACAAAATCGCTTCGCGCAATTTCGACGAAAGCACGGCGCGTTTGGCGGCCATCTTCTGCCTGTTGATGCCCAACCTGATTTACTATTGCGGCCTGCACCTGAAAGAGACGGAAATGCTTTTCATTACGGTGCTTTTCATCGAGCAGGCCGACCAAGTGTTGCGTGCGAACAAGTTTGTGCTCTCCACAACTCTTGTCATGGCATTGATGGGGCTGTATGCGTTTATGTTCCGCACCGTGTTGGGTGCCGTGTTGTTTTTGTCGTTCTTCATGGCGTTGGTCTTTACAAGCACGAGCATTGTCGCTTGGGGCAAACGCATCATGGTGGGAATGATTACGGTAGGCATTGTGGCTGTGGCGATGAGCGACCGCATAGCAAGCGAATTGGAAGAGGTTTGGAGTGCCAAGACCACGGCCCAAGAAACGAATATGAATTGGCGTGCCCAACGCGAGAACGGTAATGTGTTTGCTCGATATGCCAGTTCGGCGGTCTTTGCGCCCTTGATTTTCACCATACCGTTCCCGACCATGGTGGCCACGCAAGGGCAGGAAAACCAGCGTATGATTCACGGCGGCAATTTCGTGAAAAATATCACCTCGTTTTTCACTCTTATGGCGTTGATATTGCTTTTGATTTCGGGCGATTGGCGCAAATACGTTTTGCCGTTATCGTTTTTGTGCGGCTATTTGGTGGTGCTGGTGTTTAGCAGTTTTGCGCATGCGGAGCGTTTCCACCTGCCGACGATTCCGTTCGCATTGATGTTTGCAGCGTATGGCGTGTCGCACTTGCCACGTAAGGGAAAAAAATGGTACAACCTTTGGCTTGTGCTCATATTCGTGGCCAATATCGCTTGGAGTTGGTTCAAACTGAAGGGGAGGGGAATGTAGCATGCGCATTTTGGTCGTGGCATCGTACAACAAAGGGCGTTTTGCGCCGTTCGTTACCGAGCAGGCCGAAGCCTTGCGCCGTGCCGGTTGTGAGGTCGATTGCTTTGGCGTTGTGGGCAAAGGCGCAACGGGCTATTTGAAGGCGTTTGCTGCCTTGCGACGGAAACTGAAAGCCTTCCGCCCCGATGTCGTGCATGCGCACTATGGGCTTTGCGGCGTGCTGGCCAACTTGCAGCGGCGGGTGCCTGTGGTTACCACTTACCACGGTTCCGACATTAACGAACCGCGCGTTTTGCGCCTGTCGCGCGTAGCCATGCGCCTGTCGGCATGGAATGTGTTTGTGTCGCCACAGAGCCAAGCCATCGCCAACATCAAGCGCAACTACAGTTTGGTGCCTTGCGGTGTCGATTTGTACGAACGCAATGCCGCCGATGTGGCCGCCGTTCGGGCGAGAGTAGGGTGGCAGGCCGATAAAAAATATGTGGTTTTTGCTGGTGCTTTCGACAATCGCGTGAAAAATGCCCCTTTGGCACAGGCGGCTGTCGCTTTGCTGGGCGATGTCGTTTTGCTCGAACTCAAAGGTTACAGTCGTGCGCAAGTGGTGGCGTTGCTCTATGCCGCCGATGCACTGCTGATGACTTCGTACACCGAGGGCTCGCCCCAAATCGTCAAAGAGGCCATGGTGTGCGGTTGCCCCATAGTGAGTGTCGATGTGGGCGATGTAGCGGAACGCATTGCTGGATTGGACGGCTGCGCGCTGGCCGAACGCACGCCACAAAGTATCGCCAGCAAACTCGAACAGGCCATCGCCTTCGACCGTCCCACGCAAGGACGCGCACGAATCATCGCTTCGAAATTGACCAACGATTTGGTAGCCAAACAGTTGATTGAAATCTACGAAAAGGTGTCGAATCGCTGAAAAAATTGTACATTTGTGCGAAAAATAGAGCGTTTTGTAAAAAATGTTGAAACCGCAAGTGGCTGCAAAGATGGCAACAATACAAACTTACGACCGATATGAGGCGATAGACCCGCAGGCGTGGGACACGCTTGTGGAGCAGAGCGATACCGCCACTTGGTTCCAGACACGGGAAGCCTATCGGTTCTACGCCTCCCTGCCACAGGAGATGACGCCCTTTGTCTATGCCGTTGCAGAAAATGGGCAACTCACGGGCGTGGTGGTCGGTTACATCTCGCAGACATCGAACAAGGCGAAGCAGTTCCTCACCCGCAGGGCGATAATCATCGGCGGGGCGTTGCTTAGTCCGACTATCTCCGATGAGGCGCTTAGCACACTACTCAGTGCCGTGCGCACGGGACTGCAACACCGCGCTATCTACATCGAAACTCGCAACTTTCACGACTACAGCCGTTGGCGGAGCATCTTTGCCGCGAACGGCTTCACCTACTGCCCGCACCTGAATTTCCACATCGACACCTCCTCGCCGGAGGTGGTGGAGCAGCACCTCGGCAAGAGCCGCAAACGCGACATCAAGACCACTATCCGCGACGGGGTAGAACCTGTTCTCAATCCGACTATCGAACAAGTGCGAGAGTACTACACATTGCTGCAAGAACTCTATCGCACCAAGGTCAAGACACCGCTCTTTTCGTGGGCGTTCTTCGAGCAACTCTACCGCACACCGAGCGGGCGTTTTCTGCTCTGCACCTATCGTGGGCGTATCATCGGCGGCACAGTCTGCGTCTGCCTCCACGAGAAGGGCGTGTACGAGTGGTTCGTCTGTGGCGAGGACGGCAAGTACGACCATATCTTTCCCTCTTCCTATGCTACCTATTTGGGGATTAGTTATGCCGCCGAAGGCAACTACCCGCTGTTTGATATGATGGGCGCAGGCAAACCCGATGAGGCGTATGGCGTACGGGATTTCAAAGCACGCTTCGGCGGCAACGAAGTAGAACACGGACGCTACCTTTGTGTCTGTCATACTATTCTCTACCGCCTCGGCACCCTCGGCGTAAAGATACTGAAAAAGAGATGACAGCAGGACTTTGGGTAATACGAATTAAAAATGCGCTCCTATACAAAGTGGGAGTGCATTTTTTTGACCTATATGGCTGAAAAATTTGTGCGTTCCGAATAAAGTGCGTACCTTTGCGGCGGAATTTTGAGTAAATTGTAAGGTAAAATTGAGTAAATTCGAGAAGAAAATTGAGTGATTTGTAAGGCAAAATTGAGTAAATCGGAGGAGCGATATGATTATAAGAGAGCAACTGAAGACGCTGCAAGAGCGAATGGCTGAACCCCGAAAGACTATCCAAGTGCTGGCGGGGGCGCGGCAAGTCGGCAAAACCACACTGATTCAGCAGTTTGTGGCGCAATGCACGGTGCCTGTAACCTCTGTAACCGCCGATGCCGTCGAGGAAAACAACGCCGAGTGGATTGCCAAACAGTGGGACGATGTGCGCCAACAGGTGCGGGTGCTGCGGCAGGCGGAACACATCCTTATCATCGACGAGGTGCAAAAACTGAATAATTGGAGCGAGGTGGTGAAGCGCGAATGGGATGCCGACACCTGGAACGATGTGAATATCAAGGTGATACTGCTCGGAAGCAGTCGTCTGCTGCTCAAGGACGGATTGACCGAAAGCCTCGCTGGACGCTTCGAACTAATCCGTATTCCGCACTGGTCTTTTGCAGAGATGCAGGAGGGTTTCGGCTTTTCGTTGGAGCAGTACATTTATTTCGGCGGGTACCCCGGTGCGGCGCGGCTTGTCAACCAAGAGAGGCGTTGGAGAAACTATATCCGTCAGTCGATTATCGCCCCCGCCATCGAGAAAGATGTGCTGATGACCAAGCGTATTCACAAACCCGCTTTGCTCAATCAACTGTTCAAGATTGGGGCGACTTACAGTGCCGAAATGGTGTCGTACACGAAACTGCTCGGGCAGTTGCAGGACGCCGGCAACACGACTACGCTGGCGGGGTATTTGACCGTGTTGGGCGAGGCGGAACTGCTCTGCGGATTGCAGAAATATGCTCGCGCCTCGATACGGCGTATTCAGTCCGTGCCGAAATTCCAAGTGTTTAACAACGCCCTCCTGTCCGCTTTCTCGGACTACCGTTTCGAGGCTGCGCAGTTGGATAGTATGCGGTGGGGGCGTTGGGTGGAAAGTGCCGTGGGAGCGCACTTGGTGAACTATGCCGAGGAGCAGAATTACTCGGTGTTCTACTGGCGCGACCGGAACGACGAGGTGGATTTCGTCCTGCAACGGGGCTTGGAAGATGTGGTGGCGATTGAGGTGAAAAGCGGCAATCGCTCTGACAATCGGGGGCTGCACCTCTTCGCCGAGCAGTTCCACCCCAAGCACACAATGGTGGTGGGGACGAATGGCTTCCCGCTCGAATCGTTCTTGCGTGTTGCTCCCGAGCAGTTGTTCTAAACACTCCCATTGAATTGAATCAAATTTTTTATGGCGATGATGTTGCGAAAATGTCGAAAAATTGTAATTTTGTCCCTCCAAGTACAAAATCGCTATTTTACCGATGATCGTTTTTAAGATACTGAAAAAGAGATGATGGCAAAACTTTGGGCAATACGAATTAAGAATGCGCTCCTATACAAAGTTGGGGTGCATTTCCCTTATAACCCCATACGAATATGGGCTATGCGGCAGTTGGGGTACTCGGTTGGCGAACAAGTCTATATCGCAGGCGACTTGACCATTACGCAGAACTTCACCGAGCAGCGTGGCACGCTCACTATCGGCAACCGTGTGTCGATAGCCCCGTGCGTGATACTGACACTGATAAGCCATGCGAATGCCTCTGCAATCCGTAAATATATGACCCATTCGCGGGGGGGGGGTAATTATAGAAGATGATTGTTGGATAGGCGCAGGCGCGATAATCCTAAACGGCATAACGATAGGCAAGGGCAGTGTAGTAGGTGCCGGCTCGGTCGTTACCAAAGATGTGCCTCCTTACACCATTGTCGCAGGCAACCCTGCCCACAAGATAAAAGACATACCAATAGAACCATAAAAGACAATGAACATACTACTTGACATCGGGCATCCTGCCCACGTACATCTGCTCCGTAATTTTTATGCAGAGATGGTTAAAAATGGGCACAAGGTAATCGTAACCGTCAAAGATATTCCTGCGGCGCAAAAGTTATTAGACCTGTACGGAATGCCATACATTTTTCTTGGTAAAAAATACGACAATATCTTTATGAAAGGCATAGAGCAATTGCTCTACGATTTCAAAGTGTGGAAAATTGCCGTAACAAACCATATCGACATCGGAATAGGAACTTCTATCACCTTGGCGCATGTGAGCAGACTGTGTAAAATGAAAAGTATCATTTTAGATGACGATGACGATGCCGTAGAGCCGCTGTTTACCAAATATGTACACCCCTTCGCCGATGTCATTCTCTCGCCCGAAGGCACACCCCGCAAGTCGAAGAAAACACTCTATTACCCTGCCTATCACGAGTTGGCGTACCTGCATCCGAATCGCTTCACCCCCGACCCGAAAGTGTTGGACGAGGCGGGCATTCACTATACGCTGCAAGATGGCGTGGTGACAGAGGTAGAGCCGTATTTCGTGCTGCGGTTCAATGCTTTTAAGGCGCACCACGATGTGGGTGTTGTGGGCTTGACCATAGAGAACAAACGCCGTTTAGTGGACTATCTGCGGCAGCACGGGCGGGTGTTTATCACCACCGAGCGGAACATCGACGAGGAGTTCCTGCCGTATCAACTGAAAGTGTCGCCCGAGAAAGCGCACTCGCTGATGTACTACGCCACTCTTTTTGCTGGCGATAGTCAGACTATGACCTCCGAAGCGGCAGTTTTAGGCACGCCTGCTATCCGCTGCAACACTTTTGTCGGGCGCATACACACTTTGGACGAAGAGGAACACCGCTACCATCTGACCTACGGTTTCCGCCCCGAACAGAGCGACGCGATGTTCCAAAAGATAGAGTCGCTGCTCGCACTCGGCACAGCGGAACTCAAACACGAATGTGCACTGCGCCGCGAACGCCTGCTGCACGACAAGATAGACTATACCACCTTCCTCGTGTGGTTTGTGAAACATTATCCTGATTCGGTGGCGCAAGCCCGCCAAGCGGACGAGAATTTTTGGGCACAGTTTCGATAACGCACGCTGTCGCTACACATCGCAACCGCTATTGGGCGGTTGCTTTTTGCGTTTGGTGCGGTCTGAACAAAAAAATCTTGCTTATATTCGAAAATAAACGTATCTTTGCAGGATAGTGCGGAATTTTAACACTCGTAGAACACAGAACAAAAGGAATACGCAACGATTTTTCGACTATGAAACGCATTACACGCATCGTGAACATCGTAGCCAACTTGACGATCTGACAATGGACTTCACGCTCGAAACATATCGCCATCTGTTGCTGACTCTGAAAAAATCGGGCTATGCGTGCATAACGTTTGCCGATTATTGCGATGGTCAGGCGCATCGCTCCGACGGCAAATTTGCAATCGTGCGCCACGATGTAGATGCGCTGCCCGAAAATTCGCTGCGTGTGGCGCAAATCGAAGCCGAACTTGGCGTGCGTGCGAGTTACTATTTTCGTGTTGTGCCAGAGAGCAACCGCTACGAAATAATCCAGCAAATCGCTGCGCTGGGACACGAAATCGGCTATCACTACGAGGATATGTCCCTTTGCCGCGGCGATGTGGCGCACGCCGAAACGCATTTTGCCGAGTGGCTGCGCTATTTTCGCCAATTTTACCCCGTGCGCACCATTTGCATGCACGGCGCACCACGCAGCCGCTTCGACGGGCGAGCACTGTGGCAAACGTGCGACTACCACGCCTTTGGTATCGTGGGCGAACCCTATTTCGATGTCGATTTTGCCGATGTGTTCTACCTGACCGACACGGGGCGACGTTGGGACGGCTACAAAGTGAGTCTGCGCGACAAAATTCCTCATTATCAGGACGAATGGACGCGCCGCGGGCTCGTTTATCACACCACGGCCGACATTGTCGCTGCTGCCGAACGTGGCACGTTGCCGCCCCACATCATGATGACGACACACCCGCAACGCTGGACCGACAACCGCCGAGCGTGGCTGACGGAACTGATTGGTCAAAACCTAAAAAACTGCGCAAAACGCCTGCTGGTCATTTGTAAATCGAGATAATGAAAATATCTGCACTGTTGTATAAACCGAAATGGGGCCTGCTGTTGGCCAACATCTGCTATTTCTTGGTGGCGATGTTTGCCTTCTACCTGCTGAAGGACTACTCCAAACGCTTTTTCTTCGCGCGCTACGGCTACATTTTCTTGACCGTCGGCTGCTTGTGGGTTCTCTTCGGCTACCTTTGGGGCAAAGACCACCTGTTGGCGCATCGACGCTACCGCGCATCGGTATTGCGGCTGGTGCTGACAGCCATCGGCACATTGGCCGTAACGCTGGTATTGGTCTATCTGGGACGGCTCGAATTTTCGGCGTTGCAAACCAGCCTGCTGATTCTAACCGTGTTTTTGCAAAATTTGCTGATTGTCGGCATGGTGCATATCTTCTACTACGCCGCCAACATCGACGAGCAGCCGCACGTGTACGACCAACGCCCGCCCGCACAAGTGCTTGCGCCGCCCCAACGGCTCGACGACGCTACGATAGCCGAGAAAAAGCACAATATCAGCACACTCACATCGCCCAATGTGCAGGAATACATCTGCAGCCAAGTAGATGTAGCAAGTTCGAACACGCTCTTTCTGTCGACAACCAACGTCTTCAACTATACCTCGTGGCCGAATTACAGTTACGATGCCATCGTCAATTTGGAACGTTTGAACAACATTCGCGGCATCAACAAGATGTTTTGCGCCGCCAACGCCACGTTGCCCGACGATGGTAGGGTAGTGTTCCTCTTCGAATCGCGCTCCACGCGCAAACGGCGGCTGTTGCAACGCTGGCCGATGGGGCTTGGTTGGGTCTTCTACGCCTTCGATTTCGTGCTGAAACGCATCGTGCCGAAACTCTTCATGACCAGCCGCCTCTACTACGACATCACACAAGGGCGCAACCGCGTGCTGACCAAAACCGAAGTGCTCGGACGGCTCTACTATTGCGGTTTCATGGTTGTCGATCAAACCGAAATCGACGGATTGACTGTGGTCGTGGCACAACGCGCGCAACAGCCGCACGAACAGATACGCAAACGCTATGGACCGCTCATCAAACTGCGCCGCATCGGCAAAAACGGCCGCTATTTCAGCGTGTACAAACTGCGCACCATGCACCCTTACGCCGAATACTTGCAACAATACATGTACGACCATCACCACCTGCGCGAAGGCGGCAAAATAGCCGACGACATCCGCATCTCGACCATCGGGCACATCATGCGGCGGCTCTGGCTTGACGAACTGCCGATGTTCATCAATCTGTTTCGTGGCGAGATGAAACTGGTGGGCGTGCGACCGCTCAGCGAACAGTATTTCAACCTCTATTCCAAGGAGTTGCAAGAAAAACGCATCAAATTCAAACCAGGGCTGCTGCCGCCATTCTACGCCGACATGCCCAAAACACTCGACGAGATACAGGCCTCGGAAATGAAATATCTGAACCTGTGCGAACAGTACGGCTGCTTCGTAACCGACTTCCGCTACTTCTGGAAAATACTCTACAACATACTGATAAAACACGCCCGCAGCAATTAACCAAAATTTCAAATTTCAGATTGATAATTAGTAGCAAGATACAAGTAGCAAGTCGCAAGAAAAAAGGTGAGAGGTTATAGGTTATAGGTGAGAGAACAAAGAACAAAGAACAAAGAGCAAAGATTTTTTAATTATCTAATTATTTAATTTCCAATTATTTAATTAATTTTCAAGGTTTCAAATCATCAACCAAATCCCCAAACACTTTATAGACTTTTCACTTTCACACTTTCTCACTTTCACACTTTCTCACTTTCACACTTTTTCACTTTCACACTTTTTCACACACTATCTCAAAATATCATGGAAAAACTGACACCAATGATGCAGCAGTTCTTCGATATCAAGAACCAATACCCCGATGCCATCATTTTGTTTCGTTGCGGCGATTTTTACGAGACTTACGACAAAGATGCCGAGATAGCCGCCGAAATTTTGGGCATTACGCTCACCAAACGCTCCAACAAAGATGCCAATGCCGTTGCCATGGCGGGTTTCCCGCACCATGCACTCGATACCTATCTGCCGAAATTGGTGCGCGCCGGCTTGCGCGTGGCCATCTGCGACCAACTCGAAGACCCCAAACTGACCAAAAAACTGGTGAAACGCGGCATCACCGAACTGGTAACGCCCGGCGTTTCGACCAACGACAACGTGCTGAACGTCAAGGAGAATAACTTTCTTGCAGCGGTGCATCTGGTCAAACAGCAGGCGGGCGTTTCGTTTCTCGACATCTCGACGGGCGAATTTCTCGTAGGCGAAGGTTCGCTCGATTACGTCGAAAAACTGTTGAGCAGTTTCTCGCCCAAAGAGGTGCTCTACGAATACGGCAAACGGCGCGATTTCGAAGCGGCATTCGGCAATAAATTCCACACGCAGGAGCAGGACGACTGGGTTTTCACCAGCGAAGCGGCGCACGACCGCCTGCAAAAGCACTTCGAAGTGCAGAATCTCAAAGGCTTCGGCGTGGACGACCTGCGGCTTGGCGTGGTGGCAGCCGGCGCCGTGCTCTACTATTTGGACGCCACGCATCACCAGCAGATAAGCCACATCACACACTTGTCGCGCATCGAAACCGACCGCTTCGTGTGGCTCGACAAGTTCACCGTGCGCAATTTGGAACTGTTCGGCTCGGCCAACGAAGGCGCGCGCACGCTCTGCTCCGTCATCGACCGCACGCTCACGCCGATGGGCGGCCGCATGATACGCCGTTGGATTGCCTTCCCACTGAAAGATGTGAAACCCATTCAAGACCGTTTGAGCGTGGTGGAACATTTTTTCAAATATCCCGAAACGCGCCACGCCATAGCCGACCAACTAGCCACCATTGGCGATTTGGAACGCATTCTGTCGAAAGTGGCTGTGGGGCGCATCACACCGCGCGAAATGGGGCAGTTGCGCTACGCATTGGAGGCCGTCGCACCCATCAAGGAGATTTGCGAAGCCGCCGAAAACCCGATGCTGCAACGCTTCGGCGAACAACTCAACGCCTGCACACTCATTCGCGAACGCATAGCCAAAGAACTCTCCGACAATCCGCCGATGCTGATGAACAAAGGCAATGTCATTGCCGAAGGGGTCGATGCCGAACTCGACGAACTGCGCCACATCGCCTATTCGGGCAAAGATTATCTGCTGCAAATACAACAGCGCGAAGCCGAACAGACCGAAATTCCCAGCCTGAAAATCAGTTACAACAACGTGTTCGGCTACTACATCGAGGTGCGCAACACCTACAAACACCGCGTGCCGCCCGAATGGATTCGCAAACAGACGTTGGTGAACGCCGAACGCTACATCACGCAGGAATTGAAGGATTACGAAGAGAAAATACTCGGTGCCGAAGAGCGTATCGCAGCCATCGAAACAAGGCTATTCGGCGAGTTGGTTTTGGCCGTGGCCGACTACATTCCGCCCATTCAAATCGATTGCAACATCGTGGCGCAACTCGATTGCCTGCTGTCGTTTGCGCAGGTGTCCGAAGAGTACAAATACCAATGTCCTGTGGTAAACGACGGCGATGCCATCGACATCAAACAAGGGCGGCACCCCGTCATCGAGCGGCAGATGCCCGTGGGCGAGGCCTACGTCCCCAACGATGTCTATCTCGATGCCGATACGCAGCAAATCATCATCATCACCGGACCGAATATGGCGGGCAAATCGGCTCTGTTGCGCCAGACGGCACTCATCGTACTGATGGCGCAGATAGGCTGTTTTGTGCCGGCCGACAGTGCCACCATCGGCGTGGTCGACAAAATTTTCACGCGCGTGGGTGCCAGCGACAACATTTCGCTCGGCGAATCCACTTTTATGGTCGAAATGAGCGAAGCCGCCAGCATCTTGAACAACCTGTCGCACCGCAGCCTCGTCCTTTTCGACGAACTCGGACGTGGCACCAGCACCTACGACGGCATCTCCATAGCGTGGGCGATAGTCGAATACATACACGAACGCGCCAACTGCCGCGCCAAAACGCTTTTCGCCACGCACTACCACGAACTGAACGAGATGGAACGCTCCTATCAGCGCATCAAAAACTACAACGTGTCGGTGAAAGAGATTGATAAAAAGGTGATTTTCATGCGCAAACTCGTGCGCGGCGGCAGCGAACACAGTTTCGGCATACATGTGGCCAAATTGGCTGGCATGCCCAAATCGGTGGTGGCGCGCGCCAACGAGATACTCGCACAACTCGAGCAGGACAACCGCCAGTCGGTGGCCGTGGGCAAAAACTTGGACGGCGCGTCCAAGCGCGAAGGCATGCAACTCTCGTTCTTCCAACTCGACGACCCCGTGCTGGTGCAGGTGCGCGACGAGATAAAAAATGCCGACATCGACCGCCTCACGCCCATCGAAGCCCTGAACAAACTGAACGAAATCAAGCGCATCATCACGGGGAAATAGTGCTCGACGAGTTCGTGCGCTTGGCGGCTTCGAAATTTTTTAGTACCTTTGCGCCGTCTTTCGAGTTATCAAACTCTGTCCCCGTTATTGCCGCCGAAGGACTTGGTGGAGTAGCCATTTCTGCAATGCGCCTACTTTCTGTTCTGCGGCGAAGTGCAAGCAGTTGTTGAATTCGATCATCAGGTGCCACTTGTGCCCATCGGCTATTTCCCGAGGCGCTGCCTTAGGTAGAAAGACCCCGAGCCGCACCTCCATGC
>CAVKQB010000036.1:0-21189 GCA_963658575.1 Leyella stercorea | reverse complement strand
TTGTCAATTTGTCATTGTCAATTATCAATTATCAATTAAAAAACTCCTCACTCCTCCCTCCTCACTCCTAATTTTTTCTTGCTACTTGCTACTTGTGTCTTGCTACTGAAAAATGTCTTTGTTCTTTGTTCTAATTCTTAATTCTTAATTCATAACTCTTAATTAAAAAAAACGCCCCGAAGGGCGTTTTTCTTATTGGTGTTCCAAAACCAGTGTTTTGGTGGGTTGGTCGCAGACTTCGGTCGGACCGAAATACTGAATCGGGCCGGGGTAGACGAAAGCGGTTTCGCGCGCCCACTCTTCGCGATGGGCAGCAAAATAGCGGAACGGGCCGCCATCGAGGCGCACAAGGGCTTTTTGAATCACGGGTTTCATCTTGCCATTACGTTTTTCCATGTTCATCATGGCCGTGATGGGAATGCCGCCAGCCAACCATTGGTCGGCAGGTTTGGTGGTGTTGCGCACCGACGACATATAGCCCGTCTTGCCGCTGGCAATGAGCAACGCCGCGTTGAAACCGAGCGAATAGCAGTAGTCGGCATCGAAATTCGACGGCGCGGCGCAACGGCCTTCGTAACCGAAGAAATGGTGCTGAACGCTGAATTTACCGACATATTTGCCCTCTTTTTTCCAAGCCGCCAGTTTTTTGCCAACCATCTCAGCGAGCAACTGTTCGGTTTCGATGAGCGACACCTGCACGTTGCCGTGTGGGTCGCGTTCGAGCGCCAACTGCCGCGAAACAGTGGTGGGCAGACTCTCGAAAATGGCAGCATTTTCGGCACTCAAGTGCTTCACCACATAGGCGATTTTTTGGTCGGCGGCCACCGTATCGAACTCGGCTTGGTTCTGCGCCAGCATATCGTTCAACTCCGAAATCAGGCGTTTGATGGCCGGAATGAACTCGATAAGTCCTTCAGGGACGAGCACCGTGCCGAAGTTCATGCCTTTGGCAGCGCGCGCCGCCACGGCTTCGGCGATGTAGGTAACCACGTCGTCGAGGGTCAGGTTTTTCGCCTCCACCTCTTCGCCGATGAGCGTGATGTTGGGGTGCGTTTGCAGGGCGCATTCGAGCGTAACGTGCGAGGCCGAACGCCCCATCAGTTTGATGAAATGCCAGTATTTTTTAGCAGAATTGGCATCGCGCTCGATGTTGCCAATCATTTCGGAATAGACTTTGCACGCCGTGTCGAAGCCGAACGAGGTCTCGATCATGGCATTTTTCAGGTCGCCATCGATGGTTTTGGGGCAGCCGATGACCTGAATGCCGCATTTTTTCTGCAGATAATACTCGGCCAAAACGCAAGCGTTGGTGTTCGAATCGTCGCCGCCAATGATGACGATGGCGTTGATTCCTAACTCTTTGCAGATTTCGATGCCGCTATCGAACTGCGCTTTTTCTTCCAATTTGGTGCGTCCCGAGCCGATGATGTCGAAACCGCCCGTATTGCGATATTCGTCGATGATTTCGGCGGTAAGTTCGATGTATTTGTGGTCGATAAGGCCGCTGGGACCGCCCAAAAATCCGTAGAGTTTGTTTTCGGGATTCAGTTTTTTCAGACCGTCGAACAAGCCAGCGATGACGTTGTGGCCGCCAGGAGCCTGTCCGCCCGACAGAATCACGCCCACGTTGGCGCGTGCTTTGAGCGGCTCTTTGCCCGCGCCAAACGTAACGAACGGCATTCCGTAGGTGTTCGGGAACAACTCTTTGATGGCCGCTTGGTCGGCAACCGACTCGGTGGCCGCGCCTTCGTTCAGCACGATGCCGCCTTCGAGTGCGACGGGCAATTTCGGCTTGTAGGCCGCCCGCGCTATCTGCAATGCACTTTTTTCCATTGTTGTGTGTATTTTTTAGAATTATTTTTTGCGATGCAAAGATACGAAATTAGTGCGAGAGTGTGAAAGTGTGAAAGTATGAAAGTGTGAAAGTATGAAAAAAGTTGAAAGTTTTTGTGGATTTGGAGATTTGGTTATTGGGTTATTTGAAAATTTGATTGGATAATTCTTCATTCTTAATTCTTAATTAAATTTGACCCCCTCCGCTTCGCTCGTCCCCTTGCAAAGGGGACAGGTTCGCGCCCAACAACTCCTCATTCCTCACTTCTCACTCCTAATGTCTAATTAGCTATCACCTCTAACCTATAACCTTTAACCTAATAAACATTCCCCTATAAAAACAGAAAGGGTCGTCATCACGACGACCTCAATCTTTCTTAACCTTAAATCTAATACCATGAAAAACACAGTGCAAAGATAGGGCATTTTCCGAAAATAGCAAGCGTATTGCGCAATAAATTTTCATTTTTAACATATTTTAACTTAATAAATAACGTAATTCATTGATTTTCAACACAATAACAAAATTACATTTTTAGCAGAATTATGCTTTATAACATATTTTTAGAACGCGCCATTTTGAGAAAACGCTTGTTTGCCGCCACAAAATATGTTTTAAGGCACATTTCAGTTCGATTTGGGGGTCAAAAATTCTCGAAAAAGGCAAAATTGCAGCGCGTGCGAGGCGGTGTCAATCGAGTTTTAGGAACTCGTACGAGACTTGTTCGCCGCAGGTGCCAATCAGATAGCGCGGGTTGGACTGGTCGTCGCGCATGGTGGGCACGATGACGTATTTCACATCGCGATAGACGAGTGCCTCTTGGTTGTGGTCGTGCCCTTGCAAATAGAGTTCCACGCGGTATTTCTGCATCAAATCGGTGATTTTGAAGGTCTCTTCCAACGCCATCTCGCTTGTGGGGAAGGTGGAATTGTCGTTTTTGAACAGATTGGTGTGCGTGAAAACGATGCAATGGCGGTAGTCGTTGCGGCGAGCGGCGAGCAAATCGCGCAGCCAATCGAACTGCGTGGTGCCGAGCGTGCCATTGCCGGTATCGAGGCCGATGAACAGGTCGCGACACGTGGGTGTCTGCACGTCGAACCAATAGGTGGCTGTGTGGAAATAACTTTTGTAGTCGTCCCACTGCTCGAAGTAGAGGTCGTGGTTGCCGAGCGTAGTGAAGATGGTGTCGTTGCGTTTTTGTGTGAGGGAATCGAAGCGCAGCGCGGGCGCGAACGTGTGGAAGGCTTTCGGTTCGTTCACGCAGTCGCCGTCGATGATGCCAAAATAGGCGGTGGTGTCGTTGCGCAGGGCGCGCACCCACGTGTCGAGGTTGCGTGTGGTTTTCTCGACATGCACATCGCTGCCGACGTAGAATCGGTAGTGGTCAGTCGGCACGACGAGCGTTTTGTAGCCGTTTTGTTCGTTCCACGCGAGCGACTGTTCCACGCGTTTGTTGGTGGTGTCGCTTGTGGGCGATACGAATCCGAGCCAATCGACGTTGCAGGCGGTGAGCGTCAGCGCGATGGCGGCGTATGTCAATCGTTTTACCATGTGTAGATGAATCCGAGGTGAGTATTGATGCCGTAGAAATTGGCCGTAACGTGAAACACGCCCGACGGTTTGCATGCCACATCGGCAAAGAGCCGCCAGTGCGCATCGAAATCGTAGCGGCCGAGCAGCGTGAAAATCGGCTGATTGAAGCGTTCTATCTGAAAATCGTCGAAGTTGCTGGCGCGAAGCCCGATGTTCCACACGCAACTGTCGGGGCGGGCGTGCGCCTCGATGTTCCACAGCAGGTTGAACGGTTCGACGATGAACGCCACATTGTCGCCATCGGCACGAAAAGGCACTTGTCCGTAGAGTTTGCCGAAGATGCCCGCCGACACGCGAAAATAGTTCATGGCGTAGCCCACCGAAAGTGCAGCGTTCAGTTCGTGCGTGTCGTAGGCCACGACAGCGCGGTAGAGAAAACGATTTTCGAGCGCAAGTTGCCCGACTTTGAGCGGAAATTTGACCGTAGCACGTCCATCGACGGCGTATGCGTTGGCGGTGTTGGCCTGCACGCCAGCCGCCAAATCGAAGTATTTGTTGATGGGAAAATAGCCATTCACCGCGAGCGTGCCGTAGTGCTGCCACGCATAGTTGTAGCCGTATTCGGCCTGTGTTTTGAGCGAAATGGGCTTTTTGTCGTCGTCGGCCAACAGAGCGAGCGGAAGCAAGACGAACGGCAGCAGAGCGAAGAGTCGTTTCATGGCGTGAGCGGATTTACTTGGCGAGCCAGAGTTCGGGATTTTGTATGTCGGTGTTCTTGTAGAGCATCAGATAGAGTTCGGTTTTGTTGTCGTTTTCGGTATCGACAAAAATTTTGCCCAACTTCTGTTTGGTGGTAACCTTGTCGCCCTCTTTCACATAGAGTTCGGTGAGATTGGAATAGACGGTGCGGTAGTTGCCGTGCTTCACGATGACGGAACTGTTGCTCCCTGGCACCATGAAACATTTGGTTACCACGCCTTCGAACACAGCGCGCGCTACTGAGCCGGCCGGTGTTTGAATGTAGATGCCTTTGTTGTTGGTGGTTACGTGCGGCAAAATGGGGTGCGGCTGCACACCGAAATGGCCGCTGATGAAGCCACGTTCGACGGGCAGCGGCAATTTGCCTTTGTTTTTCTCGAAATTACCGGCCACCAATTGTTCGTCCTTGCTCATTTGGTAGGTTGGTTTGCCCTGTTTTTGAGCCTCTTTGCGGCGACGTTCTTCCTCTTTTTTGATTTCGGCGGCAATCAGTTTTTGGATTTTGGTGTTCAGTTCGTCGGCGCGTTTTTGCTGTTGTTTCTGCTTGGCTTTCAGGTTTTTCTCTTTTTTCTGCAGGTCGGTGAGCATTTTGCTTTCGCGCTGGCGGTCTGATTCCATTTTTTTGGCTTCGCGTGCTTTTTGGCTCACTACTCTGCCCTTTTGTTCCATATCGGTCTGCAAGGCAAACTCTTTGGCCGAGAGTTCGTCGGTGAGGCGCACGATTTCGAGTGCTTGCGACTTGCGATAGTTGCTCAACTCACGCAGATAGCGGAAGCGGCGGTAGGCTTGACTGAAATTTTTCGACGAGAGGATAAAGAGCAGCGGCGAGAAATGGTTGCGGCGGGCGTACGTTTCGCGCACCAAGCGTGCGTAATCGTCCTTTTGGTACGCTAGTTTTTGTTCCAACTCGTCGCGTTCGGCGGTCAGAGCCACGATGCTATTTTCCAATTCGCCGATTTCGCCATTCAGCGATTTGATGAGTTCGTTGCGCTCGTTGATGCTGCGTTTGAGCAGATTCACCTTGTTTTCGCTGCTTTTTTTCGACTGTTGCGTTTCGTCGAGCAGGCGGTTGGTCTGCGCCAGATTTTCGAGGGCTTTCTTTTTCTGCGCCTCCAATTGTTGGCGTGTTTGGGCAGCGGCCGGCAATACGGCCAACATCAACGCCAGGACGGCGAAAAGCCATTTATGAGTCATCGTTTTTGCCATTTTCTACGGAATTATCTTTGAAAACGCCACCCGCTCGTATTGTTCCAACGGCAGCGCACGGAAAGCGTCCATCGGTTTGTTGAATTCTATCTTTTGCGCCGTGCAAGCAAGCGAGAGTGCCTTGCCGCTGGCGGTTATGGTCATGCCGAAATCGGTGGGGAAATAGACGGCATTCTGCATGCGATGACCGGCGTAGGTGCACGTTACGCGCGCGGGTTCGGTCAGCACCTCGACTTTGGCGACGGCGGCTGGTTCCGCTAATTCGAAACGCTGAATCATGCCTTGCGAGAGATGCACCAAACGTGTGGGCGCGCCCTCGATTTTTTCGACGATGAAATCGCTCGGTTCGACGACCTTGTCGAGCAGAAACAGGTGATTCGACACGATATTTTGCAACAGATCGAAACTGAAATCGGTGTTGAGTTTGTAGCGCAGAAAATCGTACGTATTTTCGGTGTAGCGGCGGTTCCACTTGTCGATGATGCGAAAATCGGTCGGTGTAAATTCCACGCGAAACATCTCGACGCCCAACATGGGCTGAATCGACAGTTGCAGCAGGCTATCGGTGAAGAGCCGCGCCATGGCACGAAACGTCATCTGATGTTGCTCGTAGGTGGCCACCACCTCCATCTTCGAGATGTTCATAGTGGCGAATGTGGGTTGCCGGCGCAGCACCTCGCTCACGGTGTAGGCCGAGATGTCGTCCATCGGTTTTTGGGCGGTTCGTTTGCTGCGGCAGCCCACCAATGCGACGGCGCACACACACAGTACGAGCAGACTATTTCGTTTCATTGCGGTCAATTTCAATCGGATTTGGAATGTATTGTTTCGTTTCGATTTTCTGGCGAATCACAGGCGAATGACTGCCTGCGTCGAGGGCTTTGCGCCACTGTTCTACGGCGGCATCGGTTTCGCCCAAGAGCGAGAGAATATCGCCATAATGCTCGTAAAATTCTGCGTACACCGGTTCGCCCGACGCTTCGGCCAGCGCGATGGCGCGCTCTTGGTAGAAACGTGCCAAACGGTAGTCGCCACGCACGAACAGCACCCATGCGTATGTGTCGATAAAGGTTGCCGTTTCGGGTTCTGCCTTCACAGCGGCAGTGCTCAGCTTTTCGGCTTTGGCCAAATCGCGCCCCAAGCAAGCCAAGAGATAGGCGTAGTTGTTTTGCGCCATGGCGCTGGTCGGGTTCAGTCGCAACGCCTGCTCGTAGTCGGCGATGGCTTGCTCATAATGTTTGTTCGTGCTCATGAAATCGCCACGCACGGTATAAAAATGCGCCTTGGCTACGTCGGGCATGTCGATGGCAAGTGCCGTGTCGATGGCAGCCAACGCCTCGGCCGAGCGATTGAGCGCAAAAAGCATATCTACGCGCCAAAAGTGCCAATAGGGCGACTGAAATTGCGCCAATGCGCTGTCGATCAACGCCAACCTATCGTCGTCGGAGCAGTTGCAAACCTGCAGCAGCCTTACCCAAGCCTTTTCGTTCTGCGGGTTCAACGCCACGATGCGCCGCAACGGCTGCTCGGTGGCCGCCACATCGCCGCGCGACAACAGATAATCGACCTGCAACTGCCACACCTGCTCCTCGTCGGGATAGAGCGCGACCAGCAAATCCGAGAAATCGTTGATTTTGGCGGTGTCGTTGTTCATCACAAGCGACACAAAGTGTGAGCGCACCCACGGCGCTCGGCTATCGAAATCCAAACGCCTGTCGTACAGCGATTTGAGCATATATTCGTCGGCGCGGACGGTGTCGCCTTTCAAGCCATAATACGTTGCCAGCAGGACGAGTGCTTCGCCGTTGAGCGAGTCGGTGGCCAAAACTTGGTTGCAGCACTCCAACGCTTTCGCCTCTTTGCCCCAATCGATGTAGAGATTGCCCAAAAGCACGCGGTACGACGTTTCGTATGGGAATCGCTTTATCAGTTTGAAAATCTGTTTTTCGGCTTCGCGATAACGCCCAAGTTCGATCAATAGCGACAATTGTTCGTACGAATTTTCTTCCGAAACGCCGTTCAAACGTTCCAATCGGCGCAATACGTCGAGGCGTTTCAGCGGATATTCCTGATAAAGCACCGCCAAAATGTACAGATAGCGTTCGTTATTGGGCTGCTGTTTCAGCAATTTTTCGTAGCACAGGGCGGCGATGTCGTAGTGGCCGTTTGCGGCGCACCATGCGGCCAAAGCCTCTTTGTAGCCGACGTTGTCGGGGGCGCGTTCGATGGCGGCGTACAGATAGTGCTGTGCCGATTGCCGTTCGACCGAATCTTCGCTCATCGAGGCGATTCTCCACATTTCGTAGTATATTTCGGCATCGTCGCAGAGTTCGATGCTTGCGGCAAAACAGCGGAATGCTTCGTCATAATCGCCAGCCAAACGCAGGCGCACGCCTTCGGCAAAGCGATAAGCGCAACGCTGCTCGTCGGTAGAGTCGGTCAGCTGCTCGCTGGCCAAACGCTGCGCGAAGAGCGAATCGGCATCGGACTGCGCCGTAGCAAGCGCGCAGCAAAACAGAGCCGCAAACGTTATGACGATTTTTATTCTCATTTCAGAAATTCCGATTGGCGATTAGTGATTTTGCGAATCACGGTTGGGCTGCATCGCTATTCGCTACACGCCTGTGTGTCCAAATCCGCCGGCGCCGCGTGCCGTATCGCCCAATGCGTCGACTTCGAGCCACTGCGCCTGTTCGTGGCGCGCCACCACCATTTGGCAGATGCGTTCGCCATCTTCGACCACAAAATCGTCCGACGAGAGATTGACCAAGATGACGCAAATTTCGCCGCGGTAGTCGGCATCGATAGTGCCCGGCGAATTGAGTACGGTGATGCCTTTTTTGATGGCCAGCCCGCTGCGTGGGCGAATCTGCGCCTCGTAACCGACGGGCAATTCGATGAAAAGTCCTGTCGGGATAAGCCGCCGTTCGAGCGGTTTCAGCACTACGGGTTCTTGTAGATTGGCACGCAAATCCATGCCCGCCGCCGCTTCGGTGGCGTAGGCTGGCAAGGCGTGTTTCGAGCGGTTTATTACCTTTACTTGCATAAACAATTCGGAATGATTTATCTTGCAAAGGTAAGAAAAAAGATGCACACGCGCAAAAATTTGGCGGTGCTGCGCCAAAATCAGTGTTTTTGCTCTTCGAGAAAGCGCATGAGGTCGTTTTTGTAGAGCCGCCCGATGGGTATCTGCACGCGTCCGAAGCCGATGTAGTTGTAGCCGACCTTATCGATTTTCGATTTTTGCACCAAAAACGAGCGATGCACGCGCATGAAACGCCCAGCCGGCAACATTGTCAGCAACGTTTTGAGGCTCACGAGCGAAAAAATGGGTTCTTGTTCGCCTTCGAGCACCACTTTCATGTAGTCGCGCATGGCCTCGACGTAGAGCACCTTGTCGAGTTCGACGCGCACGAGATGGCGTTCGCTTTTCAGGAATATGACCTCCGGTTCGGGCTGTTCGGCGGTGCTGCGGTGCTGCAGTTCGACCACGCGCAACGCCTTGTTGGCGGCTATCAGAAAATCGTCGTACGAGAATGGTTTCAGCAGATAATCGACTGCATTCACGCGGTAACTATCGACGGCATACCGCCCAAAAGCCGTGGTGAAAATGATGTGCGTATCGGCTGGCAGGCGTTTGGCAAAGGCGAGCCCGTCGAGGCCTGGCATCTGAATGTCGCAGAAAACCACATCGACGGGGTGTTCCTGCAGCCCTTCGAGCGCAAGCACGGCATTCGGATAGCGGCCATCTAATTTCAGAAATGAGGTTTTGCCAACATAGTTCGCAAGCAAATCGAGAGCCAAAGGCTCGTCGTCGATAATGGCGCAGGTGAGTGTCATGCTTTTGTGGTGATTAAGAGTTCAAAAAAAACGATAATTATCTGATTTTTACGCATTTACAATTTACGAAACAGCAACGTTCGGAGCATCATTTGGTATCGATGGTGAGTTCCGAGACATATTCTTTGTTGTCGTCCGACAGGTGCACGTTCCAGGTGTATTTGCCAGGGTAAATCAGGTTGAGGCGGCGGCGCAAGTGCGCCAATCCCACGCCAGAGCCGCTTTTGTCGGTGTCGGTTTTGGGATAGTTGCCATTCGCCACGCGGCACGTTATGCGGCCGTCGTCGTCGCGCAACACAATGGAGATGGCGCATTTGCCTTTGGGCGCGATGCCGTGTTTGAACGCATTTTCGACCAGCGAGATGAAAAGCATCGGCGCAACCAACGTGGGCGTGTCGTCGTCCACCTCGAAATCGGCCGACACGGTAACATCGTCATTCAGGCGCAGGTGCATCAGAGCGATGTAGTTGCGCAAGAAAAGCACTTCGTGTTGCAGCGGCACAAATTCCTGATTGTCGTAGAGCACATAACGCAACATCTTGCTGAGCTCGAGTATCGATTTTTGGGCTTTGGCAGCATCGATGGCGGTGAGCGCATAGATGTTGTTGAGCGTGTTCAGCAGAAAATGCGGATTGACTTGGTAGCGCAACTGTTGCAGTTCGGTCTCGAGTTGCAGCCGCTCCATCTTTTGGTAGTACAGCTCCTTGCGGCGCACGCGCAGCACATATTTCACAGCGACACTGATGCCAAACGCCAAGCAGAGAAACGACAGATCGCGCATGAAAAACAGTGCTTGTGGCGGCAAATAGGTAGGCGGACGACGAGAATGAACACGCGGCGGCAAACCTGCGCCAGGTGCTGGTTCGGGAATTGGAGGTATCAAGTGGTGTGCCGAATCGGGACTGAACCACAATGTAAGGCAGAGTGCCAGCGAAACAATGAGAAACACATTGACAATCCAAAACAGAGCCGTGCGTTTGCGCTTGAAAAGCAGTTTTGGCAGCAGATAGAGGTAATTGACATAAAAAGTCACGGCACACGCGCCCAGCACCACGCAATGATGCCCGTAGCGATGCCAATTGAAACTAAGCCCCGCCGCCGAATGCTCGATGAGAACAAACGGGACACACAATACCAGCAGCCAGCAGGCCACATGAATGGCAATTTCTATCTTCAATTCGCGCGACATTCCGATTTAGTGAGAAAGTGTGAAAGTGAGAAAGTGAGAAAGTGTGAAAGTGTGAAAGTTTATAAAGTCTGTAAAGTGGAAAGTTGATTAGTTGATTGGATAATTGAAAATTAGATAATTGGAAATTAGATAATTAGTTGGTGGCGTTGTTTTTGTTTCTGGGGATTTGCGGATTTGGTTATTATTGTTCATTCTTCATTCATAATTCTTAATTCTTAATTCTTAATTCTTAATTAAATTTAACCCCCCTCCGTCGCTGCGCTCCTCGTCCCCCTATCCTCGCTACGCTCAGCAGAGGGACAGGTTCGCGCCCAACAACTCCTCACTCCTCATTATCTCTAACCTCTCACCTATAACCTTTTATCTTGCTACTGTGAATTTGTTGATTTGGTTATTTGGTTATTTGGAGATTGATTAAATAATTGGAAATTAGATAATTGAATAATTAAAAAGTCTTTGTTCTATGCTCTTTGTTCTAATTATCTTGCTACTTGTATCTATTCGTATCGAATGGCTTCTATCGGGTCGAGGTTGGCGGCTTTTTTGGCCGGATACCAGCCAAAAAATATGCCCGTGGCCGTACAAACTGCAAAACTAAGCAAAATACTCCAAACTTGTATATAGATTGGCCAACCTGCCAGCATTTTCACGGCAAACGACGCTCCAATGCCGACAAACACACCGATGAGTCCGCCCGTTACGCTTATCAGCACGGCCTCTATCAAAAATTGGGCGAGGATGTCGCGCCCGCGTGCGCCAACGCTCATGCGCAAGCCGATTTCGCGCGTGCGTTCCGTTACGCTCACATACATGATGTTCATGATGCCGATACCGCCAACCACCAGCGAAATGCCAGCCACGCAGGCCAAAAGCACGGTCATCAGGTCGGTGGTGCTAGTCATCATCGAACTGAGTTCCTGCTGCGAGCGAATGGTGAAATCGTCGTCGTCGCTATCGTTCAGGCGGTGGTTGTGGCGCAACACGGCAGTAATCTCGTCGATAGCGTCATCGGTTTCGGCTTCGGTCGTGGCCGAGCAGTTGATGCCCTGCAAATAGGTCTGTGCGAGCAAACGCTTCATCACCGTGGAATAGGGTGCCAACACTATGGCGTCTTGGTCTTGTCCCATGCTGTTGTAGCCTTTCGGCTCGAGCGTGCCAATCACACGGAAGGGTGTTTTGTTGAACCGAATCACCTGACCGACAGCATCTTCGCCGTTGGTGAAAAGGTTGTCGGCGATGGTTTTGCCGATGACACACACTTTGGCGTTCGATTCGATGTCAGCATCGCTGAACATCTCGCCGTCCTCTATTTTTTGCTGACGAATGGTCATGTAGTCGACCGAAACGCCGCTCACGCTTCCGGGGTAGTTGTTGGCACCGAAAATAAACTGTCCGCTGCTCGACACGTTTGCGCTGACGGCCGCCACATGCGGGCATTCGCTTTTGATGGCGCGGTAATCGTCGAGTTTGAGTGTCTGCATCGCGCTCGGATCTTGGCGCACGCCGCCGCGCATATCGGCTCCGGGGTGAATCATTATCATGTTGCTGCCCATCTCGGCTATTTGCTCCTGAATGCTTTTTTTCGAGCCTTGACCGATGGCCAGCATCGTTATCACCGATGCCACGCCGATGATGATTCCGAGCATCGTGAGCAGGGCGCGCATTTTGTTGTTGGCCAGCGCGCGCAACGCTATTTTTAGGAGATTTGCAAAGTTCATCTTATTCGTTTTCTACGGGTAACGCCGCCAATGCTTGTGCAGCATCGAGCGGATTGGGATTGGCGGTATCGTCTATCACAAGCCCGTCGCGCAGCACGATGTTGCGTGTGCTGTATTGTGCGATTTCGGGATTGTGTGTTACAAAAATGATGGTGCGCCCTTCGGCGTGCAGTTTTTGGAAAAGCACCAATATCTCGAACGAGGTGCGTGTGTCGAGGTTGCCGGTGGCTTCGTCGGCCAAAATCACCGCCGGATTGTTGACCAGCGCACGCGCTATGGCCACGCGCTGCATCTGTCCGCCCGACATCTGGTTGCTCTTATGCTCCAAACGGTTGCCAAGCCCCACCGCCTCCAACGCTTCGATGGCGCGGCGGCGACGTTCGGTGGCACTCACCGAGGCGTTGTACATGAGCGGCAATTCCACATTTTCCACTGCCGTGGTTTTGGGCAACAGGTTGTAATTCTGGAACACAAAACCGATTTTGCGGTTGCGGAGCGTGGCGCGTTCGTTCTTGTTCATCGTGCGCACATCTACGCCGTCGAGCCTGTATTCGCCCGAAGTAGGCGTGTCGAGGCAGCCAAGAATGTTGAGCAAAGTCGATTTGCCGCTGCCCGAAGTGCCCATGATGGTGGCAAATTCGCCCTGCGCAATGGCAAACGACACGCCACGCAAGGCATGCACCGTTTCGCCTCCGACAATAAAATTCCGCCTTATCTGCTGCAATTCGATTACGTTCATCGTTTCTAAAGCCCCCTCTTATTCCCCAAGGGGGAAGTTTGGGATTATTTGAAGATTTGAAAATTTGAAGATTTGAAAATTGATTGGGTAATTAGATAATTAAATAATTGGAAATTAGATAATTAAATAATTGAACAATTATTTCTTCTTCTTGTTGCTGCCCGGAGGCCCTGGCATGAACGGCGAACGTTCGCCACTCGCTGTGGATTCGTCAGGTTCGACGGTAGCGGCGGCTGCCACGCCCGTGGCTACCAGCGCGCCTTCGTCCACGCCCGACACGATTTCGGTCTGACTGCCAGCGGTTTCGCCAATTTCGACCGCCACGGCACGCACAATCCCAGGTTCGAGCAGCCACAGTTTATGCGGCGCCGTGCAATCGACGATGGAGTCGCGTGTGCTGGCGGTTGGCGTAAATTTCAGGGCTTTGGTTGGCACGAGCAACACGCTGTCGCGTTCGAGCGTATAGATGGTGATGTTGGCGGTCATGCCGGGTTTCAATTTCAAATCGGGATTCGGTGCCGAAACGACCACTTCGTACGTTACCACATTGCTGGTGGTAGTGGCCTCTTGGCGCACTTGGCGCACAGAGCCTTCGAAAACGACTGTCGGGTAGGCATCGACGGTGAAGCTGACGCGCTGTCCGTCGCGCACGTCGCCTATGTCGGCTTCGTCCACGTCGGCAATGACGCGCATGTCGGTGAGGTCGGCGGCGATGTTAAAGAGCGTAGGCGTGTTCATGCCTGCGTTCACGGTCTGTCCCTCTTCCACAGCGCGACTCAGCACCACGCCATCGATAGGCGAATAAATGGTGGCGTAACCCAAATTGGTTTCCGATGTTGCCAATTGAATTTTTGCGATGTCGTAGTTGTTTTTCGCTTTGTTGTAGTTGTAATAGGCGGTTTCGTATTCCGACTCGCTCACCATCTGTTTGTCGTACAGCGTTTTGGTGCGGTTGTAGTTTTTTAGTTGGTACTCGTATTCGGTTTTGCTCACGGCCAGATTGCTCTTTTTCGATGCCAAATCGTTCAGCAGGTTCGTCTTGTCGAGTTCGGCGATGAGTTGCCCTTTTTTCACCACACTGTTGTAGTCGGCATAGAGATGTGCCACGATGCCCGACACCTGCGTGCCGACTTCGACTTGCGTTACAGGTTCGACGGTACCCGTGGCGGTAACGGAATTTTGCAACGAGCCGCGTGTTACGGTTGTCGCTTCGTACTGGGGCGGCATGGGCGGTTTCGGTCGGCATAGGAACCATGCGGCCGCTGCAACCACAACTGCCGCCAACGCAATCAGCGTTATTTTTACACTCTTTTTCATATCATTAAGTTGTTTCTTGCGCTATGCGCAGTTTCTATTTCGTGCTTCGCACGGTTTGATATTGTTTGAAAATTTGAAAATTGTTTTTCGTGCTGCGCACGTTTCTAAGTTTCTCGCGCTGCGCGCTGTTTTTATGTTCTGTGGATTTGCAGATTTGGTTATTTGGTTATTTGGTTATCGAAAAAATTCTTAATTATTCATTCGCTACGCGCATTTTTTCTCCGCTCGGCATAGTTCAAACAAGTTTGACTCTGCTCTCGCTTATCGAAAAAATTCTTAATTCTTAATTAAATTTAACCCCCTCCGTCGCTGCGCTCCTCGTCCCCCTATCCTCGCTGCGCTCGGCAGAGGGACAGATTCGCGCCCAACAACTCCTCACTCCTAATTCCTAATTATCTCTAACCTATAACCTCTAACCTCTAACCTCTCAACTTTTACGTTGCGACATCATTTCAGCTCTTCGCCCTGATAGAAGCGCAGCATATTGGCGTTGTAGACGGCCATGTATTTGGCTTGCAGCACGGCTTGGCGCGCCGCCATCAAATCGTTTTGGGCGGTCAGAAGTTCGGTGGCGTTTTTCAGTCCGACGGCAAACTGCTCGGCCACCAAAGCGTAACTTGTTTGGTTGGCGTTTTGCTGTTCGAGTGCCGCCCGATACTGTTCCTGCGCATTCAGCGCATCGTTCCAATACGATTCAATATTTTTCAACAGTGTTTTGCACTCTTCGAGGCGATTCAATTCGCTTGTTTGCTTTTGCAGGCGCGCCTTTTCGACTGCGCTTTTGGTTGCGCGCCCATCGACCAGCGGCACCGACAGATTGATGCCAATCGTATTGCTCCATTGGTATTTCACTTGGTCGCCAAAATTTTGTTCGTTGGCATAGTTCCAACCCGTGCTGGTGCCTGCACTCAACGAGATATTGGGTGCATAGCCTGTTTTGGCTTTTTTCACCGATAGTTCGGCCGATTCCACCTCTATCTCGCCGCTTTGGATTTCGGGACGCAGTTCGAGCGCACGGGCATAAACGGCTTCGCGTGTCGGCAGGAGCGCCAGCACATCGTCGTCGCTGTAGTCGGGCAAGACGAGTTCCATCTCGTCGGAGGCGTTGAGTTCGAGCAACTGTTTGAGTTGCAGTTTGTAGTTGCGCAGTGCCGATTGTGCCGCCACCAGCGCATAACGGTCGTTGCTGCACTGCGATTCGAGTTGTGCCAGATCGCTGCGTGCGATAGAGCCTGCCGCCAGCATCTCTTCGCCGCGTTGGCGTTGGTTTTCGCTCACCTCCAGCGCGTTTTCGCAGGTTACCACCGACTCTTGCGCATAGAGTATGTTGGCAAAAATGCGCATTACCGATTCGGCCACGTCGTTTTCGCTGCGTGCCACATCGAGTTCGGCCTTCTGCGCGTTCAGTTTTTGTATTTCGATGTTTTTCTGTCGCGAGCCGTTGTAGATTTGCCACGAGGCGTTCAGCCCGACATTGCCGCTGTAGAAGTTGGCGTCGCGCTGCGATTCGGTTTGGCTTTCGGTGCGAATGGTTTCGGGGAATGGTGTATTGCTGTAGTGGTGTCCCGACGATAGCGAGAGGCTCGGCCAATAGGCGGCTTTGGCCAGTTTCAGTTCCACGTCGGACTGTGCCGCGCTCACACGGCTTTTTTGTACGGTGAGGTTTTGCGCCTTGGCGTGGGCTATGCAGGCGTTCAAGTCCCACGCGCGGTTTTGTGCGAAAGTTGCTGTTGCACAACAAATTACGGCGACAACGAAAGAACAGCGGTAATGCATAAGTCTATCTTTTTTCGATAACCGTTGCAAATATCGCGCAAAAGTGTGTACGTTATGTCAAATGCGACCAATTTCGCAAGTTTTTACCCACGAAAATGCATTTTTTATCGACGAATGGTTTACGAAATGCGTTTCACCGATTTGATGGCTGGCACTTTTAACAGGTTCATGCACAGCACGTTGATATCTTCGACGCTGTGAACGAATATGCCGAATTGCCCCGTAAAGACGCCGTCTTTCGTATCGACGTTCACGTTTTTGATGTTGATGGAATAGACTTCGGAGAGTACGGTTACGATTTTTTGCAGCAGTCCCGGTTCGTCGATGGCGGAGATTTCGATGGTTGTGAGGAACGACAGCACTTTGTGCGTAGCCCATTCGGCGGTGATGATGCGGTTGCCGTAGTTGCTTTTCAGTTTTTGCGCCACGGGGCAATCGCGTTTATGCACGAGTACTGTGCCGTATTCGTCGAGGTAGCCGAGCACGGGGTCGCCGGGGATTGGGTGGCAGCACTCGGCCAGCGTGTAACCCTCCTGCCCCACGTTCACATCGGTGAGCAGCACCGATTTTTTCTTCTTCGGATCGGCCTCTTTTTCGGCTTCGTCCTTTTTGCCGAACTGCAATTTCCAGATTTTGACCCATTTGCTTGGGTTTTTGGTTTGGAAAACGACGGTGGTGATGTCGTTCAGGTTGACCAAGCCGCGCCCGACGGCCGTATAGAGTTCGGTGGTGGTGTTGAATTTGTAGTGATCGACGATGCGCGCCGCCGTTACGTTGTTGAGCGGCATATTAAGTTTGGCGAGTTCGTCTTCGACGGCTTTTTTGCCTTTCTCCTGAATGATGTGGAACTCTTTTTTGAATACCGATTTCAGTTGTGCTTTGGCGCGTGTGGTGGTTACGGCATCGATCCAATTGGGTTGCGGCTGCTGTGTTTTCGAGGTGAGTATCTCCACTTGGTCGCCGCTTTTCAGTTCGTAGTTGAGCGGCACGAGTTTGTGGTCGACTTTGGCACCGATGCAGTGCATGCCGATGTCGGTATGGAGCGCAAAGGCGAAGTCGAGTGCGGTCGATTTGGCGGGCATTTTGCGTATATCGCCTTTGGGAGTGAACACATAGATTTCGCTGGCGTAGAGGTTCAGTCGGAAGGTGTCCATAAACTCGACGGCGTTGGTGTAGTCGGCCGTATCGAGCATATCTTTGAGCGATTTGAACCAAGCGTCGAGGTCGGCGAGTTCGTTGGTGCCGGTTTTGTATTTCCAGTGCGCCGCCAGTCCGTGTTCGGCAATTTCGTTCATGCGTTCGGTGCGAATTTGCACTTCCACCCAATTGCCTTCGTGGCTCATCAGTGTTACGTGCAGTGCTTCGTAGCCGTTTGCTTTGGGCGTGTTGAGCCAATTGCGTGTGCGGTCGGGGTGCTCCTTGTAGAGCGATGTGAGTGCCGAATAGGTTACCCAGCAGTTGGCGTGTTCGTCTTCGCCGGGGCGTGGGCGCAGTATGATGCGCACGGCGAGCAGGTCGTACACCTCGTCGAACGGGATATGCTTGTTCTGCATCTTGCGGAAGATGGAGTACGGCGTTTTCACGCGGTAGGTGATGGTGTAGTCGTAGTTGTACGAGTCGAGAATCTGCCTGATGGGTTTGATGAATTGTTGGTACGACTCTTCCAAGTGCGGCGTTACGGCATCGATTTGTTCCTGTATTTTGTCGTAGACCGATGGTTGTTCGTATTTGAAGCTCAGATTTTCGAGTTCGGTTTTGATGAGGAAGAATCCGAGCCGTGCGGCGAGCGGGGCATAAATATATTGTGTTTCGCCGCAGATTTTGTACTGTTTGGCTGGCGGCATCGAGCCGAGTGTGCGCATGTTGTGCAGGCGGTCGGCCATTTTTATCAGAATCACGCGCACGTCTTCGGGCATGGTGAGTATCAGTCGGCGGAAGTTTTCGGCCTGTTCCGAGGCTTTGTCGCCGAAGATGCCGCCGGAGATTTTGGTCAATCCCGATACGATTTGTGCGATTTTCGGCCCGAAGCGTTCTTCGATGTCTTCGACGGTGTAGTCGGTGTCTTCGACCACGTCGTGGAGCAGTGCCGAGCATATCGATGTGGAGCCGAGTCCGATTTCTCTGACGACGATGCGTGCCACGGCCAGCGGGTGCATGATATACGGTTCGCCCGAACGTCGGCGCACGCCGTGGTGTGCGTGTTTGGCAAACTCAAACGCTTGCGTGATGATTTCGACTTTTTGTTTGTGGCGTGTTGTGGCGTAGTCGTGCAGGAGGGCGTCGAATTCCTGTTGAATCATCGCCTCTTCGTCGGCTTCGGTCATATTGGCATATTTTTCGTCCATCAATGGTTGAGGAAAATAGTTTCTAAATTGTTTGAAGATTTGAAAATTTGAAGATTTGAAGATTGGCGCGCTTCGCGCGTTTCTATTTCGTGCTTCGCACGGTTTGATATTGTTTGAAAATTTGAAAATTTGAAGATTGTTTCTCGTGCTGCGCGCGTTTCTATGTTTCTGGTTATTTGGAAATTGGGTTGATCAGTTGATTATTGTGCAAATAAATTTGTAAATCTGTCAATTTTTATGCGGATTTGCAATCCGCAACGGGTGCAATATAATGATTGAATCACTGAATCATTGAATGATTGAATTTTCGGGCGCATATAATGCGCCCCTACTTTCACACTTTTATACTTTCAAACTTTCACGCTAAATTTATCTTGCTACTTGTGTCTTATATCTTGCTACTAATTTCTAATCAAACATCTGTCCGGCGTTTTGCGAGAGTTGTATCATTTCGTCGTATTGTTCGGGCGAGAGGTCGAGGAAGTAGTAGTTGCGTGGGTCAACGGGTTTTCCGTGGAAGCGCACTTCGTAGTGCAGGTGCGGTCCTGTGGATTTGCCAGTGTTGCCCACTTCGCCGATGATGTCGCCGCGTGTCAGTTTTTGTCCTTTGCGCACGCCGATTTTGTGCATGTGTGCGTAGAGCGTTACGTAGCCAAAACCGTGGTCGACGGTTACGCAGTTGCCGTAGCCTTGTCGCCAGCCCGCCGTTTCGACCACGCCATCGCCTGTTACGTAGATGTCGGTGCCAGTCGGTGCGGTGAAGTCCATGCCAGCGTGAAAGCGTGGCGTGTGGTACACGGGGTCGATGCGCACGCCGTAGCCCGAGGCCATGCGTTTCAGGTTTTTGTTGAGCACGGGCTGTATGGCTGGGATATTGCGCAGTTTTTGGTCGTTCACTTTTACCAAGCCCACCACTTCGTCGTACGATTGCGACTGTATGTATATCTGTTTTGTGAGGTCGTCGACCCGTTTGGTGGCTTCGGTGAGCAGCGAGGCGTTGGTCATGTCGGCAAAGTCGTCGTAGCGGCGATTGTTGCCGAGTGCGCTGCGCCGCACGCCGTCGGGTATGGGGTCGGCCTGCAAGATGACGCGGTAGAGATTGTCGTCGCGCTGGCGCAGGTCGTCGAGAATGGTTTGCAGGTCGTCCATGCGGCGTTCGAGCAGTTTGTATTGTGTCTTCATGCGGGCATTTTCGGAGGCGAGTTGTTTTTCGCGCGGCGATTCGCCAAAATAGACGAACAGCACGCAGAAGACGATGCCAAAGCAGACGCTTGTCAGTAGGAAAAGTCCCATCTTCTGCAGCACGCCCAAGAAGGTGGTTGGCACCCTCTCGTACGAGAGCGTGTCGGGATTGTAATGAAATTTGACTTTTCGCGCCATGCGTTGTTGGGTTGCTCAATTTTTTGCCACCGCAAAATTACAAAAAAAACATCGAACGAAAAAGTGGAATGTATGAAATTGGCATTTTCACACGTCGTAGAAGCGGCGCAAAAGTGCCTGAAAGTGGCGGCCGCACATCAGTTTCGATAGGGCGACGGAGATTTTTTCGGTGCAATCGGGCGTAATCACGTAGCGCAACCGCGGGCGGCGCGCTGCCACAATTTTCACCATCTTGCGTGCCAGATAATCGGGATTTCCGCCTTGCGTTTCGTCGTGTTCGATGTGTTTCAGCACGCGTGCGAACGACGGTGCATAGTCGGCATCGGCCTGCGTAGCCGCCGAGATGCGTCTGTTGCTGGTGAAGCCCGTATTGAAGTCGCCCGGCTCGACCAACACCACGCGCACACCAAACTGCGCCACCTCGAGATTCAACGCCTCGCTGTAGCCTTCGACGGCAAATTTCGACGCACAGTACCAGCCTTGATACGGAATGCCAAACACGCCGCCAATCGAACTGATGTTGATAATCAGCCCTTTGCGTTGCTGGCGCATGTGAGGCAGCACGCACGAGCAGACACGCGCCGTGCCGAGCAGATTCGTGCCGATTTGCAAGGCGATTTCGTCGTCGGTGGCCAGTTCTACCGCTCCGCCGATGCCCATGCCAGCGTTGTTTATCAGCACATCGATGTGGCCTTCGGCGGCAACGACTTGCTGCACAGCGGCTTCGACCGACGCGCGGTCGGTTACGTCCATGGTCAGCATGGTGCAGTCGGCCGACGATGTTTGCGCTCGGCGGCTGGTGCCATAGATGGTGTGTCCAGCGGCAGCCAACCGCGCAGCCATGGCCTTGCCAAAGCCCGACGAGGCACCCGTGATGAGAATTATCTTATGTTCCATGATAGTGTGAAAGTGTGAAAGTGAGAAAGTGTGAAAGTGTGAAAGTGTGAAAGTGTGAAAGTTTATAAAGTTGTTGTGGATTTGAGGATTTGAGGATTAAGGCGTTTCAGTTACCAACAATTTGAAATCTGAAATCTGAAATCTGAAATTTGAAATCTGGAATCTGAAATTAATTAAATAATTGGAAATTAGATAATTAAAAAATCTTTGCTCTTTGTTCTATGTTCTTTGTTCTCTCACCTATGGGGAATTGTAAGTCGCTGCGAAATTAGCAATTTTTGTTCAAAAAAAACACTCTTGCGCAATCGTTCTATCCATATTTTCTATCATGCAAAAAAAGTTGTACTTTTGTAGGAGCATTCTAATAATACATTGCATGAGACCCTATTTCCCTTTTGTTGCGTTGCGCTATTTTTGAATGCCATGCTCTTTGCACACTTTTCTTAAATTCGACACTCGCACGGGCGAGATTTGGCAAGTACAATGGAACATTAAACCCAAAAACCGCATGATTATTAAAATCTGCAATCCTACGATTCTTAATTTGTAATTTCCGAGCAAGAGAATGCTCCTTTTTTCAGTAAAAATATGCCCAAAAAAACAACAGAAGAAAAACTGAATCTCGAACAGATTCTATTTAAGTGCCGTGATATATT
>CAVKQB010000035.1:0-21619 GCA_963658575.1 Leyella stercorea | reverse complement strand
GTGCCTACCTTGGGCATAGCAAACTTCATGCGGCTCGAGCAGTAGTGCACGTTGGTGCGCACCTTGCGTGCGGTGTAGGCGTGGTTGTTGGCCACGGTGTTGGCCAGTTCGTAGTAGTCGGCTTTTGTTTCTTGGAGCATGGCATATTGGCAGTTTTCCCATAGGCTCCAACGGTTGTTGATGTATTTGCGATAGTAGTAACCATCGCGGGAGGTGAGGTATTGACGTATGATACTGCCGTTATAGCTACTTTCTACAATCAGTGAATAAGTCTTGGATTCGAGGGCGTGTGCTTGCGTGCCAGTGGTACAAACCACGGTGTATACACCATCTTGCTTATATATACTCAATTCGTTTGACAGTACATTGAACATATTTTGGCCAATGGCATTGACGTAGATAGTAGTGTCGAGTGCGAGCGTGCCGTCGTTGTTTAGTTGGCTGAACTTGGCGATGTTGTTGTCGTAGCCATAGATATTGCCTGTGGTGTCGTCGATATAGGTAACGGTTTCGCTGGGTGTGGAACTAACGGGACCAGCGGGGTCTTGGTTGGCATAGTATTTCCAATCGTTGGTGAGCCAATCGCCAAGCAGCACATCGTGTATGGTATCGAGTTGCCACGCATATTTTTTTGTTTTGCTGGTTGTAGAAATGCACTGATACAGATAAATTGTATCTTCCAATCCGATGTAGTACTGCCCTAAGAGGTCTGCACAGGGTGTAGGCAGGTTTTCGTTGTCGCCGATGTTGCCCGCAGAAACACTCACACAGTGTTTCACACTTTTGTCGCTGTCGCCTATTTGCACATATTCGTCGGCGTAGGCATCCCAACGATAGAGATTGCCCATGCTGTTGTCCAAGTATATGATGTCTTCTGAACCTGGTGTTGGAAAGTTTTCGCAGGTATCGTACTGCAGCAGGTTGCGGTTGTCTTTCAGTAGTTCTGCTCCGAATTTGTCGGCCAAGTCGTAGAGCAGCGAGCCTACACGCTCGGCTGTATTGGCGGCGCGTTTGGTTTCGTCGCGCACTACGAGGGCGCGGTTTTTCAGGTCGGCGATTGTTTTACTGTCCATAATAGTTTATTTTCAGATATTGATGATAAAACTTTTGCACAAAAATAGGTGTGGCGCATTGCCAAAAAAAAGACATCAACGCAGCACGCTCACTATGGCATCGGCGGCGGCGCGTCCGTAGATTTCGGCCACTGTGCCGCGCAGTTTGGCAAGCGATGCGAAACGTTTGGGCGAGAACCACGGTTTGGCACGGCGGCGAATTTTTATTTTTTGTCCGTCTGCGCCTACCAATTGGCCGCGTTCGTTGCGGTGTCCACCCATTTCGCGCCCTACTCCTGCATCAACATATAGACCGTATGTTAAAAATCGGTGTTGAATGACCACCATGCCCTGCTGGCGTGCTACAGGCAGTGCTTGCACCGAACGCAAGAGTGCGCCCGTGTCGTTGATGTCGAGCATGGCAATTTTTTCTTGCCAAATCTGCACCATCATTTCTGCCCAACCATCAACAAAGCGTTCGGCGGTGTCATTCTGTCCATTCATTGGCGTTGTAGGTGTAATTGGTCGGAATATCGACATTGAACATGATATAGGTGCCGGTGCATGCGGCCAGCGTGGCACGTTCCAACTCGCGGAACAGCGATTGCGCTAGGTCGATGTAGGTTAGTTCGCGATATTCTGGGCGTGTGCGGTCGCGCAGCAGGCGGCTGAAAATCTGTCGGCGCAGCTCGCGGCAGATGTCCATCGCTTGGTTGTACGACTGTTGATCTTGCAGGTCGAAGCGTTTGAGCAGTATCACGGTGAGAATGCGGCGTGTGAAAAAGTGGCCGTTTTTCTGAATCACTGCACCATCGGTTACGTCATCGACGGCAAAAAAGGCGTTAGCCATTTGGCTTTGCGCCACGCAATCTTCGAGCCCGCTGATGCCGCTCACCTTGGCAAACACAAAACCGCCCTTTTGTGCCAAGCGTGATTTTGCGCAGATTTCGGAGAAATAGTTGTAGAAATTCATTGTGTTTTATTCTTGTGTCGTGCTATTTGCGGCTGTTTATGCGTTCATTTAGTTCGCGGGCTTCACGCGCTTTTTCGTTCAGTTCGGTCAGCGCACGATAAGCATCGAGCGCAAACACCTGACGCTCTTTGGTTACGTCGCCAGCCGTGAGGGCGCGGATTTCGGCGTTCATTATAGTGGTCATGTCGGGCGTTTTCCCCACCGCGCCGTCCGCAGACTCAACTCGACGGAAAAAGTGAGGAAAACGCACCGCATAGACACATTTGAGTGAGTACCACCAAAAGAACACGGAGAAGAGCTCGGCTTTGTTCCAGCGGTGCATCTTGGGCGGTCGACCGCTGCGGTCGGCGTAGAGCAGTCGCGCCATGCGTTGCAGACATTCAGGACGTTTGGTGGCAATGTAACCTTGGTATAGGTTTTCGCACATCAGATAGGTCTCGAAAGGCACATCGTGTAGCTCGGCGTTCACGGCATGGTAACGGCCTATTTGCGCCACCTGAACTGCTTGATGCGGTTCCTCTGCAATGTAATCGAGCAACCCTATATAATAGCGCACTTGCCACGCATGTAACCAACCACGGCTGCGGCGCAACAGTCCTGTGCGTGTGGTGTAAAGCCAGCCCTGCGGTGCCTGTTCTATCAGGCGTATACCTGTGAAATGGACAAAAGCAAGCGTTTTCAGTTCGATGGGTGTGTGGTTGGCGTTGCGCATAAGGTCGAACAGCCACAGGCGGTCGCTGTCGGTCAGTTGCGCCCACGACTTGGGCAGCCACAGGTTGATACATTCAGCCCCAAAAAAATGTTGCGTGCTGTTGTTGATTTTCATAGCGTGGTGTTTTGCGTGCAGCATATTCGGTGCTGGCGGTGTAGGTTGGATAGTCGGCTAAATGTTCGTCGATGGTGCGCAGTGTTGTTTCAGCTATCGCTTTCAGTGGTTGGCAACACACGGCCAAACCATACCATTCGTGCAACAGCGGTACGATGCGCAGGTCGGCCTGCGTGAGTGTGCGCCGACGCACTTTTTGCAGCAGTTCGGCCAAATAGTCGCTACTGATGGTGTGTGCAATGAGTGCATCGGTTGCTTGCATGATTGGGTAGGCTGCAAGCATGTCAGAGCGTGTGGCATTGAGTCGCCCTGTGGCTGCACAAAAGTCGGACACATCCCACAGTACAAAGCGTATCAGGCGGTCGGCCATGGTCTGTGTCCATTCGTCCACCTCGTAGAGTGCTACGATAAGTTCGTTCATGGTGATGTCGTAGTCGGTGCGCACGCTGGCGAGCAGGCGTTCGACACGCTCTTTCGACGCAGGAGCGATGTTTTGTCCGTTTGTAATGCCGAATCCGTTGGCAGTCAGTACCAAATCGAGGCTTGGCACAGCGTCGGCAAATGCTTGTAAGCAGATGACTCGGCGTGTCAGTTGGTCGATGTGGCTACCGCTTTCGATGACGGCAAAGTAGGGGCCAACTATCTGCCGCTCGACAAAGCGGGTGGCAGCGGCAATGTACGGTTGCAGTTTTTTCCACACCTGCCCCGTCGGTTCGATGGCGGCTGGCACATGGGCGGTAAATTCTTGTGGCGTAAGTTCCATACTTTCAGATTTCAAATTGTTTTTGTCTTGTTACTTGCTACTTTCATTGTCAATCCTCCATCGTGATTTGCTTTTTTGCGTCAGTGTGTTGGTCGAGTGTAGTAAGTGTTATCATCGGCACATCGGGGTGCACCTGCCAGCCGTTGAAGGCGATTATTAGGTTGTGCGGAGTCATCAACACATGGTGGTAGGCAATTTCTACGGCTTGTTTCAGCGTAAAAAGTTCGCGTTTGTCGCTACCACTGTTGTTACTCTGCGTTTTGCCAGGCACTGCGCCCACCAAATTGGGGTGAATGCCCTCGGCAAAGCATATCATGTTGGCAGCTTCCTGAATGTCTTCGCTCCAGTCGCCGCCCGCCTTGCTGGTGTCGATTTGGTTCACACGCACTTCACTCACCTCTTTGCCGTTTGGGTCTATATACATTTTCGAAAACCACATTTTGCCGTTGTTTTCGATGCCAGATACAAATCGGCGGATATTCTCTTTTTCCTGCGCTATGCGTTTGATGCGTTCGGCTGGGTCGAATATCTGCTCGTCGTCGCAAATGTGGTCCCAATAGTCGCGGTTCACTTCCACCTGATAACGTATTCCCGTGAGGTTTTTGATTTTTGCCTTTTTCGATTTGGCAATGAGCTGCTTTATCGTGTACCAGTCGCTACGAAAAATGCTTGTGTAGTACGGTTGCGGATAGTAAGGGTTGCCAGGCATTGGAAATTTCGATAGCACGGCAAATTTGCGTACGGCAGTCGGTCGGTGCAACGTACCATTGCGGTCGGGCTGCAAACCAAGGCGCACACGCAGGTCTCCCAGTGGGTTGCGTTCGTCGAGCAGCTCAATGGTCTGAATGCTGGTGTATGTGCCACTTTTATCGAAGTTGCCGTAGAATAGATGCTCGATTTTGCCCTGTTCGTTGGCTTTCTCGAATCGTATGTTGCAAGCGTCTTTGTGGCGCACTTCTACTATCTTAGTGCCCTCGCGGTTCAATATCACAATGCTCACGGCAAATGCAAAGAATTTCATGTCGGTACATTGTTCGAGGAAATAGGTCTGCAAGGCGTTGTCGTGCATAAATTGCAGCACTTCGGGGTCGGTGGTTTGCTGGGCGGTGGCAGGGTCGCGGTAGACAATGCCGCTGCCGAAGCAGGTGAGGATATTGAAGTGCTTGGCTTGGCTCATCACTTCGTCGTGCGCCACCAAGCGCATCAAGCCGTAGGGCATCAGGTTATCGCTGCCCCAATAGACAAATTGGCGTTTGTTTACGATGCCAAATTGCACATCGTTGTCTTCGACAAACGACACATCTTCCACCTCTTCGAGTGCCATGCGGTCGTCCGTGCCGTTGGCCAGCGCATAAATTTCCGTATTCATAGATAAACCTCCATATCGTTTATTTCAAAAATCATGTAGTCGAATACACGGCGTATTTCGCCGCTGTCAAGCATTTTTACTTTGTGGCTTGCGCCGCGCACATAACGGCTGATGCCGATGCAGTTGCGGTAGAGCAGAATGCTACCGTCGGTCATGCGCCACAGTTTCAGGTCGCAGGGCTGCCCCGCTTCCAATATCTTGCGTGCCGTATTCAGATGTATTGCTTTCATGGTTCTACTCAAATTGGCCTGCAAAGGTGTCGTCGAATATACGCACCGACACGCTACCACGCTGCTTGTCGTCGGCACGCCGCCAAGTAAACTTGTACGAGTCGAGCGCATCGTAACTGTCGCTGGTCTCGTGGGTTATCTCGTCGATGATTACCTGCGCCACCAGTTCACCGTCTTCGATAAGCCAAACCTCCTCGCTGGCAAAAAAATCCTCCATCACTTCGCGCTGTGTAGGGCGCATTATGGCGGTGGTTACCACATGGTTGTCGGTGAATTTGGTCTTGTATATGGTTTCTTTGCCATCGACAGTAGCAATCGATTTTTCGAATTTGCGGGCTTCTTTGTCGTTGCCATACACCGTCAGGTATTCGGGTTGACCGAAAGGGTTACGGTACTGAAACACGGCTGTGCGCTGCGGCGTGTTGTAATCGACTGTGAAACTGGCTGCTGCAATGTTGCCCGAATTGGTCGAAAGCACTACCTTGTACCACAGCAGGCGGCTGGTAAGGCCGAACTTTTTGCTAATGTATGCCGGCGATGCGTCGATACAAATCAACAGTGTCGACGCATTTCTCCACATTGATTTAATAAGAGGCGCACGCTGTATCGCTGGTGCACCATCGAGTTTATATTCAACATAAACCGAGTATCGGCTGGTGTCGTTGTATTTAAGATAGGTAAGTTGCTCTACGGCATTTGGAGCAATTTCGCGCTTAGTGCAGCGGGTGAGCCAACTGCCACGCACCACACTAAGCGGACTGCCATCGACCGCACACTCGGCATAAAAGCAGGTAAACGATAGGCTGATGGATGTGTGAGTAATTGAACGCCTCGACAGGATGGTGTGCGGTTGGCGCACCGTGAGTGTGAAAGTACGGTGAAACTTCCTATCTATCAGGGCTTGGCGCATAGTTGTGAGCACTATTTCGCGCACACCACAAATCACTATTTCGCCGCTGGCGTTGGGGTACAGCCGCTCGTTATAGATGGTTGCCCCCGTGCTGTTGTCGGTGAATGTGGCAACGACAGCCACCTCGGTGCTGATACGCACATCGGGAATGTTCGACAACCAAACCTCACTTGGTATTTTCTCTTTGAATGTCATACTGCAAAGATGATGCTTTCGCGGCAGGCAAAAAAAGACACGCCAGGCCGCTGTTTATAAATTGTTGAAAACCAGCCGCACGACTAACAAAAAGTGTCGGTTTCGTTTCAAAAAAATTAGTTTTTCCGCTGTTTATTTTATTTCTTGTCTGATAATCAAATGGTTACGTGTTATGTTTTTTTTATTGACCGTATTTTACCGAAAGTCAGCCCCCAGCGCGCTGAATGCAACCACCCGAAAGTACGCCATAAAAAAGCGGTATATGCAGGGCATTGTTTCCCTGTGCGTGGGTGTAAGGGTGCTACAAATCGACAAAGGCCGAGGTTACGGTGGGTGTATGGGTGTGCTGTGGAAACTTTTCGCAACCAATACACAAGGTGTCGAAGGCATCGCTGCCATCGGTACGGTGTTGCAACAGGTCGTCGTCGCTTTCGGCCAACTTCTCGCCTGTCTTATCTTTCTTGCCGTCGCGCACGCCAGCAGTGCTGATTGATATAAGCAGGTCTTCGTTGTTCTGTTCGTTGATGTAGGGCGTGAGCCGTGCCTGTCCTGCGAACATACGATTGATGAGCAAATACTTTTCGATGTGGCGCATGGGGTTGCCTATATACACATTGGAACACCGCCAACCTGCACGCAGAAACGACGACCGCACCACATACTGAAAGTCCTCACGGTTCACGGCATAGTTGCTGCCGAGTGCCGTGGTGTCGTAGTAATAGATTACTTCTTTGCGCCGATGGTGCCGGTAATAGTCGCAAAAATCAGCGACCAGTTCGGGTATCTTGCGTTCATACTTGGTATAAAACGAACGCAACACAAAGAGCCTGTTGCCTTTCACCTGCCCTGCCACTATCCAGTTGATGTTGGCGTTGTAGTCCATGCCTATGCAGATGGGTGCATCGGGGTCGATGTCGGCATCTTGTAGACTACTTTCGGTCTGCACTTTGTCAAACTTGTATTCGAGACTTTGCAGATAGTCGTTGTTGGCGGCGTTATATTTGTGTCCTTCACGCATATTACTGTAGAAACCATCGCGCAGACGACCAATCTTTTTGCACAGTATCGATGTCTGAAAGGTGAGCGGTGGTAGGTCTCGCTTCATTTGGTTGATATACGATTCTCCCAATATCTCCATATTCAGAATGCTCGAATACTCGCGGTAGATCGTGGCCACACGCCGCATGCGCGCCAAGTTGGTGTAGAGCGTGCGCAGGTAGTTGCGCAGATAAGCGGGGGCGTTTCGGTCGTTGGCAATGCGCTGTTTGGTGCGCCATATTTCGTAGATAGTTCCCTGAATGGTGGCTATCAGTTCGGAATCCATCTTTTTCTCGTACTGTAAAAACCACGACCCTTTTTTTGTGCATGGCATATCGCTAATAATCAGTACAGAGTGGTGGAAAGCGCAATGTCCGAAATAAGTTTTGATGCCACCGTTGGCCGGCAATGTTTCGTCTTTTAGTTTATCGTAGTCGATAAACTTGGCCTCATCTACGCCCACACCATCAAGTGTCATCGAGTTCGATGTGCCTGGAATATCTTGCGAAATCAGGTAAGCGATAGAGCCGTTGTAGAACGACAGCACATGCTCCCAACTCGACGGTTCTATCTTTGGTCGGGCGAACCCCGACGATTTTGGAGGACGCACACCCAAATACCAATGCAGGTTGCGCTTGAACCCCCAACTTTCGAGGGCTTGCAGTGTGCCTGGTAATGTGTTCATCAGCGCACGCTTGTAGGTCGATGTTACCAAACCAATGCTGCACCCTGGCATACGTTGGAAGTTGCGCAGCAGCCACGGTGCCATTATGCCATACGACTTGCCCAAACGCCGCCCGCCAACTATTACCGTGGTGTTTGCGCCTGTGAACATTACCTCTTGCTGTGGGTGGTTGAAGTATATTTTGGGGCAGCTCATGGTTTGGGTGCAAATATTTTCTCTTCGTCGAAATCGGCTGGTTCGAGCGTTACATCTTCGATGTCTTCGTTCCAATACTGCTTTATCTTTTTGTTGATTTTCTCCACAATGTTTGGCACACGCTTTATGCCAATCACTTCGGGATTTTCGGTCGGCTCGAAAGGCTGCACGGCTATCACCTCAAACGGTTTGTCTTGCTCGTCTTCTTGGTCGAGTTTGTTGTACTTGGCATATTTGTCGAGCGCAGCCACCAACGAACGCACATCGTCTTTCTTTTCGGCCAACTCTACGGCACGCAGTATCATCTCGTTGAACCGCCAGCGGTGAAACTCTTTCGAGGCTTCGTTCAGGTCGCCGATCAGCAGGCGCACTAATTTGACATCTTCGTAGGCGGCCGATTTGTGCAGCCCATATTGCGCCGCATCACGCTCAACCAGTTCGCGCGCACGCAGCGACGGACTTTGAAGCCACACATTATACAGATCGCGCAAACGCACAATGCGCTCACGCACAATGGCAGGCACACCAGCGGCATCCATCTTGGCGGCATCGCTGAATAAATGTTCCTGGCAAATATCAAGTGTATTTGGTATTGGCATGGCAGATAGGTGTCGATTAAAAAATGGCGACGCGGGTGTCCGCATCGCCGCTTGTAAGTTGATCGATTACCTTATTTTTTCTTGGCCTTTGACTTTGCTTTGTTTTGGGCTTTCTTAGTCGCCACAACGGCCACGGCAGTTGGTTCTTGGCTATAAGTGTCGTATTTTTCCCAGTTTGCCAAATAGGTTTTGGCGGTCGAAATCAGCAAATCCAAATCCTGATAACGGTCGCACGGTTGGTATTCGGGTCCCGATTTCAGGCGCAGCTTAGCGTGTAAGTCGCGCATCTGGTGTGCTATGGTGGCCTGTTCCACATAGATGGCCTGAATCTCGTCTGGTAACGAATCGTGGTCGGCACGTTTGCCAACAAATTGCAGGGTGCCGTCGGCTACCTGCACAAACGACCGCTCAATGACAGGTACAATCTCTGTCTGCACCTTGTGTTCGAGACGTACTACATCGGCGGTGGTTACTTTGTTCAAACGCATTGCCAAAAACTTTTTCAGTTCGTACTCCACTTTTTCGGCAAACCGAGCTGGACGGCGAATGACGTTTTGGTAGAGTATGCGATTGCGGTTAAGTTGCAACATCATGGTGGCCCCTGCTACCATGTCGCGCTCGGCAGATGGCAATGCTAACCATGCCTGTATTCTTGCTGTTAGTTTGTCGTCCATAATCAGAAAAAAGTAGAAGCAGCACGCCAGCGGCGTGCGGTGCTTCTACTGCGAAATTTGATATTAAACATCTTTTGTTGGTTGATCGGTATTGGCCGAAACGGCTTCGTCCACAACAACCTCGCTTTCTTTGGCATCTTCTTCGGGTTCAGGCTCAATCCACGCTTCGCCTGTAGCACCGTCGAGGTCGCCGTCTTCGGTTTCGATTTTACCAATATAGAATGGCGCAGGGCATTTGTCCGTGGCTTCGATTTCGAGCGTGGTGCCCGCTTTGTCTGTAGCCGTCGAACCAAGTTCCTGTTTCGGTTTCACGCTGGTAGTGAACATCTTCGAGCCAACCACACGGGCTTTGCCGTTCTTTTGAAACACAATGAACACCATGTCGTCGCTGTTGGCAAGGCGAATGAACGCCGTGGCATCTTCCTCGGCAGAATAGAGCTTTACCGTCGCTTTGTTTACAAACGATTTCGACGGAATTTCGCCTTGGCTTTCGCTCGATACGGGCGACTCTTCCATTACCACGTCCATCTTACGCCACTTTTTGTCGGCAGCAAGCACAAACGACCCCTCGTATTTGGCTATCCGTTCCACCGAATCGCCCTCTTTCAAATCCGCAACCGTTGGCAACTTTGGCCACGACACGATGCTTCGTTTCGGCAAAAAATACACAACTCCCTGAATACCTGGAAACGACTCTTGACCAGGGCAGAAGGTCAGGCTTTCGTACATGTCTGCTTGATTACATTTACTCATATTTATTCCTCCTTTTTAGCGGTTATGCAAGCTCGGCCACAAACAAACGTTCGGGCGAAATCGACTCGAATTGGCAACCAAAGAACATGGTGGCGATGAACTGCAACACAAAGGCTTCGTGTTTTTCAACCTCGATACGCTCTGCGTCGCTCATTTGGTCTACACCGATAAGCATGTTGCCTTTGGTGGTAAGGTGAATGTACTTCGACCCTTTTTTGTTGGGTAGAGCTACCAGTTCGCACAGGTCGTCCGACCCTTCGAGGTAGGTCTTTTTGTACTCGCGATTGTAGGGCACAGCACCAACAGTCGCCTGATAGTCTTTTACATAGGCATTGTAGATGTCTTTCGGCAAAAAGAGTTTCGTGGCTTGGCCTTGTAGTTCGTCAGATGCCGCCTCGTAGATTCCTTTCAGTGCATCAACAGCATTCGATGCAGTGATGGCAGTGGTCAGTTTGGTATAGTTGCCTTTGGCAGCAGCGAGCGTGCCAGCAGTAACTTCTGCAGCAGTGATAGTGTCAAAACCATCGAACAGGTCAGCAGATGTGGTGCCAGTGGCTTTGCGTTTTGCGCTCCACAGCACTTTGTTCAGGTTCACACCTATTTGAAGTGCCAAATAGGCCAATACCTGACGCGTTATGTCGGTCTGCTTCAGTGCTTCGCCTTTTGTGATACTCGAACCGTAGATGGTTTGATACACCGAGTTTGGCGAAAATTTTTTCACCACAGAGCCAAAATAGGTTTCCAATTCGCGCGGCGTGATTGTTACACCGTCGCTGTCGATACGACTTTCGCTATACGGAGCAAGTTGAATGTTGCCCGACAGTTCGCCCACCGTCTCTTTGTAACGAATACCAGAGCGAATACTCATGTGGTTCGTCGATTGTTCCAATGCCAAAACGGGCATCATCAGAAGTTCTTTACGGAACTTTTGCGCCGATTTAGCCAAATCGGCGGCTGTTGGAATGGTTACCATAGTCAAATTTCTTTTATTTCGTTAAACATTTTGATTGCTTTTTCCAGCACGCTGCCGGCTTCACTCTCTTCGCACGCTTCGTGGGTGCGAATGTCGTCGTCTCCAGGGGCGGCTTTCAATTTTTCGATTTCTGCGTTTGCCGCAGACACTTGTGCCTGCAGCTTTTCAATTTCAGCCTCTTTTTCAGCCAAGTCGGCTGTGCGGCTGTCGATTTCACTCTGCAATGTGGCCATCTTGCTGTCGATGACGCGCAACTGCTCCTCATTCAACGATACCTCGGTGGCATCGTCGTTCAAGTCAATACCATCAACCTGCAACAGGGCGTTGATGGCGGAAAATTCAACGTTTTTTCTCATTTTTCTATTGTTTTTGGTAATAATAATTGTGTCGGTTTTGACATCGGGTGTAAAAACTTTGCGAACGCCTGCCACTATAGCCTGCACAAGGTTTTGCGTACCGATTAGTTCGTCGGCTGTAGCAGGACAGGGCGGCAGAGGCACGCCTACCGCAGCGAATTTCGATGCCATCGAGTTGGTGAAAGCGGGACACTCGCCCTCGTCAATCAGTTCGTCGGCAAAACCAATCTCTTTGGCTTCGGTGGCAGTGAGCCACGCCGACCGACACATCACAGCGTGCATCTCGTCGAGCGTTTTGCCACAGCGGTCGGCATACATGCGTGCAATCACAAGGTCGAACTTTTTGTTGTCCTCTTTGTCGCGTTCCAATTGCGCTATGGCTTGTTCTATCTGGCTTTCGTTCATCTGTCCCCACAAATCAATCCACGACGATACGCGGTGAAACAGCACAAACGCATTGCGGCTCATTTTGATACGCTTAGCTCCCAAAGCAGCAATAGTGGCTGCCGATGCAGTGAGTCCAAAAATGTGTGCGGTTACATTGCCGTGTTCGCGAAACTGCGAAGCGATGTCCAAACCATCGTCTACCGCACCGCCCAGCGAGTTGATGCGCACATCGACCGCCTCGTTGGGGTGCTCGGCCAACATCTTTTTCACATAGTACTTGTTGGCATAAAAACCGCCAATGGGGCCGTCCAAATCTATGATATACTTTTTCACCATTGTATCGATATTATTTTACAGTGCAAAGAAAAAACAATATCATACAACATAAAAAGACGAAAAGCGGCCGCAAACAGCCACTTTTCGCACAAATAGATGGAAAAAAGTTCTTTATTCTGCTAAAGTCAATAGTCCAACGGTCGATTTCCACGCCACTTTCACTGTGTAGCCACGTTTGGCTGTTGGCGACGATGGCACACTATCTGTCCACGATACGGTGGGGTGCGGCACCTCGCCAGTGCCAATAAGGAAACGCCGCCCTTCGGTGTCGGTTATGCGATAGACGCTTGTAGGCGTGTGGTCGGGACGATGTTCGGTGAAATAGGTGAGTTCTATTTGATGCACAGGCTGCCCCACTTCGGTTTTGCATTCAGTGGTACACGACGAAAGCCCCACCGTGCATATTGGTGCAAAGTCCGCATACACTTCCACATCGTCGACAATGCCATTGACAATGGTTGTGGTGGACGAAAAGCGCACGGTGTTGGCATCAGCTCGCTCTACTGAAAAAATTCCAGGTAAATTCATATTGTTGAAACTTTATTTTTGGTTTGTGCGCACTTGTTCGGGGTTGTTCAAAATCGGGCCTGAAGTCGAAATTTTTTTTTGTCAAATTTTCAAATTACATTCGCGTGCATATCTTTTTCGTAGTCGGTAGTATTTTTGGCGCACCGTTTCCCAATGTTCGTCGCTCATGCCGTGCCGTTCGAGCCACGCATAGAGAAGTGCCGTGAGCGAACAGGTCAAATTTTCGACACTGCCCAGTTCGCACCAAAGGTTGTGCAGAAACATTGTTTCGTAGCACTCTACTATCATCGCTTTTGCGCGTGGCGAAAGGTAGAAGTAGGTGCGTGCGTCTTTCTCTTTGTACCAAGGTATGCGCACAGCTACATTGAAGTCGCTCGGTTTATCGATAGGTATGTTGGCAGGCTGGCGTTCCAAAAAGAGTTTCAACAGACGGCTTTCGGGCGAATCCTTTGGCATCAGCACAGGGTCGCCGTGAGCGTGTTTAATCCACTCGGCTAAATATGGTTTCACTTTCAAATAAACGCAAATATCTGACATCGACCACAAAATTACGCAATACGCGGGTAAAACACAAATTTTGTTAATAAAATGGATTTTTCTTTTTTTTCTTCTTACGTGTGATATTTTTGAAAAATCGACCAACCGACCAACCGAGCCTTTTTTTAAGATTTAACTTATTGAATATCAGTATTATTTAGGGGGGTGGTTAGGCAAATTTTGTCGACCAACCATCGACCAACCGACCAACCGACCAACCATCGACCAACCGACCAACCAACAAAAAATGAAGGTTCTAACTTTTCTATTATTATATAAACTACTGATTATTAGATATATATATACTACTACGTGTCGCCCGAAAATGGTTTGGTTGGTCGGTTGGTCGGTTGGTCAGGTAGTTTGTAATTTTTTTTTGAAAAATTGAATGTCTATTTTTGGGCTCAAAAGTAAGCCACCGACTTTCGCCGATGGCCTACAATTTTAATTTCAAATTTCAGAGTTTAAGAGTTTCAAGTTACAGGTTTTCGGTATCAACAAAGTCTATAACCTATAACCTCTCACCTATAACCCTTCATTATCAATTATCAATTGTCTTGCTACTTGCTACTATTCTGTTCCTGCTTCTGCCCCTTGTTCCGTTTCAGGTTCCGTTCCTATTTCTGCCCCTTGTTCTGTTTCCGTTTCTGTGTCAGGTTCAGGTTCAGGTTCGGGTGTTGGTGGGTAGAGTTCGGTTTGCAGTGTGTCGAGTGCGGCACGAATGGCTGCAATCAGGTCGGCAATAGGGTCGGGTTCGGCGGGTTCGGTGTCGGCCGACTGTTCGCCATCGGCAGCGGTGGTGTTGTCGGTAGTGTCGGCAGCGGTGTCGGCAGCGGCTGTTTCGGTGGCTGCTGCTGCGGTGGTGGCTGCATCGGCTTCGGCTTTGGCATCGATGGCGGCTTGCAGTTCGCCCAGCAGTGTGCGCATGAGTTTTATTTGTGCGTGGGGCGGCTGCAGCGAATCGAGTGCGCCCTGTATCTGTGTGTGCAGTTCTTTCACATCGTCAATGGTTATTGGACCGTCGAAAGCGTCGATTGCACCATTGGTCTGTTCGAGCAGGCTGCGTAGGTCGGCAATCGAAAGCAGTGGGTTGCCCCAAAAGATGCGGTAGAACTCGCTGTTTTTTTCGCCGTCGTCAATCCATTCGGTGCGTTGAAAGCGTTGGAGTAGTACATTTTTTTTCATGATAGGTTGTGCTTTTATTTTTCACGCGACAAAGATAGTGTGTGTGCGCGCTACCATAAAAGACACAAACGAGTGGGGAGTTTTGGGTTGATTGGTTGATTGGTTGCGCTTCGCGCGGTTTCAGAGTTTAAGAGTTTCAAGTTTTCGGTATCAACAAAGCCTATAACTTCTCACCTTCCATTGTCAATTATCAATTATCAATTGTCTTGCTACTTGCTACTAAAAAATTCTGAAATTTGCGGTTCGACAGGCTCACCGCCAAAGGCAGAGTTTTCGTCAAAGTCATGGTGCTACACAAACGGCGGAGCATGGGAATTAGCCTATATTGACGATGTAGGCGTGTTGCAATACCTGTTTCAGGGCGATGCCGTCTATTTGTGCGTTTTTGACAAATTCTGCGTCGGTAGAACCAAAGCCGATGTAGCGTTCGGCTTGGTTGGTATCGAATTTGTCTTTCAGATATTTGCCGTTCCAATGTGGGTTGATTTTGAATTGGCAAAGATGCCAGCAGTCGAAATAGTCGGCGTTGTCGATATTGCGGTAGGTGATTGTGCCTTGGCGTTCGATGTGTGTGCTTTCCAGTTTGAGTGTTGTGATTTCGTATAAAAGTCCGTTGTATAAAAATTTGATTTCCATATTTCTACACAGCAACAGCCATTCGCATAGGTCGGTGTAGCCATCGAATTGTGCTTCGTCAATCAAACTATCGTCCCAGCCAAGTTCGTTTTGTGTTACAGGTGTGTATTTGTCCCACCAAAAGAGTATTGCATTGTCCATTTTGCCTGTTTATTTGAAAAATGCGATTGCTTTTTCTATGCGTTCGTTGTCTGTTTTTGTCAGTGGTATTCGTTTGTGTTGTCCGCCATCGCGCATTGTGATTCCGCTGTTTGTTGTTTTCCATAGGTGTGCGTGTGGTTCGCCATCGAAATCAATAGTTTTTACCAATGTGTGATTTTTATAGAAACTGATAGAATATGGTTCTTTTCCGTTTTTGTCGGCAACGATGTATATTCTATTTGCCTTGTTTGAGCGTACTGGTGTTTTGTTTATTTGTGTATTGATTGGTGTTATAACTTTCATACCACCAGTAGTTCCTATTGGTGAGTATTGTCGCTGATTTTCTGCAATGCCATTGAAGCCAGCCGCTGCCGAATTTAAGAATGCGCCTCTACCGCCCATGTTTTCGTAGTCTGTTGATTATTTCATTTTCAAATGTAACAACTGTTGCTGTGTCAAAATCGAAATCTATGCGACTATTGCCATAAACGATGACAGTGTCTGGTTCCAACAGTGTCATCATTTGGGCTGCGCCCCGTTTCCATAAAAGTGTCGACAGCGCATTGCGCCCAATTCCTATGGTGCTGATAGCGACCGTGCCGTGCGGCTCGATGCCGTCGAAGCAGTAGTCGAAACTGGCAGCTTCCGCCCACGATATGGTCGGAATTACTGTAAGCCCGTTGGCTTGCAACCATGCGCCGAGCAGTCGGTTGCGGTAGATGTTCCAGCGTTTGACGGGTTCGGGCATATCGGCATAGAGGCTGAAGTCAGGGGCAAATATACAACAAAATTTTGATAGTCGTGGCAGGTAGCGCAGCGGTTCGTTCCAAAGGCGTTCAAATTGGTAGTCGTGCAAAAAAAAGTGTACGCCACAGTCTGTGCGGCGTACGGTGAAAATGCGGTTGAACGGGACGATGCGCTGCGGTGTGTAGTGCGTGGCGCGTACGATAGGCATACCATGGTGTGTGTGCGGAATGGTGGCTGCCAACGACAGGTTCAGTGGGTGTTTGTGTGCGTGTTTCATTGGTTTCAGAATGGCATCGGTTCGTCGTTTGGTGCGTCGGTGGGTGTGTCGTCATCGGTGCGCCGCTCGAAATCGACATCGGCCAGTTCGACCAGCGTGTTGTAATTGAACATGTAGGCACTGCTGGCGTTTTGTTTGCGCTCCATGATGATAGAGACGTAAGTCTGTTCTTTGCCGTTGGCATCGGTGGTAGTGTGTGGCACTTTGGTTTCTTCGAACCAAGTGAATTTGGTGTTTTTGCACTGCCCGATATATGCGGCGTGGCTTTCGAAGTAGGCACGGAGCGACTGTTGCGAGAGTGCGGAGCGTCCAGACACTCGCTCGTAGAGAGGGTAAATGCTCTCGAAGTGTATGTAGAGCACTTTGGTTTCGGGGCTGGGCAGGCGCACGGTTTTTACTTGGTTGCCAGCGCATTTCACGGTTACTTCTCCCATTTTTGGGGTAACCACTTTCAGTTCGCGGCCGATTTTGATGCTGCCTTGTGTGATGAGGAAGCCGATGGTGGCGAAGTAGTTCGATAGCTTGTTCACTACGCTGATAGTGGACATTTGGCGCACTATTTTGTCGCAAGCGAGTGTGAAAAAGTCGGCGTAGGTGAATGGTAGTTTCAGTGGTGTGCGTTCTTCGACAATGCGGCAGATGGTCGAAAGGAGTGTGAGCGAATTGGTTACGCGGGTTAGGCCTTCGGTGTTGGTGATGTTGGCATTGACAGCGGCTTTGATGCGTTTCAGTTCGTCGTTGAAGGTGTCGTTGAAGTAGCGTTTTATGGCTGTACGGCAAGCCAGTATTTCGATGAGCACATTCGATAGCCCAGCGCGTTCGTAGGCTTTCAGTCGGTCGAATATGGCAATTTCGTCGGGTGTAAATTCGCCTTTGGGTTTGTATGGCACATCGCACAGAATTGAGCGGTTGGCGAGCGAGCCGTCGTCTTGTTGTGGTGCCTCTTGTCCCAGCGGTAGCGGTATGGCGTTTATCTTGCTGCTATCGAGCGTTTTGGCGGCCATGTCTTTCACTTTTATTTTGCCTTCGCCGTCGAGAATGGCCGATTTCAGTCCTTGAAATTTTGCTGGCGAGATGTTGGTATCGTTGTATTCTTCCATTATGGCTAGCACATTGCGGTTGCGCTCGAGTGTCATGAAGAATGCTGCATCGGTGCCGCTGTTTAGGTTGAACACGGGCGCATCGGGACTCATGAATAGCGCACGCATCGAGTAGGCAATTTGCGATTTGCCGCTGCCTGTTGGGCCGATGAAAAAGAGTGTAGTGAAAAATTTGCGTTCGGCATAGATGAAGTCGCGGAAGCAGGCGAGGATGTCGAATAGAATGGCGAATTTGCCGTTGTTATTGATTTTATACACTTCGTCGATCAAGGCCGCCCACTGACCAAAGTTGATGCGGTCTGCTTCGGGCGTTTCTTTGTAGACGAAATAGCGATCTTGTTCGTATTGGTCGGCATCGCGGCGTTCGTCGAGAAAGATTTTTGAGAATGCTGGGCTGTAGTAATTCACACCTTCGTGTGTGGTTACGCCCAGTTCGTCAACATAATCGATGCGTGGCACGCCATCGACAGTGTGATAGATAGCGTTGGTGAATGCCCAAAAGCCTTCGGGTTGTTGGCCAAACACTTTCAGTTCGGTGCATTTGGTGAAGTTGTAGGACATCTGTTGCCATATCAATTTGAATTGATTGAGCGAGCCAGTGTAGTTGTATGCGCCAGCGTTTATCAGTTTTTCGTTCACCTTGCCAAGGTTGGCGAGAATGCTCGATGGCCATTCGACGAATTTGTCGCCAAAGTGTATGTGCGACAGTTGAATGACGCGTTTGTTGGCGGCGTCGTCGGTGCTGTAGATGTGTAGTAGTGGTGTCATGTAGAAGTCGCTGATGCGTGTGTGCCCGTTGCCTTTTTCGTTTTTGAACATATAGGCACATGGTGTTTTGTCTTTTTTCAGTAGTGGGTAGAAGCCATAGTTTTGATAAACTTTCATCATGGCTTCGTTTTCGCCCATATAGGCTGGCAGTTCCGACGGGTCGAAATCGAACAGGTTTGCTTCGAGGTCGCCGCGCTGTTTTTCGAGTTCGTTTTTGTCTTTGCGTGCGACGAGCATCGGCTTCAATAGTTCGTTGTATGCGCCTATTTTCAGGTCGAGCAGTTTGGCGTAGCGGTCGGCGTTCATGGTGCGCATGGTCGATTCGCAGTAGGCTATAGCATCGAGCGCACGGCGCACACATTCGCTGCGGTCTGCACTTTCGAGCGCACCGCAGAGGCGTGCGTTGCCTTCGACATACCAATCGACAAATGCTTTGGTGTGTGTACTTTCGGTGTCGGGGTCGTAGCAGTCGACATTTATTTTTATGCCCTCGCGGTGCATGGTGGCGAGCACCTGCATTGGTAGTGTTTCGGCCGTGGAAAATTCGAGTTCTTGACCACGCACGGTGAATTGTGCGAACTCTTTGCGCAACATTTGTATGGCAAATTTCTTTGGTTTGCCTTTGTAGAGAATGATGGGTTCGATGTCGATATGTTCGACAAAATAGCGATAGTCGAAAGTGAGTGTTCCAGCATGTGTGTCGGCACCGACAAGTTCTTTTGCTTCGTCGAGTCCGTAGAACCCGTCCTTCCAAGTGTCGGTGGTAGGTTCAGGTTTCACCAGTTTGCGCACATCGGCGGCACTTATGTGGTACTGTTCGCACACAGTGCTGACGAGTGCTTTTCGTTTCAGTTGGTCGGGCACAGCCGCCACCATTTCGCACACGCTACGCACATTGGCGGCATACAGGTCGCTATCGTTGGTGTGCGGGTAGAGTGCCATGACGTAGTCAATCCACGGTTTGGTCATGGTACAGAGGCGTTGGCGCAGGTCGCCGTGGTTGCTCCCGATGCGCTGTGCGAAAGTGTCGGGGTCGTCGCCGTCGGGCAGCGATACGATGCGCACACTCAAGCCTTCGGCCAGCAGTAGTCGCAGAGTTTTGAGTGTGGCCTTGCGACCTGCTTCGTCGCCGTCGTACATCAGCACCACGGTGTTGGTGTAGCGATGTAGTAGTCGTGCTTGTTTTTCGCCAAAGGCTGTGCCGCTGCCGCACACGGTGTTGCGTGCGCCAAATTGGTACATCGATAGTACATCGTGTTGCCCTTCGACCAAGTAAGCTGCTCCCCTATCGCCGATGGCGCGTTTGGCTTGTTGAATACCAAAGAGCAATGCCTCTTTGTGATAGATGGCACTTTCGGCCGAGTTTTTGAATTTTGGGTAATTGCATTCTTTGTGCCAATCGGTAGCGCGCCCTGTGAAGCCTACTATTTGCCCTGCTGGCGAGTAGAATGGGTAGGTGATGCGGTTGGCAAAGAACCCGCTGCGTGCGTAACCAAGCCCAAAGGTGGCCGCCGTTTCGCCGCTTATGCCACGGGCTGCCAAAAAGTCGATGAATATCTGTGCACTCCGTTCGGCCACAAAAGCGTTTTGCTGTTGCTGTGCTTCGTGGAGTGCGGTTTCGCGTTGGCGTGCGACTGCTTCCTGTTCAGGCGTTTGCTGGATGTCAGTGGGTGGGTCGATGTGCGCTCGCTTGGCCAGCACGCGGCACGCTTCGACAAAGGTAAGGCTTTCGGCTTCTTGCAGAAAGTTGATAACATCGCCTCCTGCACCGCACGCCCAGCACTTGTACATTTGGCGTGTGCGGCTCACAGTGAGGCTTGGTGTGGTGTCGGTGTGGAACGGGCAAATGCCGATATGGTTCGCACCTCGGCGAACAAGCGTCAGGTGTTCTGACACTACGTCCACAATATCGTTGACTTCTTTCAGGTGTGTTATGTATTCTTGTGTCATGTCCTTTTTTCTCTATTTGTATCTGATTATTGCGCTGTAGTTTTCGTCGATGTAATAGCCTTGTACGGTGGTTGTCCATTCGCAGCAGATGGCCAGCACGAGTCTATGGTTTTCGGGGCGTGTGCGCCGCACAATGTCGAAGCGTGCGCCAACGGGTAGCTCTTGCAGTAAGCGGTGCATGTTTTCGACAATTCGCCAAAATTGCTCGTCGCCGATTCGTCGCCGTTCTTCGTCAATCCAGCCGTAGTTGGTAGGGCGTTGCTTTTTTAGGCTTTCGGGCATAGATAGTTGGCCAGCAGACGTTCGAGTTCGGTCTGTTGTTCGGGCGTGCATCGGCAGGTGATGTGCCCTGTCTGTGTCTGTCTGTTCCACTGTACCGCCGTGGGCTCTATCGCTCCCCGCGTAAGCGTTTCGATGTAGTCGGCTAAGCGTGTGCCGCTGCCCGTGGTGCGGTCGAAAAGGATCAACACCGTTGTGTCATTGTAGCGTATTGTTTTCATAATTTTTTTTTAGAATTTAGAATGTTGCGTACTTGTTCTATTTTGCTGTGCAGCTCGCCATCGGTTTCGGCCACACCTTGTATGCTTTTGATGCAAAGCAGTACATTTCCGCGCGTGCGACCTATGGCGTGTGCCGTCGATTTTGTGCTGTTTCCCTGTTCAACAGACAGTAGGTATAAACACATTCGCGCATCGGCGATGCGGCGGTGCCTATCGCGCGACATCAGTTCTTCGCGCGTTGTTCCGAACACGTCGCACACTGCGCCGATGTTTTCTTCGAGGTCAATTGCTTTTGCTTTCATAGTTTTTTTTAATTATCAATTATCCATTATTTACATACAGGGCGCACCGAACGCCCGATTTCTCGGCCGCTCGAAAAAACGTTGATTTCTTGTTTATAAAATCCGCCGAAGCAGCCATATTTGCTATACTTTGGCTTTTCTGTGTCGAGCGAACTCGACCAATAGACGCCGTACGAGCCAGCGTTGAGCAGGTCTTTTTCGAAGCGACAGCCCGCCGCAGGCAGGAAAATGCTATTGCTGTTTTTGCCTTTCACCTCGTAGCCGTTCACGCCGTTTTTGGTTATCGACGTCCAAGTGCAGTTGTCTATCAACTCTTTCCATTCGTCGGCGGTAGGCGTGCGCCACTCGCTGCCCCAATTGGCAGTGGCTGCATCGTCGGCGGCTTCGAGCGTAGTGAGACCGTCGGTTAAATTAAATTTGTACGTGCGCCACGTGTACTCCTCGCTCTTGGTTTTGGTTTCGCCCCAAGCGTAGTAGTCGCCATAGTCTTCGGGGCTGTTTGCGCCCACGTTGCAGGTTGCCCAGAGCGTTCCGCTCGGCAAACCAAGGTCAATTGCTTTCTTTTCGTTTTTCATATTTTTGAATTTTTTAGGTTTTTCAAAAAAAGCGGCACCGTTGGTAAATCTTACTCACA
>CAVKQB010000034.1:0-22061 GCA_963658575.1 Leyella stercorea | reverse complement strand
AAACCCCTACCCCCACTGCGTGGGTACTCCCCCTATCTGCTGCGCAGCAGGGGGAGAGAACGCGCCAAAAAATTTCTCACTAACTTTCATACTTTTACACCTTCATACTTTCGCACTTTTATACTTTTTCACTCCTCACTCCTCACTCCTCACTACTAACTATTCACTTCTCACTCCTCATTTCTAACTTCTCACTACTAATTATTCATTGTTCACTAAAAAGTTGTATCTTTGCAATGCGGTATATCTTGCGCGAAAACCATGAAAAATACGTCCCGTTACACACTATTATATGCACACAGACGCTTGCTGGCGCTTGTGGTGGCGGTGTGCGTGGCGGTGTGTGCGCAGGCCGGCACGGACAAGTGGGACGGCAGTGTGGCGAGCAGTTTTGGCGGTGGCAGCGGCACGCAAGCCGCCCCTTACCTTATTGCTACGGGTGCGCAACTCGCCTACTTGGCCGACCAAGTGAACAGCGGCACCAGTTATAGCAACACCTATTTCAAGTTGGCGAACGATATTGATTGCAATGGCAATCCTTGGAGCCCGATAGGCCGCGGCACCTATAGTTTTCGGGGAACGTTTGATGGCGATAACCACTCCATATATGACGTAAAAATATCTTCTGGAACTTATATGGGCTTATTCGGCTATACCAATGGCGCAACCATTAAAAATACATTTGTTGATGTGGTGATTGCGTCAGCGCCAACGGTGTTGTCGTATGCGGGCGGCTTAATCGCCTATGCCAATAGCACTACTGTGGAAAATTGCCATACTATGGGCGATTTATCGGTGAGGGTAACGACACCATCGCAAAACATGCGTGTTTATGTGGGTGGTATGATAGGCTATGCTGTTAGTTGTCGTGTGTCGTACTCGCATAACTATGCCCGCGTGTTCTCGCTTGACCAAATAATAACCACTACCGATGCCGATAATATTGGATATACTTATGCTGGTGGTATTGCTGCGTATGCTCAAAACTCTACTTTCACTTATGCGAGTAATAGCGGCAAAATTCAATCGGTGGCGTTTACACATGCGCTGACTAAATCTACTCGGGCTAATTATCTTTCGTATGCATACGCAGGTGGTATTGTGGGTGCAGGCTATACTACATTGTCGTCGGAGCGGAATACATTTGATCAGTGTTATAACAAGGGAGATATTCTGACTATCGCTCGTGCTGATAATTTGATTTATCCTAAATACGCTTGGACGTATGGTGGCGGTATTTCGGGCTGGGGAGGTACAGCCAATAATTGTTATAACGTGGGGCAGGTAAAGTCTTTGCCAATTTGGAGTTATTCAACCTACAACGGTTACAGCGTTCCTGCCTGTGCGGCTGGTATGGGTTGGGGCGTAAAGGCCACCAACTGCTATAATGTCGGTACATTGATTGTGCGTTGCCCGACGACAAGAACGGATTATGACAACGGGACCAATGGTACTTGTACTTGTTGCGCAAATACTACAGAGGAAGACGAAGTACTTGGGCACGACGATGATATTTATAAAGGGGAAACATATACTAAAGGATGGCGGACATACTCTATGGCCGTTACTTACCCTATAAGTGGCGGCTTTGGTGTTGATGGAGACAACAAGAGTGATGTCTCGTCGGCAACCAATTGTTGGTACTTGGAAGGCTGTTGCTCTCCATCTAATAATAATGGAGATGGCCGTGGTGCTGCTACATTGCAGAACGCCACCATGCCTAACACACTGAACAGTTCTGTGTTCATTCAAGATACGAAGAACATCAACAAGTATTATCCTATTTTTGGGCCGTATAAACCTTACGCCACGACGCTTGACTACATATCGGTCGATTCTACAAATGCTCAGTTGAATGGCGCGTATAAATATGTCAATTCTGCGGATTCCGTAGGTTACGAGTTGCGCATGGACGGCGAAAAGGCGTGGAATACGTATCGTTTGCCGTTGAATGGCAATCCAGGCAGTTTGCTTAAAACGGTATCAGATCTGTTGCGCGACAAGCAGTATACTTACCGTATTTGGTTAGATGAAGGTGGCATGCGCCATTACGGCGATACGCTGCACTTTACCACCACCTGCCCAGCGCATAATCCGGTGTACCGCGACACGATTTGCTACGGTTCGGTCTATAAGGAGCACGACTACGACATCAAGTACGGCACCACGGTTACCGAAAACGACAACGGAACTGCCGGATTTACAGGCACATACAATGCTCGAGAGGGCACATTCACCTACAAACGCCACCTGCAAACCTCGTGGGGCTGCGACTCCATCATGACGTTGGAACTGACCATTGCGCCCACCTACGAGAAAGAGGTAAGCAAAACCATTCTCGACAAGCAGAGCCCCTACATTTACCCCATGCCAGAAGGCTACCGCTGGGAAACGATTCCCGAAGAGGATCGCACCTTCACCACGTCGGGCGTGAAAACGCTGAATCTGCAAACGGTAAGCGGTTGCGACTCCATCGTCAAACTCGATTTGACCATCACGCCCACGTTCGATGTCTTCGTAAATCCGAACACCGCCGGTTGGGGCGAGGCGTCGGTGAACAAACCCTACTTCACCAGCGGCGAGATGGCTGAAATCACGGCTACGCCAGCGCAATACTATCACTTTGTGCAGTGGGAAAAGGACGGCACGATAGCAGCCACCTCTGCTACCGCCAAAATTCCTATTACGGCAAGTGGCACCTACACCGCCATTTTCGCTCCCGACGAGTTTAAGGTAACCACGGGCGTGAACAACAATAGCCGTGGCGAAATAGACCCCGCAGGCGAAAACAGCGCGCCCTACGCTACCGATTATCAGATAACCGCCACGCCATACACGGGCTACGACTTTGCAGGCTGGAGCGATGGTTCACCGGCCGGCAAAGAGCGTAAGTACAAGGTAGAACCGCGCGACACCACCATCACGGCACTGTTCGAGCCGCACAACTACCGAGTAACCACGGGCGTGAACGACGGCAGCATGGGCAGCGTTACCGAAGGCGGCCTGAAGCCCTATCTATCAGACTTCGAAATCACCGCTACGCCAAACGCGGGCTACGAATTTGTGGGCTGGAGCAACGGCGTGAGCAAAGGCACCAATCCGTACAAATACACCGTAGACGCGCGCGACACCAGCATCACGGCTCAGTTTGCAGCGAAAAAGATTTTGGTAACCACCGAGGTGGAGAAGATAGACGGTGCCACCCCGGGCGACATCACGCAGGGCGGCTACATCGACTACAACTACGACACGCTGATAGTGGCCACGCCGCGCACAGGCTACCGCTTCAAAGAGTGGAGCGACGGTGCCGGCTCGAACCCCAGCCGCCTCTACCGCGTGCCAGCCACCGCATCGACACTCACGGCCGTGTTCGAACCTGTGGAAGTGCAAATCAGCACGACGGTGGTGGGCAATGGCTCGGTGAACGGTGCCAACACCTATCACTATGGCGACGAGGTTACGCTCACGCCATTGGCACCCACCGGCTACGAGTTCAAACAGTGGCAAAACGGCAATACCACTTCGCCGCTCACGTTCAAAATCAACTTTGTGCGCGACTCGACATTCACCGCCACATTCGTGCCGAAGCAGTGCAACGTGCGCATCGAACCCGACGACATCAACCATGGCAAGGTGTCGCAACAGTCGGGCAGTTACGCCTATGGCACGCTGCTCGAATTTACCGCCACAGCCGAAGAGGGCTACGACTTTGCTGGCTGGAGCGATGGCTACCAATACGCCAAACGCTCGTACACGGTTAACAACATCGATAAGGACACGGCGTTCGTTGCTAAGTTCACGCCTAAAACATACTGGGTCTATACGGCGGTGGAGAACGGCAACACCACGCTTGGCACGGTAAGCGCGAGCCAACAATGCGCATTCGGAGCCTCTGTTACCGTTACTGCTACGCCGAAGACGGGCTACCGCTTCAAACAGTGGGACGACGGCAACACCGACAATCCGCGCACCTACACGCTGACAATTCCGAGCAACGTTACACTCACTGCCCTGTTCGAGCCGAAGGACGTGCTGCTCACCACCAAAGGCACGAACGGCACAGTAACGCCAAACACGGGCGCGCACAAGTTTGGCGATGCGATAGAAGTTACCGCCACGCCGAACACAGGTTACAAATTTGCAGGCTGGAAAGGCATTGACGAAAAACGCTCAACATTCACCTTTAATATAGGTGCCAACGACACCACGCTCGAAGCCCTGTTTGTGGCGGACAACTTCGAACTCACCGTGCGTGTGCAGGACGACAACAGCGACTACGGCAGCGTGTCGCCGTCGGGGACGAACAGTTATCCGTATCAATCCGTTGTGCCGATTTCGGTAACGGCAAACGACGGTTTCAAATTCGTGCGTTGGCAAGAGAACAATAAGACAGCCGCCAATTTCGACCACACGATGCTTGCGGAGGCGCAGACCTACACCGCGCTGTTCGACACGCTGAGTTACTACATCATCACGCGCGCGGCGGAGTCGGCGCAAGGCACGGTAACACCCGCTAGCGGCAGCCACAAGTACCGCACCGCATTCGAAGTGAAAGCCATACCGAACGAAGGTTACGAATTCGACCATTGGAACGACGACCCGACACAAACATCGGCGGAGTTTATCTACATCACGCCAGCGAAGGCAGACGAATTGGTGGCGCATTTCCGCCCGATAAAATACCATGTAACCACCACCTGCGACACGCGGCGTGGCACGGTATCGCCCGCCAGCGACAACTACGATTTCGCTTCGCAACTTTCGATAAAAGCCGACGCACTGCCTGGCTACAAATTCCTGCGCTGGACCAACGGCAGTGCCAACAATCCGCTGCCATACACGGTGAAAGCCAAATCTGACACTACGTTCGAAGCCCTGTTCGAGCCGCTGAAATACACGGTAACGCTCACACGCAACAACGAAGCCATGGGCAGCGTGGCTGGCGGCGGCACCTATCCGTTCGACACGACGGTAACCATCACGGCGCGGCCAGCAGTGGGCTATAGGTTTGTGCGCTGGAGCGACGGCACAACCGATGCCGATTCGGTGCGCAGTTTCCACATCAATGTGGCGCGCGACACCACCATACAGGCCATTTTCACCGAAAAGCAATATCAAGTTACCACCAGCGTGAACTATGGCGACCGCGGCCAAGTAACCGCCGGCGGCACAAAAACATTCGGCACGACGTTCGAAATCACCGCCACGCCGAATGCGGGCTACAAGTTTGCGGGCTTCACATCGGACAAATGGACGAGCAAAGTTTGGAACAATCCGTACGACTACACAGTGGCGGCATACGATTTGGAAATTGTCGCTGTGTTTGCGCCGATAACGTACACCATTACCGCCACGGTGAACGATGCCGCCATGGGCAGCGTGTCGCCCACGAGTGCGCAGTGCGACTACAAGAGCAGCGTCAATTTCACCGTTACGCCAAAAACGGGCTATTCGTTCGTGGGCTGGGAAGATTTGAGCGATACGGAACTCACGCGCAACTACACGCTTGAAACGCCCAATGACGTTGAACTCAAAGCCAATTTCGAGGCAAATACCTACCATATCACCGTGCAATCGGCCAACGACGAACAAGGCACAGCCACCGGCTCGGGCGATGTGGTTTACAACACGGAGGTCGTCATCGCGGCTACGCCCAAAGATGGCTACAGTTTCCAGAAATGGCAGGACGGCGACACGCACGCCACCCGCACCATCGACCATTACCGCGGCACAAAGTCCGACTCTGTGTTCACCGCCTATTTCACACCGAAAACCTATATCGTCAAGGCCGAAATGACTTCGGGCAAAGGCTCGGTAAATCCCACACAACAAAAAGGCATCTACAAGCAGTCGGTCGACATCACCGCCACGCCTGCGAGAGGGTATCAAGTGCAATCGTGGAACGGCAGCGCGTCTAACGAGCAGAACTACACCTATTCGCTCGACGAGCCGCGCGACACAGTTGTGCGCGTTGCGTTCGCTCCGCTGGAGATAATGGTTTATGCCAATGCCAACGACAACCAAATGGGCAGCGCATCGGTTACGGGTGGCAACAAACACGCCTTTGATGAAGAGGTGGAAATTACTGCTTCGCCCAAAGATGGCTACAAGTTTGTGCGTTGGGAGAACGAGTCCGGCACCAAACTTGCGGGCGATGCCAGCAAAACATTCATCATCAACAGCACGTCCGACACCACGTTTGTCGCCGTGTTTGCGCCGATAACGTACACCATTACCGCTACGGTGAACGATGCCGCCATGGGCAGCGTGTCGCCCACGAGTGCGCAGTGCGACTACAAGAGCAGCGTCAATTTCACCGTTACGCCAAAAACGGGCTATTCGTTCGTGGGCTGGGAAGATTTGAGCGATACGGAACTCACGCGCAACTACACGCTTGAAACGCCCAATGACGTTGAACTCAAAGCCAATTTCGAGGCAAATACCTACCATATCACCGTGCAATCGGCCAACGACGAACAAGGCACAGCCACCGGCTCGGGCGATGTGGTTTACAACACGGAGGTCGTCATCGCGGCTACGCCCAAAGATGGCTACAGTTTCCAGAAATGGCAGGACGGCGACACGCACGCCACCCGCACCATCGACCATTACCGCGGCACAAAGTCCGACTCTGTGTTCACCGCCTATTTCACACCGAAAACCTATATCGTCAAGGCCGAAATGACTTCGGGCAAAGGCTCGGTAAATCCCACACAACAAAAAGGCATCTACAAGCAGTCGGTCGACATCACCGCCACGCCTGCGAGAGGGTATCAAGTGCAATCGTGGAACGGCAGCGCGTCTAACGAGCAGAACTACACCTATTCGCTCGACGAGCCGCGCGATACGGTTGTGCGCGTTGCGTTTGCCCCGATGGAGATAATGGTTTATGCCAATGCCAACGACAACCAAATGGGCAGCGCATCAGTTACGGGCGGCAACAAACACGCCTTCGACGAGCAGGTTACCATCAATGCTTCGCCCAAAGACGGCTACAAGTTTGTGCGTTGGGAGAACGAGGCCGGCACCAAACTTGCGGGCGATGCCAGCAAGACTTTCACCATCAACAGCACGTCCGACACCACGTTTGTCGCCGTGTTCGCACCGGTTGCCTGCACGGTCAATACGGGCTCCGATGGCAACGGCACAGTAACGCCACCGTCGGGCGAGCAGTCGTACAATACGAACGTATCCGTAGAAGCCAAGCCTAACGAAGGGTATCAGTTCGACCGTTGGCGCGACCAGCCATCGGATTTGGCAAGCACATTCAATTATCGTGTTACGAATTGGGAGCGCGACACCACATTCTACGCCCTATTCAAACCGAAGCAGTATTTTGTAGCCATCGCCTCGCGCAATCCCGACGGAGGAACGGTCGATTCGGTATCAAAAAGGTACGACTATAATTCGAGCATGCTCATCACCGCCATACCGAACACGGGCTACGAGTTTGCAGGTTGGGAAGATGGTTATTCCTATGCCGCACGCTACATCACAGTGCCCGCCAACGACAACTCGGCCTATTGGGCTACATTCCGCAAGCAGCAGTTCGAGCTGAGACTCACGTCGAACGACGCATCGTGGGGACAAGTTACGGGCAGCGGCCGCTACGAATATCAGTCGGATAACACCGTAGAAGCCAAACCCAACTACGGCTACACATTTGTAAAGTGGCTCGATGGCAAAGCGGAAACCGAAACGTCCGAAGCAAGCAATGCTCGCCGCACGATAACACTCACGTCCGACACGCTGCTCAAGGCCATATTCCGACCCGAACAGTGGTCGCTGACGGCGCGCATCGAATCGACCAACGAAAACTACCAACCCGACGATATGGGCGTGGTTCGAGTCGTTGACGGCACAACCTTCGACACGATTACAGGCGCAAACGCACACACCTACAAGGCTGGCCATCAAGCCAGAGTTGCCATAGAGGCCGTGCCGTATTACGGCTACAAGTTCGTGGGCTGGAAGCGAGACAACAGCGAAGACCCGTCGCGCAGTGTCTATCTTACGTCCGATACCACGTTTATTGCCCAGTTCGCTCCGCGCACCTACACCGTCGCTGCGCAGACAAACAACCTGAACATGGGCAGCGTAACTGGTGGCGGAAAGTACGACTACCTCACCCAAGCGCATATCGTCGCTACGCCCGCCGAGCATCATCACCTTGTGCGCTGGGAGCATGGCTCGAAAGCCCTGAACATCGATACGCTGGTCAAAAGCAATATAACGTTGCAGGCGATATTTGCCATCGATACGTTCCATGTCGATGTGAGAGTATCCAATACCGAAAAAGCAGAAGTGGTGAGTGGTCCAGGCAACTATCCCTACGGCGCGGAGGTAGAAATCGAGGCCGCTTCGACCGATGCGAACTACCACTTCATACAGTGGAACGACGGCAATACCGACAATCCACGCACGGTGCAGGTAACCAGCAACAAAACCTACACTGCCGAATTTGCGCTGGTATACAATATCAATGTGAAACCGTACAACACCCAACTTGGTAGCACCAGCGGCACAGGTTCGTATGGCGAAAACCACGAGATAGAGATACAGGCCTACCCGAAAGAGGGCTACTGCTTCTATCAGTGGCTGGACGGCAGCAATCGTACGGTCAGCCCCGACGCAGGGCAGCAAAATCCACGCACGATAACAGTCGAGCGCGACTCGGTATTCGTCGCCACCTTTGTGCCGATACCAAAACTCTCGCCACAGCCTGAAACCTACACCATCTGCCAAGGCGATACCGTCCGCTTCGAAAATAAGCTGCACCAGTCCAACTATTGGACGCGCTGGACGGGCGATGCCATCATTGGCAGCAACAGCGACTCGGTAATGTATGCCGCACCCGACCAATCGACCACCTACAAAGTAGAAGTGGGCAACGAAGCACGCGATTGCACCGTTTCCGATTCGATTCGCGTCATCGTAATACCGAAACCAACGCCGCAGATAACTGCTACAGCCGACAGCATCTGCCAAGGCGATACCGTAACACTGACCGCTACCGGCGACTACACGCGCTATCTGTGGAACACGCACAGCGAAGCGACGATTATCAAGGTAACGCCCGAAAAAGATAGCACCTTCTGGCTCTTGGCGTGGAACGACTTTGGCTGCCAAGCCGACACCGTACGCTACACCATCAGAGTGAATGCCTTCGGCACACGGCTCGAAGCCGACAAACCGACCATCTGCATGGGCGACACGGCCACCATCACGTGCAGCGTTGAAAATGCGTTCAATCCGGCACTGCTCAACCACACATTCCGCTGGCGAACCAGCAACCACTGGCTCACTCCCGAAGGCGAATCGAGCAAGACGCTGCAAGTCAGCCCGCGCGAAAAGACCACCTACTATTGCCTCGTTACCGACACCACCATGGGCTGTACACGCTGGGACTCCATCGCCATCGACGTGAACACGCGTCCAAAAGTGCTGCTGCGCACCTCGTTCGATGCCGATGCGATATTCTGCGCTGGCGATGCCGCCGTGTTTACCGTCATTCCGCGCGACGAAAACAGTACCGACGACCTCAATTTCGAATGGTATCGCGACCGTGAACCTATCGGCGAGAACGCTCCGACACTCATCGACTATCCCGAAGCGGCTGCCGACGGCCTGAACGACACAACCTACACCTACAGCGTAGTGGTGAAGAGCAAAAACGGCGATTGCGAATCCATTTCCGAAGGGCTGCAAACAACCGTTACCGTCGGAGCGTTGCCGCTGCTGCCCATCGCCATGATAGTGGGCAACGACACCCTTGCCACGAACGACACCGTGTGCGCCAACACGCCCGTGCGGCTCTACGCCAAACAAATCGACCGCACGCTGTTCACCTACCGTTGGTATTCGCAGGAGGAAAAGAAAGAGATAACCAACTACGACGACGGCATCGACGAATATGTGGATATCGTGCCAGAACACACGGCCACCTATACGCTCACCATCGAAAACATTTTGACGGGCTGCACGCGGCTGGTTACACGCACCATCTACACCATGCCAATACCGGAAATCACGCTGATGACATCGACCAAAAACGGTCGCACCGCCAGCCTCGACTCGCTCAATGTCTGCGTGGGCGATTCCGTAACGCTCACCGTGCTGGACAGCGATGGCGCACAAATCGACAAACGCTACCGCATTGCGTGGTACAAAGATGACTCCACCGAGCCACTATCGACCGATTCGGCCTATGTATTGCCCACCAGCGAAATGAGTAGCCACACGTACCGCGTAGAGGTAACCAATGCCAAGTCTGCACATGTGAAATATGTCTGCACACAAACGAAAGCGCGGAAAATACGTATACTCGCCGCTCCCGAACCTTTCGCATTGAAAGCGGAAATGCCCAACGGCGAACCACTGGCCGAAACGATTTGTCTGCGCGCCGGACAGCCGCTGATACTCCGTAGCGATATGCCGAAAGTCGAAGGGTTGCGTTACGTGTGGAGCGACAATATCGGCACCTTGGCGAGCGACACCACCGCCTACGAAGCCACGCCGATGCGCACCACCACCTACACGCTCGAAGCCAGCAACGGCGCCTGCTCATACACCGCACAATACACGGTGAATGTGGCTTCGGAACCGTGGCAAATTGGCGGCTCTACGACACTCTGTCCCGACGAAACCACCCGCGTGTATGTCGTAGGCGCACGCACAGCCTATGGCGACAAACTGCAATGGAGCACTGGCGAAGAAACCGACACGATTGAGATTGCCGAAGCGGGCGACTACTACGTCTATCTGACGCACACCGTGCGCGAAGGCCGCGTGCTGAAACAGGAAACCACGCTCATTCAATTTACCATCGCCGAAGCCGTCGCGCCCGAAATAACCATCGCAACACCCAAGGCCGTCTGCCCGAACGACGCAACCATTGCGCTGAACTACACGGTAACGGCCGGCGAGCCGGTGCGCTGTTCGCTGGTGTTCGACGAGGCCGCCAAAGCCGCCCATTTCCAAGATGTGAACGGCCGTGTGCTCACGCCGATGCAGGCCGACGATGTGCTGACGGGCGTTATCGCCATTGCGATTCCAGATGGCGCAACGGTGGGCAATTACAGCGTAGATGTTACCGTGCAGAACGCCGCTGGTTGCGCCACCACTTGCACCGTGCCGTTCGTGCTGAGCGAATCGACTGTCGCCCTTGTGCTGATTGATTCTACCACCGTCGCCGTCGCCGACAGCACCGCTGTGGCGCACTATCAGTGGTACAAAAACGGCGTGTCGGTCGGCACCGACCAGTTCTTCTTCCACGAAACGGCGCAAGACAGCCTGAATGGCATCTACAAGGTAGTGCTCACCATGCGCGACGGCACCGAATTGGCCTCGTGTCCGGTGTCGCTGCTCACGCATACGCCGCCAACGACTGCTCCCGACCACGAAAACCCCGAAAATCCCGACCCGACATCGGTTTGCGAAAATACCTCGCTGAAAATGATCTACATCGATGGCGATTCGCTCGACGGATTCAGTCCTGCCGTTTACAACTACACCGTGCTGTTGCCCTACAACACACCGTCCGACAAAGTGCCGACGGCAGCCCATGTGAGTGTCGATTTGGCAAACGCCTATCAGACTTACGTTGTGGCGCAGTCAGGCTCCAATGCCGTGCAAATCAGCGTTGGTTCACTCTGCGTTCCCATCGATTCGGGAGCGATTTATACGGTGCAGTTTGTTGTCGATTCGGCGCGCATCTGCAGGCTCACGCTCAACGCATTGCCACAAAGCGAGTTTGCCGATTCGCTGATAGGCGGCGGCGAATACCGCGTCGGTTCGGTGGTCGAACTGCGTGCCGTGGCGGTCAATGGATACGATTTTTCGCATTGGAGCAACGACTCGTCGACGGCCAATCCGCAACGCATCACCATAGTGAGCGACACCACCATAGCGGCCTATTTCAAGCCAGCCGAGCATTTCCACTACACCATCGCCGTGGCGGCCAACAATTCGGACTGGGGCACAGTAACGGGCGGCGGCTATTTCCTTGGCGGTAGCACCATCACCATCGAAGCCACTGCCAACGACACCTACGAATTTGCCCAATGGAGCGACGGCGTGTCCGACAACCCACGCAGCGTGCTTGTGGAGCGCGATTGGACATACATAGCGCAATTCCGACCGTTGGGCGATGCCATCGAAGAGATTGCTGTGGACAATTGTGTGGTCTATGTCGTTCACGACCGCATATTTGTAGCCACCGACCGCGAAACCGACCTGTTTGTCTACAATGCCATCGGCCAGTTGATCGACCACAAAGCGCGCGCCACCGAATACACCGTGCGTGTGCCTGTGGCGGGGCTCTACCTCGTGAATATCGGCACCAAAGTGGTGAAAGTCATCGTTCATTAACACGACAAATCCGCCTTTTACGGCGGATTTGTTTCGTTCGTTCTTTTCCTCCTCCAACTTTTATGGCTCGGAGGAATTTTTTTGATTTTCGCTGGCGCAAAAATGGGTTGTGGCGCGCAAAATTGCAGAAATATAGCACGGAAAGTGAAGATTCTCAATGATTTATTCTTTCGTCTGTGTAAATTTCATTATCTTTGTAGATAATAATTCCATCAAGAGAAAGTCTATGGGTTAGATTTAATATTGTACAGAATATGAATAAAAATGACACAATGGTATTGAGAGAATATGACTCTGAATATGTGCGACTTGTCGCACATATTTCCGATTTGTGGGAGAAAGCAAGAACAAAAGCAGCAATTGCAGTCAATACCGAGTTGATTGCTACCAACTTTATCTCCCGAATCGGGAAGAATTGCAAACTCAATTAAATCTGTTGCTAAATCACAAAGAAGAATAGGAATGTATGGAGTTTCCTCTCCGACATTCAACACAAAACGAGCAACACGATAACGCAATTATAGGTTCCAACCCATAACCCGCCGGCCGCACCGTTACCTATTCAATCTGCAAGGTTTTGTAGGTCTCTTTCAGTGCCGCTTGGTCGTCGGTGATGATGAGCAACTTGTCGCCCTCGTGCAGCACGGTTTTGCCCGTCGGCACAAAAAACTTGTCGGCGCGTTTCACCATTACTACCAGCGTTTTGTCGGGCAAACCCCAATCCATCAGGTGGTTGCCGCGCTTCAGCACGTTGTCGGTTACGGTGATTTCGGTGGTTACCGATTTTATCTCGTCCGAAAAATCGACATCGAAATCTTCCAAGCCCTTCAAATCGTCGGTCTTGTCGTCGAGTTTAAGCCATTTGGCCACGATGGGCAACGACGTGCCTTGCACCAGCAGCGACACCAGCGTGCAGAAGAATACGATGTTGAAAATGAGCCGTGCGTGCGGCACATCGGCCGCCAACGGCAAGATGGCAAAGATAATCGGCACTGCGCCACGCAAACCGCACCACGAGATGTAGATTTTGTCGCGGAAGCCAATCTTGCGGAACGGCAGCAACGAGAGCAGCACGCTTATCGGGCGCGACACGAAAATCATCACTACGCTGATAATCAAGCCAGGTAGCCACACATCGAGCAGTTCGTGCGGATTGACCAGCAGACCCAACGTCAAGAACATCAGCAATTGGAAAAGCCACGTCAAACCATTGAAGAAACCCATGGTCGAACGCTTGTGCTGAAACGACGAATTACCGATAATCAAACCGCCTACATACACCGCCAAATAACCGTTGCCCTTCATGAAATAGGTGGCCGAAAAGATGAATATGCAAAATGTGAAAACCAAAATCGGATAGAGCGAGGCGTTGTCGATTTTTATGCGATTGATAGCCCACACGGCCAATTTGCCAAAGGCGAAACCCGCCAGCACGCCGATGCACAACTGCATGGCAATCATACCAAGCACATACCACACGCTGGGCGTTGTGCCAGCCTTCACGATGTCCATAAACACCAGCACCAGAATGTAGGCCATCGGGTCGTTGCTGCCGCTCTCGAGTTCGAGCGTGGGGCGCAGATTGTTTTTCAGATGCAGCCCTTTCGACCGCAAAATGGCAAATACCGATGCCGAATCGGTCGACGACATGGTGCTGGCCAACAAAAGCGATGCCATCAGCCCGATGCCCGCCGATTTCATGGTCATGCCCATAATAAACCACACCAACACGCCCGTGATGAGCGACATCAGAGCCACGCCCACCGTGGCAAGCACCAAACCTTGAGCCGCCACAGGCTTGATCTCGGAAATTTTGGTGTCCATACCACCCGAAAACAGAATGATACACAACGCCACTGTACCGATGGTCTGCGCCACATAGGTGTCCTCGAACTGAATGCCTAAACCGTCGCTGCCACACAGCATTCCGACCAGCAGAAAGAGCAACAACGCCGGTACACCAAACTTGGAACTGGCCTTTCCGGCCATGATGCTCAACAAAAATAGGACTGAAAGACCTAAAAGAATCAGTTCTAACGACATAAAAAACGTTTTTTTCGGTTACAAATTTTCCAATAGCCGCCGCAATACCGTGAACGATCGTTCGGGGGCGACTTCCCAAAAGTCGAAATACTGTTTGTAGTGGTCGTTCACACCTGGCGTATCGCTCACCACGCGCAAACTCAAAAACGGCACGCCATACATGTGGCACGCCTGCGCTATGGCGCAACTCTCCATATCCACGGCCAATCCTTCGGCAAAACGGCTTTTGATAGTGCGCAAATCGGCTTCGTGCGACACAAATTGGTCGCCGCTGCACACCAATCCTATGTGCGCTGTTGCACCCAAATTCAGGCGGCGGAACGCATCGAGCAGTCGAGCATCGGCTTCGTAGTAGAGCGGAAAACCCTGTATGCAGCCGTAAGGATTGCTGGGACCGCAGTCCACATCGTGATACACGGTGCGGTCGGCAGCTACCACATCGGCCACGCCCACCGCAGCGTCCAACGCGCCCGCCACACCCGTGTTGATGATGCAATCGGGAGCGAACGTGTGTATCATCTCTGTCGTGCTAACGGCGGCAGCCACCTTGCCAATGCCGCTCTTGAGCAACACCACACGGTGCGCCCCCAGTGTGCCTTCGACAAACGACCAACCTCCTGCCGTCTGCTCCGAACGGTTTTCGAGCAACTGCGCAACAAGGACTTTCTCCTTGTCCATCGCCACAATGATACCTACTGTCATGCTTGACTCATTTTGCCTGCAAAAATACAATTTTTTTTCAAAAAATCGGGTTTAAGCAAGACTATTAGAACGTTAGAAACGGCGCAAAGCACGAAAAAGTTCCCATTTTTCGCACTTTCATACTAATTTCGTACCTTTGCACACAAACCAAAAAATGTGTAAAATCGTATGAATATCGTCTCGGCCGAATTTGTGATGTCGAATAGCGACTGGCGCAAATGTCCCGCATCGCCGTTGCCCGAATATGCCTTTATTGGGCGTTCGAACGTGGGGAAATCGAGTCTTATCAATTGCCTGACACAGCGTGGCGGTCTGGCCAAAACCTCGTCGAAGCCTGGCAAAACGCTGTTAATCAATCATTTCATGATAAACGGCGCGTGGCATCTGGTCGATTTGCCCGGTTATGGTTACGCCCGCGCCAGCCGCGAACAACGGATCGCACTACGTGCCATGATAGAGGGTTATGCCTTGCATCGTGCCGAACTGACATGCCTTTTTGTGCTGATCGACAGTCGCTTGGAGCCGCAGCGCATCGACCTCGAATTTATGCAGTGGCTGGGCGAAAATGGCGTGCCGTTTGCCATCGTTTTTACCAAAGCCGACAAGCAATCGCCCACGCGCACGGCTGCCAACGTGGCCGCCTACAAGACGAAAATGCTGGAAACGTGGGAAGAGTTGCCGCCGATTTTCGTTACGTCGTCGGAGCGTGGCGATGGCCGCGACACCCTACTCAACTATATCGACGAGATAAACGCCAGTTGCGAGACAATTAGCAGTGAGTAGTTAGCAGTTAGTAGTGAGAAATTAGAAGTGAGGAATGTGCGTTGTTTTGGTTTCTGTGGATTTGAGAATTATTATTCATTATTCATTCTTAATTGGTATTTAACCCCCTCCGTCGCTACGCTCCTCGTCCCCCTATCCTCGCTCCGCTCGGCAGAGGGACAGAATTGAATCATTGAATCACTGAATTATTGAATGATTGAATTTTGGGGCGCGTTCTCTCCCCCTGCTGCGCAGCAGATAGGGGGAGTACCCACGCAGTGGGGGTAGGGGTTTATTTTAATTAAGAATTAAGAATGAATAATTAAGAATTGTTCGCGCCCAACAACTCCTCACTCCTCACTCCTAATTGCCTCTCACCTCTAACCTATAACCTCTCACCTTTTCTTGCGACTTGCGACTTGTGTCTAATCAAATGTCTTTGTTCTAAAAAAATCCGCATTTCCAGCCAGCACCAACGGAGCAAACAAAGCCACTCAGGCAAGGCGCAACCAACATCGAGCAAATTTGCACAGCATAAACTTGCACGAGAAGCACAAAAATTTCAAAAACAACCTTTGAATAGCCAGTTAAAAAGCATTATAGTGAGAATAATTGGCAAGATTGCCTCAAAAATAACGCCAAGACAGCCTAGTCCGCTTAAGCCTCCACCGAACAATCCCGTAAGACAACCTTGCGCAGGATTGAGATCGTTATCTTCTGAAAAAAGGCTTCCCAATATCCCCAAAATGGCACCGCCCACCATGAATACAATCAGTATTATCAACCAACCTGGCATAACAAAAAAATGAAAGTTTATAACATTACGGGGATTTGCCTACCCTCGATTCGACGGCGAAAGTAGTGCCTTTTGTTGGTGCCAGCAAATTTTTCGGGGACGAATGTATGAAATGCCCGTTTGGCTGTATGAAATGTATTCGTGCAGCCAATTTCGTACACTATATTGTAATGCGGTTCCCATTGCCAATCCTCCCTAACCCTACCCCTGCTTCGCAGGTACTCCCCTTGAAAAGGGGAGAGGACTGAACCAACATCGGCGCGTGCCTGTCCCCTTTTCAAGGGGACGAGAAAAACGTCAGTTTTTCGGGCGGGGTTAAGAACAATTGACAATGAAAAATTGTTCGCGCCAAGTTGTCTTTGTTCTAAATTCTATGCTCTTTGCTCTAAAAAATTACAAATCCGCACAAAAAGGAAGCACGGGATTGCAAATCCCGTGCGACCAATTTTTTGAAGGTTAAGGCGTTTCGGCTACCGACAATTTGGAATTTGAAATTTTCACTCCTCACTCCTCATTAACTATAACCTCTCACCTATAACCTCTAACCTCTTATCTCACCACCACTTTCTGCGCACTGTCGCCCAATTTCACGACATAAACGCCGTTCAGCGAGCCGTTCAAGCGGGTAACGTTGCGGCCGAGCAGGTCGAAAATCTGGAAGTCGCCATCGCAGACGATGCGGCCGTGTTCGGTGTGGAGATTTTGCATTTCGATGGTTCGTAAGGCCGTGCCCTCTTCCTCGAAGATGCCCGAAATGGTAACCTCGCCAGCAGGCATGACGAACGTGTAGTCGTCCGTTACCTCAATCTCGTCATCGCCCATTTGCACAAGCAGTTCCGCGAGTTTGTAGCCTGTAGCAGGCGTAACCGTCAGCGTAACCACATCGCCAAAGTGGGCGGTGTTGGCTCCCGAAGCAACTTTAATTTCGCCATTCAGAATCTCCGGGTCAATGTTGATGGCGTAGTCTATCGCTTTGAAAGTCGCACTTACCGTAACGGCACTTGCGGGCATGGTGAATTTGTACTCTTCCGAAACGTTCACTGGCTTTTTGTCAGCATCCAACACTGTCAGCACGTCGAGTTCGTAGCCGGTGGCGGGTTCCACTTTCAGTGTAATTTCCTCGTTGTAGTTGGCGGTGGCTTTGTCTGCCGGAACAACGCTAACCGCGCCATTTGCAATACTTTCGTCAATGTTGATGGCGTAGTCTATGGCTTTGAAAGTCGCGCTTACCGTTACTGCGCTTGCCGGCATCTTGAATTTGTACTCTTCCGAAACGTTCACCGGATTTTTGTCAGCGTCTAGCACTTGCAGCACGTCGAGTTCGTAGCCGATGGCCGGTTCAACCGTCAGCGTAACCACATCGCCAAAGTTGGCAGTTGCTTTGTCTGCAGGAACAACGCTAACCGCGCCATTCTGAATTTCCGTGTCAATGTTGATGGCGTAGTCTATGGCTTTGAAAGTCGCGCTTACCGTTACTGCGCTTGCCGGCATCTTGAATTTGTACTCTTCCGAAACAATCACTGGCTTTTTGTCAGCGTCTAGCACTGTCAGCACGTCGAGTTCGTAGCCGGTGGCGGGTTCCACTTTCAGTGTAATTTCCTCGTTGTAGTTGGCGGTTGCTTTGTCTGCAGGAACAACGCTAACCGCGCCATTCTGAATTTCCGTGTCAATGTTGATGGCGTAGTCTATGGCTTTGAAAGTCGCGCTTACCGTTACTGCGCTTGCCGGCATCTTGAATTTGTACTCTTCCGAAACGTTCACCGGATTTTTGTCAGCGTCTAGCACTTGCAGCACGTCGAGTTCGTAGCCGATGGCCGGTTCAACCGTCAGCGTAACCACATCGCCAAAGTTGGCAGTTGCTTTGTCTGCAGGAACAACGCTAACCGCGCCATTCTGAATCTCCGTGTCGATGTTGATAGCGTAGTCTATGGCTTTGAAAGTGGCGCTTACCGTAACTGCGCTTGCTGGCATGGTGAAAGCGTATTTGTTGCTTTCCCCAGTCATCGCTGTATACTCAATCGGATTCTCTTTTTCGTCCAGCACTTTCAGTTCCACAAGTTCGTAGTAAGCATCGGGCTTAACCGTGAGTGTAACGGTTCTGCCAGCGAAAGTCTCTGTGAGATCCGCTGTTACTTGTCCATTGGCGGCTGTATTGATAGTAACCGCATATTTCGGAGCATCTTGCACAGGGCGCACCGATTGTCCATAGCAGCGGCGGCAGCCGTCCCTGCCCACGCCGTCCGAGTACGAGTAGAAGTACACGAGCCACGCGGCGCCTGGGTAGTCGGCGTAGAGCGAACTCGACCAATAGTAGCCGCCCGAGCCAGCGTAGCCCAGGTCATCGTCGGTGCGAGAGCCCGCCGCAGGCAGAAAGATGGAGTTGCTGTTGTCTGTGGCTTTGCTCTTCACTTCGTAGCCCGCTACGCCCGTGCCGTTGTAGTCGTTGGTCCATTCCCAAGTGCAGTTGTCGCGCAACTCCGTCCATTCGGCATCGGTAGGCATACGCCATTTGTCGCTCCAATGGGCGGCGGCGGCATCGTCTTTGTCGTTGGCTTCGAGCGTAGTAAGGTCGTCGGTGAAGCCGTCTTCTCCATAATCGCTGCTGCTGCAATACTTGGTCAGAGCATTGTCTGCTGAACCGTACTTGTAAGTATCCCACGAATAGTTGGTTTTCGTTTCGGTTTCGCCCCACGCGTAGTAGTTGCCGTTGTTTTGGGGAGCGTAGGCACCCACGTTGCAGGTCGCCCAAAGTAGCCCGCTTGGCAAGCCAAGGTCAACATACTCTTTGGTGTCGGAGGCAAACTCGGCCGTCAAGGTCATATTTTCTGTTACGGTTACCAAACGCGGGTTCTCCGTGTTGTTGTCGCTCCAGCGCACGAAATGGCGGTATTCGTCGGCAGGCACGGCCGTAACATTAATTTGCTGCCCTGCATTACATTTTATCACATTCGCACTCTCGCAGCCATCCGCATAGAGCGTAAGGGTTGCATAACTTACCGTAGCAGCAGACGTGCATACCGGGCGCACCGACCGTCCATAGTAGCGGCTGTAGCTGCGCCCGCTCACGTTGCTCGAGTAGAAGTCCACGTACCACGCGTCGTACGGGCGGTCGGCGTTGAGCGAACTCGACCAATAGTAGCCGTCCGAGCCAGCGTCGTACGGGTCATCGCCGTCGCGATAACCCGCCGCAGGCAAAAAGATGGAGTTGCCGTTGGTGGCTTTCACTTCGTAGCCCGCTACGCCCGTGCCGTTGTAGTTGTCTGTCCAAGCCCCAGTGCACTTCTCGCGCAATTCTGTCCATTCGTCGTCGGTAGGCATACGCCAATTGCCGCCCCAGTTCACGATAGCGGCATCGTCGCTGGCTTCGAGCGTAGTAAGGTTGTCGTTTGCGTTGTACTTGTTCAAATTGTCCAACGATGTACCATGCGCGTAAGTATCCCACGAATAGTTGGTCTTTGTTTCGGTTTCGCCCCACGCATAATAGTTGCCTTTGTCTTCGGGATTTGTAGCACCTACGTTGCAGGTTGCCCATTTGATACTTAAACCAAGGTCTACCGCTTCTACACTGGCAGGGGCGGTCTTAATGCCCGCTTCGTAACCATTCTTGGTGCAGTCGTCATAGACGTTGTAGTCCCAAATCGCCGCAAACTCGGCTGTGAGTGTCATATCTTCCGTTACGGTCAGCGTGCGCGGGTTGTCCGTATTGTCGTCGCTCCAGCGCACAAAGTAGTAATGTTCGTTGGCATCAGCCTGAATCGTCAGCACGTTGTCGCACGTGTAAGAGACGATTTGTGCCGACCCATTGGCCGATGATTGTATAGCGACATTGTAGTCGTGGTCGATGATATTCGTAAACGAAGACCAAGTATCAGCCGCCTGATACGCCTCTTTCGTGCCACAGGGGACATATAAAGGAATATCTGTTGAGCATTCATAAAAACAATCGCTGCCACATTGTGGCGGTGTTTGCGCCTCCACTCGGATAGATTTCAAGCCAGTGCAACCACCGAACGCACCATCGCCAATGCTTTCCACAGACTTGCCGATGGTGACCTCAGCCAGGCTTGAGCAACCTAAGAACGCACTACCGCCAATGCTCGTTACGGAGTTGGGAATGGTGATAGATTCCAATTTTGAGCAATACATGAACGCACTGCTGCCAATGCTCGTCACGGAGGTTGAAATGGTAACAGAGGTTAGGCTTGTGCAATCACCGAACGCAGTCGAGCCAATGCTTATCACGGAGTTGGGGATGGTGATGTCTTTCAGGCTTGAGCAATTCTGGAACGCCCAACCGCCAATGCTTGTCACGTTTTGAGGAAGGCTTATGCTCGTCAATTTCGAGTTGCTAAACGCATCTTCCCCTATCAAATCTACTTTGTCAGCGGTGGCTCCTGACAAATCCAGAACGCTCAGAGTTCCATCCGATGCCATCGTTTTCAAGAGTGTTATGTCTTCACTGTTAATCTTTCCGAAAACTCTCAGCTTAGTGATGGTGCTTTTGTTCTCATCCGTAATGTATTTGGGCAAACGCTCATCGCTGCCCAGCGAGACTACTGAGGCTTCTATGGCTTTGAAATCTGACCAAGGAGCATCCCCGCCAAAGGCCGTGCCCAATCCGATGGAACAATATAGCGTTGCGCCAGATGAAATGCCATAGAATGCATTATCGCCGTCAATGTTAGGTAGGGTATTCCCCAGCAATACCACCTCTTTCAGGCTTGAGCAATACTGGAACGCACCCGTGCCAATACTTGCCACAGAACTGCCGATGGTGACGGAAGCCAGGCTTGAGCAATTAAAGAACGCCATGGTTTTGATACTTTCCACTGAGTTGGGGATGGTGACAGATGTTAGGCCTATACAACCATAGAAAGCCCAGTAGCCAATGCTCGTCACGTTTTGAGGAAGGCTTATATTCGTCAATTTCGTACATCCATAAAACGCCTCCATATCCAAATATCCTTCTTCAGCGGTGGCTCCCGACAAATCCAGAACGCTCAGTGTTCCATCCGTTGCCATCGTTTTCAAGAGTGTTATGTCTTCACTGTTAATCTCTCCAGACACTTTCAGCTTGGTGATGGAGTTTTTGTTCTCACCAACAGCCTCCGACAACTTGCCTGCCGTATTATTCTCGATCGTCGTCCAGTCATCGTCCGCCAAGGCAGGCAGACCGGCGAGCAACAGGAATGTTGCCAGCAAAAGCATTTTGCTGAAATAAGAGTACACTTCTTTCTTCATAATCACTTTTTCTTTAAGCCGCCGTCTCCCCAAGCAGGCATTCAATAAAACAAAAAAAGCGTGGAAGACTTACTATTGTCCATTCCACAGCCTGAGGCTCTCGCATTGCCTATCAAAGTTGAACAGACAACGTCAGAAGCCCACGCCG
>CAVKQB010000033.1:0-22555 GCA_963658575.1 Leyella stercorea | reverse complement strand
ACGCTCGGCATTGCTCAAACAAGTTTGGCACTGCCCTCACTTACCGAAAAAATTCATAATTCTTAATTCTTAATTGAATTTAACCCCCTCCGCTGCGCTCGTCCCCTTGAAAAGGGGACAGGTTCGCGTCCAACAACGCCGCTTAATTATTCATTATTAATTCTAAATTCTTAATTAGGAAAGAACCCCCTCCGTCGCTACGATCCTCGTCCCCCTATCCTCGCTGCGCTCGGCAGAGGGACAGAAATGAATCATTGACTTATTGATTTATTGAATCATCAATCTGTCAATTTGAAATCCAAAATTGATTAAATAATTGGAAATTGGATAATTAGATAATTAAAAATGTCTTTGTTCTATGCTCTTTGCTCTTTGTTCTAATTTTCTTGCTACTTGCTACTTGTATCTTGCTACTAATTCTTAATTCTAAATTCTCAATTAAACTAAAAGCATTGCTTGGCGGACGTTATTGGCGCAGGCTTCGCCGCACAGCGAGGCTACTATCTGGAGCGCAAAATCGATGGCGGTGCCGGGACCATTGGCAGTGATGATGTGGTTCGACACTACCACACGCCCTCCGACGTGGCTCGCGCCGAGATAGTGTTCGAATCCGGGGTAGCACGTGGCACGCTCGCCCTGCAGAATGCCCAGCACGCCCAGCACGCTCGGCGCAGCGCAGATGGCGGCCAAAGGTTTGTGTGCAGCGTGGTGCTGGCGCAGCAGTTCGCCCAATGCGGGAAACTCCATCAGCCGAATGGAGCCGCCTGGCAAGATGAGCATGTCGGCATCGGCAAAGTTGCACGCGGCAAACTGCGCATCGGCCACGACGGGAATGCCGTGCGACCCGACGACCGTCGTTTCCGTTTCGACCGACACCATGCACACGGGCAGTGCGGCGCGGCGCAGTATGTCGACCGTTGCCAAGGCTTCTATCTCTTCAAAACCTGTCGAAAGAAAAATGTAATTCATCGTGTATCGTTTTTTGTGGTGAAAATTTGTCGTGCGGAAGCACAAAGCCGCCTCAATGAATGGTGAAGCGGTAGGTTATCGTGCCGTAGGCGATGTCGTTGCCGGCACTGAACATAACTTTTTTGGCGGCCTCGACCGAGGCGTCGCGCAACTGTTTGTTGGTGATGTTCGATGCGCCCGGATCGACGGTGGCTTCGGTTACGCGGCCATTTCGGTCGACGCGTATTTTCACCACGATATGCCCCACTTCGTTGACGGTGTTGTTGGGTTGCGGCAGTCCGCCACGCAGCGTGCGTCCGCTGAGCGACCAGCCGTTGCCGCCCACGGTGCCTGCGCCTACGGGGTTGCCCTGCATCGATTCGCCGGTGGTTGCGCCGCTACCGCTGCCGCCATCTTTGCCGAATACGCTTGCCAAATTGCCGGCTTTTTCGGTTTTGGCTCTGTTTTCAGCATCGCGTTTGGCTTTTTCGGCGGCTTTGCGTTCGCGTTCGGCCTGTTCTTTGGCGGCCTGTTCGGCCAGCAGACGTGCCTGTTCTTGCTCTTGTTGGCGTTTTTTCTCTTGTGCGAGTGCCACCGATTCGTCCTGTTGTGTCATCACATCGTCGTCGAGCGTGGGAGCGGCAGTTGGTTTGGCGGGTTGTGGTTTGGCGGCCGCTTCGGCAGGTTGCGGCTCGCTGGCGGCGGGTTTGTCGGTAGCGCCAAAGCCGTCGTCGTAGTAGCCGAAGCTCACTTCGATGCCTTCGGCGATTTGGCTGCGCGAGGCCGACATGCCGCAGAAAATCAGTATCAGCAACACGATGGCGCAAACCACAATGGTGCCGATGGTGGCGTATATGTCCGATTTTTTCACTGTCATTTGTCGGGTGCTTTGGTAGCGATGACCAATTTCAGATGGTTTTGGTTGGCGATGTCGAGTATTTTCACCACTTCGCCGTAGGGCACGGTTTGGTCGGCGTGCAGTGCGACGTACATGGTCGAATCTTGCGCTGCGGCCTGTTGCAGTATCGGTTCTATCTGTGCGAAATCGACTTGGCGCGGTGCTTCGCCGCCATCGGCCACGCTATAAACGCCGTCGGCGCCGATACCAATTTTGAAGAGGTGCGCTTGTGTGGCGGTTTTGGCTTTGCTTTGCGGCAGATTGACTTTGAAATCGTTGGGAGCCGACATGGTGGAGGCTATCATGAAAAAGAGCAACAGCAAAAATATGATGTCCGTCATCGACGACATGCTAAACGAAGCATCGACCTTATTTCTTTTTTTGAGTGCCATTTTAGTGTAAAAGTGTGAAAGTTAGTTAGGAGTTAGGAGTTAGGAGTTAGGAGTGATTTTTTTGAAGATTAAGGTGTTTTGATTACCGACAATTTGAAAATTGATTGGATAATTGAAAATTGAGTAATTAGATAATTTTCTTGCGACTTGCTACTTGTGTCTTGCTACTTGCTACTTGCTACTAAAAAATTGATTAAATAATTGGAAATTAGATAATTGAATAATTAAAAAGTCTTTGCTCTATGTTCTCTCACCTATAACCTATAACCTCTCAACTATAAATTCTTGCTACTAATCAACAATCTGAAATTTCTACTTTGCAGCGGGTTCGTTGAGCAGATCCATAAATTCCATACTGCGCATTTCGAGCCGGCGCATCACCGAATCGACGCGGCCAACCAGATAGTTGTAGGCAAAATAGGCGCACACGCCGATAATCAAGCCCGCCACTGTGGTAACCATGGCGGTGTAGATGCCGCCCGCCAACTGGCTGAGGTTGATGGTGTTGCCGCCCGCCTGTTCCATCTCGAAAAAGGCCTCGACCATACCCAAAACCGTGCCGAGGAAGCCGAGCATCGGTGCGCCGCCCGAAACGGTGGCCAGCAGTCCGAGGTGCTTCTCGAGTTTGGCAATCTCGATATTGCCCACATTTTCGACCGCCACTTGCACGTCGCCCATGGGACGCCCAAGACGCGTGATGCCCTTCTCGATCATGCGTGCCGAAGGCGAATCGGTGTCCTTACACAGGTTGATGGCCGACTCCAATTTGCCGTCGTACACATAGTCCTTGATGCGGTTCATAAACATGGCGTTTTCGTGGCTTGCCTTGCGTATGACCACAATCCGCTCGATGAAGATGTACACGGCCAGCACAAAAAGCAGCGCCAGCGGAATCATAATCCAGCCGCCTTTGAGGCACATATCCCAAAAACTCATGGTTACTTCGGTCTGTTCTACGACGGGCATTTCGGCCACAGCCTCTTGCAGTGTTTCGTTCACCGAATCGGCAGCCGCAGCCGCCACTGTTTGCAATAAAATCGTCAGATTCATAGGTTGTTATCGCTATTTGTTGTTTATTTTTTGATTTATTTTCAGAGTACAATCGATGTTTGCGAGAAATCGACCACGATGGCTTCTCGGTAACGCCTGATGGTCTCTTCCAATCCGAAATAGAGCGCATCGCAGATGAGCGCGTGCCCAATCGACACTTCGGCCAGCGACGGAATGCAGGTGCAAAGATAGTGCAAATTTGCCAAATTCAAATCGTGTCCAGCGTTCACTCCGAGGCCGCAACGTTTGGCCTGCTCGGCCGCCGCCACAAACGGTGCTGCGGCTGCTGCAGGATTGGCGGCAAACTGCGCAGCATAAGGCTCGGTGTAGAGTTCGATGCGGTCGGCGCCGGTCTGTGCAGCGAACTCGATATTCTGCAAATCGGTGCCAACAAAAATCGACACGCGAATGCCATATTCGTGAAATTGCGCCGTAACGTCGTGCAGAAAATCGCGGTGCGCGCGGCAGTCCCAGCCAGCGTTCGACGTGATGGCATCGGGAGCATCGGGCACGAGCGTTACTTGGTTCGGTTTCACGGCACAAACCAGATTCACAAACTGCGGCGTGGGATTGCCTTCGATGTTGAATTCCGTCGTTACCAGCGGCCGCAAATCGAACACATCTTGACGGCGTATGTGCCGCTCGTCGGGGCGCGGATGAACCGTAATTCCCTGTGCGCCAAACCGTTGGCAGTCGCGTGCCACTTGCAGCACGTTGGGGTTGTTGCCGCCGCGTGCGTTGCGCAACGTGGCAATTTTGTTGATATTTACGCTCAAAAGAGTCATTTCCGTAAAATTTGCAAACCGACGGATTTTCAATCACCCAATCGCCGACTTGAAATTTGAAGATTTTCTTTGTTTTACAAATGCATCAGACGGGAACCGAGCCGCCCAAAAACTTTTAACTGCATAAACGTTCGCACGGTAACGCTTTTTTGCCTACCTTTGCAATGCGAAACAGAATTCGGAGCAAAATTACACTAAAAAAATGAGAATCGCCATATTCAGCGCAAATTATCGTGCAGAAAACGACAATTTGTTGATAAAAATTATCCATTTTCTCGAAAATAGCGGTGCCGATGTGCTTATCGAGCATGGACTTCGTGCGCAAATGGTGCAGACCAACGCCCGATTTTGGAACTACGAGGCGGTCGATTCGAACGACCTGCAAGCCGATGCGGCCATCAGCATTGGCGGCGACGGCACGTTTCTGAACACGGCGGCGGCCGTCGGCGACCGCGGCATTCCGATTTTGGGCATCAACACGGGGCGGCTCGGTTTTTTGGCCGATGTGGCCGACACCGAAATAGAACAGGTGCTTGCCGAACTGCTGGCGGGCAACTACAACGTGCGCGAACGTTGCATCGTGCAAGCGCGGACGTCGGATCAGAGCGGGCTGGGGCTGCCTTTCGCGCTCAACGAAATCGCTGTGCTGAAACAAGACCTTTCGTCGCTCATTGCCATACACGCGTCGGTCAACGGCGAATATCTGAACACCTATCTGGCTGATGGACTGATAGTTGCCACGCCAACCGGCTCGACCGCCTACTCGTTGAGCGTTGGCGGCCCCATTGTGATGCCCGGCACGCACACACTGATTTTGGCACCTGTGGCATCGCACAGCCTGACGGTGCGGCCGCTCGTCATCGCCGACTCGTGCGAAATCGATTTGGAGATCGAAAGCCGTTCGCACAGTTACCTCATCTCGCTCGACGGCCGCTCGCAACTGATGAACCAAACCACCCGACTGCACATTGCCAAAGCCGATTTCACGGTCAAAATCATCGAACCGAACGGCCATTCGTTCTTCCGCACACTCAAAAACAAACTGATGTGGGGCGCAGACAAACGCTACTAATTAGTGAGTAGTGAGTAGTTAGCAGTTAGTAGTGAGAAATGAGGAGTGAGGAGTTAGAAGTTAGGAGTGAGAAGTTAGAAGTGAGGAGTGAGGAGTGATGCGGCGAAGCCGCAATTGACAAATTGACGAATTTACGGATTGATAATGCAATGCTAAAAAAATCCAGCATTGGGCGGCGAGTGTCAAAAATCAGGTTTTGTGTTTCGATGAGCGGCGGCAGTGTCTGAGCGAAGCGAGTTTTGGCGCCGCCGAAACCAAAACCGCCAATTTTTGGCAACGCTCGCGCCCCAGCTGGCGACTTTTCTTTGGTTCGTTTCTTTTGGCCGTCAAAAGAAATGAACGAAAAAACGAGAAATAACAACGCCACCAACGGACGTGGCACGCCACGTCCCTACTTTCCACTTTATAGACTTTATACACTTTCATATTCATACTTTCACACTTTCACACTATATGCGCGCAGCGCGAAAAACAATTATCCATTATCCATTGTCAATTATCAATTGATTTATCATGACTAAGTCCGATTTACGAATAGTGTTCATGGGAACACCGGAATTTGCGGTGTCCAGCCTCGATGCGCTCGTTGCGGGCGGCTACAACGTCGTTGGCGTGGTTACCATGCCCGACAAACCCGCTGGACGCGGCTACAAAATGCAGTTTTCGGCGGTGAAAGAGTATGCACTGGCACACAATCTACCGCTGTTGCAGCCCGAAAAGTTGAAAAACGAGGAGTTTCTGAACGAACTGCGTGCGCTGCACGCCGACCTGCAAATAGTGGTGGCGTTCCGCATGCTGCCCGAAGTGGTCTGGGCGATGCCGCGCCTCGGCACATTCAACCTGCACGGCTCGCTGCTGCCGCAATATCGAGGTGCCGCGCCCATCAATTGGGCTATCATCAACGGCGAAAAAGAGACGGGCGTAACCACATTTTTTCTGCAACAGGAGATCGACACGGGCGACCTGATTTTGCAACGCAAAACGCCCATCGCCGACAGCGACAACGCCGGCACGGTGCACGACCGACTGATGGAAATCGGCGCGAAAGCCGTTACCGATACGGTCGATGCCATTCTGAGCGGGACGGTTACCGCCACGCCACAGCACTACGAGGGCAGCCTGAAAGCCGCACCAAAGATTTTCAAAGAGACCTGCCGCATCGATTGGCACAAAGGCTGCAACGAACTGTTCAACTTCGTGCGCGGACTGTCGCCCTACCCTACCGCTTGGACGGTGCTACACGATGGCAACGAAGAAACGCCAGTGAAAATTTTCGATGTCGAACGCGAGCCAGCAACGCACCATTTGGCATGCGGCACACTCGTTACCGACGGCAAAAAAACGCTGAAAGTGGCTGTAAAAGATGGTTTTGTGCAGATAAAATCGCTGCAAATGGCGGGCAAACGCCGCATGCACACCGACGAATGGTTGCGCGGAAGCCGCCTGAGCGAAAACGCCGTTTTCGAAGGGTAAAATTGTCGGCGTTTCGGCCTACGCACCAATAAAAAAAGCGGCAAAAGCCGCTTTTTTTATTCTGCACTATCGTTTTTGCTTTGGCATTCGCTCTTGTTGAGATTCACTCGGGTCGAATTCACCTTTGTGCCAACCAGCTTGTCGCCAAGAGTGCTGTAGTATTTCGATATCATTTTGGTGCTTTCGGTGCTTACTTCGTCCTCCGTGCCCCAAAAATACTGCACTTCGTTGATGTTTAACGAAGGCACATTGAGTTCCATTTTCCAGCAACGCGCCTTGTTGCTGCACGATGTTGCCGCCAATGCCACGACTGCGCACACGGCCAGCGAATAAAAAATACGTTTCATTGTTTTCTGTTTTTTTTTGATTTGATGCCGCAAAAGTAGCACTTTTTGCCGACAGCGCAAGAGCGCGCCGCACATTTTTCTGCGGAACCCTTTTCAGATTCGCACTATTTCTGCCGCGGAAACAGCAAAATCGGCGTGCCGTGGAAATCCCAATTGTCGCGCAGTTTGTTCTCCAAAAACCGCAGATACGGCGCTTTGATATATTGCGGCAAATTGGCGAAAAATACAAACGTAGGCACTTGTGTGTCAGGAAGTTGCGCCACATATTTTATCTTCACATACTTGCCTTTGTAGGCTGGCGGCGGATAATTTTCTATCAGCGGCAGGAAAAACTCGTTCAGTTTGGCGGTTGGCACTTTGCGGAACTTGTTTTCGTAGACCTGCATGGCGGTTTCTATCACCTTGAAAATGCGCTGTTTGGTGAGTGCCGAGGCGAACACTATCGGGAAATCGACAAACGGGGCAAGCCGCTCGCGAATGGCGTTTTCGTAGTTTTTGATGTCTTTCGCCTCTTTGTTTTCGACCAAATCCCACTTGTTCACGCACACAACCAGCCCTTTACGGTTTTTCTGAATGAGCGAAAAAATGTTCAAATCCTGACTTTCGATGCCGCGCGTGGCATCTATCATCAAGATGCAAACGTCCGACCCTTCGATGGCGCGAATGGCGCGTATAACCGAGTAATACTCAACGTCTTCGTTCACTTTCGCCTTTTTGCGGATGCCCGCCGTATCGACCAGATAGAACGCATGGCCGAACTTGTCGTATTTCGTGTAGATGGAATCGCGCGTAGTGCCGGCCACGTCGGTTACTATGTGGCGTTCCTCGCCGATAAATGCGTTCACCAGCGACGATTTGCCGGCGTTCGGTCGCCCTACGATGGCAATGCGCGGCAACTCCTCCAACTCGTCGTTCACGTCGGGTTTCAGGTGTTTCAGCAGTTCGTCAAGCAGTTCGCCGCTTCCCAAGCCGTTGACGGCCGACAAGATGAACGGCTCGCCCAGCCCAAGTCCGTAGAATTCGGCCGTCTGATACTGCAGTTCGAACGTATCGACCTTGTTGGCCACCAGAATGACAGGTTTTCGGCTGCGGCGCAAGATGTCGGCCACATGCATATCGAGGTCGGTGATGCCGTTCAGCGCATCGACCACAAACAAGATTACGTCGGCCTCGTCGATGGCCACATGCACTTGGCGGTTGATCTCCTCTTCGAACACATCGTCGGAATTGACGACCCAGCCGCCCGTATCGACCACCGAAAACGAGCGTCCGCACCAGTCGCTGAGGCCGTATTGGCGGTCGCGCGTGGTGCCGGCCTCTTCGTTCACAATGGCGCGGCGCGTTTTGGTCAGGCGGTTAAACAACGTCGATTTGCCCACATTCGGCCGCCCTACGATAGCCACAAGATTTCCCATAACTGTTTCAAATAATTTTGCTGATTAACGACTGCGATTCCCAATTGGCAAAATTACAAAAAAATCGGCAAACAGGAAAGCCGTCGCGCGAGCCGCTCGTTTCTCTGCCAAATTGCGGAACAAAATCCCGCCAAATTGCGGAACAACCGTCGCTAAAGCTGCTTTTGGTAGAAGAACTTCGCCGATGGGTCGTTGCGTTTTCGGCCTTTTTCGGGCGAGTATTTCAGCAAATAGAACGTATTTGGCAGTAATTGCGGAATTTTCACTATCGTTTCGTTCGCTTGCGGTTCGATGTCTGCCGCCAACCGTCCATCGATGGTGTAAATGTAGAGGTGAGCGCCCGCATTCACCGAATCCAAATGCACTTCGTAAGTGTTGTCCGACAGATAATATATTTCCAGCGAGGGTTTATTAACGAAGGTAATGCCGTCGGCGGTTTTTACCGAAATTTCATTCGAAAAATCGGTGATGTTTTCGTAATACTCCGTTTTGTCGGTCGCCTGCAAACGATAGCGGTATTCGGTTCTGAAATTTAGATTTCCAACACTATACTGGAGCAAATCGACAAATTGGTGGCGCAATTTATAATCCACCTTTTGAGCAAAATGAACCGTAAAATCGTCGAAAAGCACCTTGCCGTTTTTCTTTTGATAGGTGATGCGGAAACGCGTAAATGCATTGTCGGCGGGCAACGGCATTTCTTGTGTCGTGCGCAGCATAGTTGTGTCGACCACTATCGAATCGATGCGCGTCCATGCGCCGTTGGCATAGCCGTCGACACACAGCACGCTGCCGCTTGCTCCCATGTTGTGCATCCAAAAACTAATTTTGGTTATTGGGAAGCAGTAACGTTCCGACACTAACGTATCGGCTTCGGTGTCGAATACCACAGAAGGAGCATTCTGCCCAAAAATAGACGAGTTCACCACGTTAAACGATGCCAGCCAATCGACAGAAGGCTGCGCCCAAAAGGAGTCGAACCCTTCGGTCAAAACGCCAGTGTCTGTGCTATCGATGCTGTAGACCGACAGATAGTAGCCCGTAGCGTCAAAGGCGGCCTCCCAATGCGCCACAAACGAACTGGTTGTGGCGTCGGTAGCCTCGGTGGCCACTGGCACTTCGACCAATATGGGACGCGTCAACTCGCCCGAAAGTACGATTTCGAAGGTGGTGTATTTGTCTTTGACAAGCAAAATGGTATCGCGGTCGACGAGGCCAAACGAGGCAACTTGCGGGAAATAACGCACCAATAGCGTAGCATCTATCACCGAATCGGCACTCTGTGCCAACGTGAGCGAAGTGCCCCATACGGGCGCATTCACCGAATCGGCAATGGCAATCTGAAACTGTGCGCCCGATTGGAGCGACACTTTCAACGGCTCGTCTATCCAACGGCCATGCACTGCTACACTCTGCGAATCGGAAGGCACTTCCTGAACCGTAGTGAACTTGTCGAGCGATGCGGGAAACTCGTCGTACACAGGATAACCGTCGCCACCGCCATCGTAACGGAACGAAACAATGCCATTTTTCTCCGAAATATAGGTCAGCACCTGCCCTATCTCTTCGCCACTGTGCAACGTAGGACGATAGATGGTTACATTGTTACTGCCCGGGTAGGTGTCGCTAGTAGTGTTGAATGCCGACGGATTGGCGGCAATAATGACCACGCCCATATCCGTAGGGTCGTTGTTCACCGTGTTGTAGTTCCATTTAGCGGCACTATAGTTCACACGTGTTACCAACAATCCGTGCCCTGGCAGATAAGCGTCCCAGCCTTTTTTCTGCCGATTTTCGAGCATGAGGAACTGGTTGGGCGACGGTCGCACGCCGTTCATATTGTGTTCGCGTGTTTGGGTGATGAGGCACGCCTCGTTCGAGGCCGTCAGTGTGTCGAGCGTTACGAAGGTGGGAGCGTTCAGCACCGTAGGTTTGAGCCAGCCCAAGAAGAAGCGTTCGTAGGCCGAATAGGCAGGTGGCGTACGTCCTTCGTTGTTGTACGGGCCATAGTCCATCACGTCCCAATTGCGCAACGTGATATGCTCCGAGCCATCGGTGGCGTAGAGGTCGGGCAAACCAAGCACATGGCCAAACTCGTGTACAAAAGTGCCGATACCGCACATGGTCGTTCCTGAGTTGCCGCGCAATTCCGACGTACAGGCGTAATCGTCGATGTAAACGCCGTCGATTTTTAGGCTTTGCAGAGTGGAGATTTTCCAACGGTGCGGCCAAACGGTGTCGTCGCCGCCCTGTTCGGCTTCGTTGTAGCCGGCGTAATAGACAAACACGTTGTCCACGTAGCCATCGCCATCGGTATCGTAGTCGGCAAAATTGACTCCGAGCGCATCGGCTTTGCGGCAAGCGTCTATTATCATTTGGCGGGCGCGTTTGTCGCCGTCTTCGTCGTTCTCGCCGTAATAATTGTACGTGTTATCGAGTTGCACGGGACCAACCACCACAAACTCTGGCGTGAAATTGCCATACGAATTGTCGCTGAAATAGTCGCGCGCCGACCCTGTACCGCCATTTTGGCTGTAGCCCTTTTCGTTGAGCAGGGCGGTAAATTTTTCCTGTGGATTTGCTATGGTGAATTTCTTATTCGTAAATTCGGCCAAAATCACCAAACTTTGCGGGCTGCCTTTCAGCGGGAAACGCTGCATGGCCTCGGCACCGCTTGCCATGCGTGGCGCAGCGGTAGGCTGTGGCAGGCGTTGCGGCAAACGTTTCAGCAGACGGCGGTCGTGCGCCGAGCGGTTTTGCGCATTGCGTGCCGCTACGCCGCTGGCTTGCAGCCGATTGTCGGCGAGTTGGGCATATTCGTACCAGCCATCGGCAGTACGCACCACAGGATATCCATCGGTAGTCTGCATGTGGTGCGCATTTTCGTCGCCCACAAGGCGCACCAACAGGGTGGTGCCGTCGGGCTGTAACACTTCTACCGCCTCGGGCGTGGCAGGAACGCCACGCAACAACAATGGCATAGCCAACGCCGCCATGGCAACAATTGTCCGTTTAGCAATATGTTTCATCATGGGTCAAAATCCGAATAATAATAATTCGATAGCAAAGGTACGCTTTTTGGCGCAAAAATCTATCAGTTTGTTTCAAATTTGTAAAAAAAAAGTGGGGTTGTGCTTAACACAACCCCACAATAGCGACAATGTTTAAGCAAATTACTCTTTCACGAATTTAGCGGTATGTAAGCCATCGGCATCTTTGATGGAGATGAAATAGATACCTTTGCTCAAATTGGCTATCGACACGCTGTTCTCTACAAGCGACAGCGACATCAGTTGTTTGCCCGTTACATCGGTGATGGTAGCGGTGGCATTCGAAGCCAAATTGTTGATGTAGAGCACCTCCTTGGCAGGGTTCGGATAGATTGCCAGTTGGCTATCGGCAGTTACACGCTTAACGCCCACCACTTCAGGCTCTTCGCCATAAAATGTAACGGAGGCGTTCATGATGCCTGTAGCCCAGAAATGGTAAGTTTCTTTCTCCACCGCATAAACCATGCTACTAATTGCTTCGTCGAATGAAAGTTTTTCACCATCATAAACGACATACATCGTATTGTATGGTTTCCAGAGTGGGTATACATTCTCTACGCCAGCATAAATGGTATGGAACAGCAAATCACAGTACTCGCCTTCTGCAACTTCCCAACTATCGGCTTCTATAAACACATAGAATGTACCAGTAACATTGATTGGCTTGTCAAACGTGATATCAATGAGGGTCGGCGTTTTCTCGATAAACGTATTCTTACCAAAGGCTTCGGCAAACGTCTTGCGTACTCGACCAATGCAATCGCCAATAAGCACTTCACCCGTTTCTTCATTGATGATTTTCTCTGTGTAAACGCTGATGGTGATGTATTTGCTCTGATCTTCCTCTTCTACCCAATAGTTGTATACCGGAAGTTCGATCCCATTAAGTTGGGCATAATGAGGCGTTTCGTCGTCTACGGCAGTTACACTGAAACGTTCGCCGTAACCAGTAAATAATTTCTTCTGATAATAACTATTAAGATACTGGTCGCCAAACAAACTGAAATAGTAATCGAGGTCATTGGCCGGACTCATATTTGTTACCACGTCTTTTACATCTTGGCTGGTGTAGTTGTGGTAGATAGTGTAGCTATAATTAGCGGTCGTATCGCCCATCTCACTTTTTGCGTAAAACTTAAAATTAAGTTCGAATGGGTTGTCAGTAGTGTTGGTACGGGCAGCAATCGCATCGGGATATTTGCCGCCTAAATCGTCGAGTATCGTATTGTTGAGAAGTGTGAAATAGGCCGTATCGACATAGGAGTAATCACCATACATAACGATATTGGCCGAATCGGCTGCCAAATAGATGGTCGTCGGCGAAGTCGCACTATAAACGCCTTCGGCACCATAAATATTCATTACCACGTCGTTGATTTGTGGTTTGGGAGGAAATACTTCCGATTTCGTAATGCAGAAATTATCTACGGCCACAAACCAACCGCCGCCTTCAGACGACATAACATCAGCCTCCGAAACAACCGTAAAGTAGTAAGTGCCTTCGGCGTTCACTGTGATTTTGTACTTCAGCAACGTCCACTCTTGACCTGCTTTCTCTTCCGTAAACTCAATAATTGCAGTTTGCTGAGCAACATCCGCCGAAGTACCATACAGCAGTTTGCCCGAGCAGGGATAGCTGGTGCCACCCGTCATGAAATAGGCAGATACCCAGACTTCGCCAGCGGGCAGTGTTATTCCTGGCGATTTCATGTAAGTTTTCACATCCGTTTTTGTGGAATAGCCAGAGACCAGCATCTGTGTGCCGCTGAACGCATCGAAGCAACCCGGGCAACCAGCGATATCGTTCGCAAGACCCAGCTGCGAGATGCTTTTCGTTTCGAGCGAATCCACCGTCCAATCGGTTGTTTTGCTTTCGAAGTCGTCGGCGTAAATCGTATCGCCTTGGTTTACGATAACTGTTTTAGCGGCAACCGCCTTTTGTTGCGCAGCAACGTTCACTATCGCCTTTTTTACTGGCGTTTTCGCAATACCACCTAAAATTTGTGGTACATTGGCAAGAACCAGTGTGGTGGTTGCCAACAAGATAGTAAGAGTACAAATTAACTTTTTCATACCTCTAATAATTAGAAAAATTAAACAAAATATAACAATCAATACAATTTTGCGGATTCGACTTCCAGAGCAAGCGAATAGACATCGAAATGCCGTATGGCAATCCACGCCGTAGTGTATTCGTACTTGGTTGGGATATCAATGGTATTGGCATCCACGTCGGGTACAGACAGAGTACCATCGGCAGCGGTGTCGGGCGCAAACGTGTAGTCGAACAGCACTTCAGCTTGTTCGTAGTTGCTTGCGGTGATGGAGTCGGGCGATATCAGCACTTGATAGCGTTCGTGGAAACTGGTTACTCTCGTCGATGTGGGGTGCACATAGTACGAAAATTGCATAGCACAACCCATTTCCGACTTGAACACCAACCAGTTGTCCAGCCCTGGCCACGAATACGGGCCTTTCTTCGCATACGAAATGTAAGTGCCCGTGTTTGTCATAGCGTCTACAACATACTCGAATGGGCGGACAGAATCGGCTTTGCTGACCGACAGCACATACGATATAGCCTCCCAATTGGCCTGCGACGAGGTCGAGGAAAGGTTGTAGATGCCTTTGTATGGTGTGGTGCCAGTTGTGAACAATTGCGGGTCGCCATACGATATGCCATCGTAGTTTTGAGCGTATGTAACAAAATAGTATTGCTGTCCGGTGGCATAGTTTTCGGAAACATAGGACAATTCGTCGGAATCGACAACGCCCTTCAACGAAATAATGTTGTCCTCGGTTGCGGCACCGCTCAACAGTACTTTGTCGAGGTCGCCTCCTGCTTTGTCCAATATGGTATCGACAATGCAAATGAAGCCATAGTCTTGAATGTCGGCATAGCCCGATATTTTACCATTCAAGCGCACTTTGGTCTGATACACGTCGGCTTCGTAGGTTACGACTCCTTTAGGCAGATTGCCAGTGCTTGATGTGTGATCGTAGTCCCGTTTCACGGGCGATTCGTCGCAGGCAGCGAAGGCTACAAGTGCCAGCAATGCCGTCGGCAACATTATTTTCATTCTTATTTTCATATCACAATTCCTTTTTATTTTTCAGAAAAACATTACTATGCACAACCGCTGTTTATGGATTTTGGTCGCTATCATTTATATCGGGATTTTCTTGTATTTCGCTGAGCGGGATTTGATAGGTCCAGCGCACATCGCCTGCATCAACTTTGATGAATCCATCGGGTTTGCGGTGGTTGCTTCCATCGTAGGTGCGATCGATGCCGCGGTAGTTGCGTTTCAGGTCGAAATAGGCAAAGCCTTCGCCCCAGAGTTCGATGCGGCGTTGCAGCAGCACATCTTCTACCGATACCGAGGTGGCGTTCCAAGCGGGGTCGCGTTTGGCCATCAACGGTTTCAGTGCTTCGGCGGCTGCAGTTCCATTGCCTTGGCGTGCTTGGGCTTCGGCCTCTATCAGGTACATTTCGGCAGCGCGCATCCATGGGTTATCCATTGTCCAATAGCCGTCCCAACCAAATTTCAGGTTGGCATAGGCACCTTGTGCGCCCGATTGCTCCTGTGTGGCGTCGCCACTAGCACCGTTGAACCATTGTTTGCGGAAATCGGTGGCAGGTATCTGGTCGTAGAGGCGTTTGTCGATGGCGCGCGGTGCATAACCGCCGCCAGCATAGCCTGGAGCCAAGTTCGAGATGTGCGAGTACCACGAAGCATATACGAGCGTTGTTTCGCTGGTAACATCGAAGCCCCACATCCACTCTTTCGATTCGAGATCGATAAAGCCGCCCGAAACGAGTTCGTCTTCTTCCATGATGGTATAATTGGCGTAAGCCAACTTGGCATATTCTGCGGCCTTGCTCCAATTGCCAACGAGCAGGTAGTAGCGTGCCAAAAGTCCATCGACTACACTCTTGTCGATCTGCACTTTGGTAGTGCGTGTGATGCCGGTGAGCACCTTTTCGGCTTGCAGCAGGTCGGCTTCGATAGCATCGAGCACTGCGCCTACAGTATTGCGGCCGTAGTTCGAGGTTTTGTCGGTCTCGTTCGACGAATAGTAGAGCGGTACGCCTGGTTTGCTACGGTCGATAGACGAGCCAGCAGCCGTAGGCTCTGCCGTGAATGGGTTTTGGAATATCTGAATCAGATACATGTACGATAGGGCGCGAATGCCAAGTGCCTGTCCGTAGCAACTACGCAATGTTTGAGCCGTGCTGGAGTTCGCATCGCTATTGACGATGTCGAGATCGACCAATGTGATGACATCGTTGGCTTGGTTAATCATCGTGTAGAAGATAGTCCACACCGAATATGGCCGGCGATAGTTGTTCATACGAAACTCGAGTTGGTAGTCGTAGGTGAACCAGTGTTCTTTGGTTTGCACGATATCTTCAGTCATCATGTCGGTAGCGTGCAATATCGAGCCTATACCTATCTCGTCGTGGTTGGCACTGCTGTATTCGCTATACATAGAGGTATAGAGCGCATTGGCACTGTTTTGCAGTGTCGTTGGGTCCGATGCGATGAGTTCGCGATAGCGGTCGGCCGTAAGGGACGATGTATCTTCGACCGACAAGTAGTCGGAGTCGCAGGCCGTCAGGAGTACTGCGGCCAAAATCACCAAAAGCAAATGATATTTTTTCATGACTGTCGTTGTTTTTTAGAGTTAGAAACCAATGGTGATGCCACCCGAAACCGTAGCCATGGCCGAATAGACATAACCCGTAGCACCCGAGAACGATTGGCGCGGGTCGAGACCCTTACGTGCCGAAGCCAAAGCGATGTTGTCGGCTACGACATAGAGGCGCAGCGATTTGATTTTGGCTTTTTCCATCAACTTTTTCGGGAATGTGTAGCCCAGTGTGATGTTGCGCAGGCTGAAATAGCTCGCCGAAGTGAGCGTGGCATCGCCTTGCAGACCAAGGTCTTGCGAGTTCAATCCTACACGCGGCACATTGGTGTTGGTGTTGGTTGGTGTCCAGCGTTTGAATACGTCTTTGTGCCAGTTAGCACCCAGTTCGCCACCGCCCATCAACGAGCCGTAGAAGCTGTCGTATACATAACCACCTATTTGGAAGGCCGTCTGTATGCTCAGATCGACACCATAAAATTCCAACGTGGTGTTCAGACCGCCATAGAGGTCGGGGATAGCCGTTTTGCCAAGTACTTTTTGCGAAGCGTTGGCGGTTTTGTAGGCGTAGCGTGTGCCATTGTCCAACCGACCATACGCCGATTCGTCGAAATCGACACCGTTTTCAACGGCGTTTTCTTTCGCTTTGGCATAGTCTTCTTCGGTAACTTCGTACATAGGCAGACCGCTCGAAGCCTCTACGCCAAGGTAGTGATAGTCGTAGAAGTCGTAGATGCTACCGCCCACCGAACGCCAGTAACTGCCCGTTGCATAACCGCCGTCTTCGTCGATAAGCGTCTGTTTGTCAGATGGCAGGCGCGTAAGTTGGTTTTTGTAGTGCGTCATGTTCAGGTCGACTGTCCATTTGAAGTTACGCGTTTTCAGCAAGGTAGCACCAATGGTTACTTCCACACCTATATTGCGCATATCCATTTCGTTGGTGTACATATAGGTAGGCGAACCCATCGAAAGAGGCAGAGGTTTGGCATAGATCATGTCTTTGGTCTCTTTGATGAAGAAGTCGGCTTCGATGTCCAAGCGATCGAACAAGCCCAACTCAACGCCCACGTTCAAGTTGTTGCTCTTCTCCCAAGTGAGGTCGGGGTTGCCACGAAGTGCCAAGTAGGGCGATTTTTTGCCGCCATCGGTCGAATCGGCGTAACCGTAGGTATCGCGGTATGGCGATGCGCCAAGACCTACAGCGTCGTTACCTTGCGTACCATAACTGGCTTTCAGTTTCAGGTCGTGTATGGCATCGACACCCTGCAACCAACTCTCCTCTTTCATGCGCCAGCTGGCACCTACCGACCAGAAATGTCCCCAGCGCACTTTGGGTGCGAAGTAAGAGGAGCCGTCGGTACGATACGAGGCAGAGATATAGTATTTTTCGGCGTAGTTGTATTCGAAACGGCTCAAGAAGCCTTGAATTTTGTAGGCCGAGGTGTACGATGTAAGAGCATCGAGCGAACCAGCACTCGCAAATTCAGGGTTGGTCGGATCGTAGTATTGCGATTTCTGACCTTCCAAATAATCGCTTTTGTCCATTTTGAACTCGTGTCCCAAAAGCACATTGATGCTGTGTACGCCGTCGAATGTGTTTTCGTAGGTAAGCAATTGGTTGGTATTCAGAGCCATGTAGCGTTGTGTCGATTTTGTGCCGCGACCATTGGCGTTTTTGGCATCACCACCTATTGGTGTCATAAACTCGGTAGAGTTGATGTTGTACACATCGTAGGCAGCGTTCACTTGCAGTTTCAACCCTTTGTAGAGCGTGAAATCCAAGCCGCCACGCAGGTTCAAGTTGTCCCACACCGAACGGTAGATGTTGGCTTCGTTGGTAGCCAGCGGGTTTTGATTCGATGCATAGGCACGCAACATATAACCATTGTCTTTGTCTTCTTCGCCAAAGTCGTAACGGCGTTTGCCATTCTCATCGTACTGCGCTACGCCATCGCGGTTGTAGAGGTACACGGGGTAGATAGGAGCAATTTGCTGCGAGAACATAAACAGGTTGTTATAGCCCGATGTGCCAGCCGTTGGCGAATCGCTCGAGGTGTGCGTATAGGCCGAGTTGATATTCACTTTCAACCATTTTGTTACCTCTTGTTCCAATTTGGCGCGTACATTGAAACGCTCGAAACCAGAGTTGGAAACGTAGCCGTTATCGTTGAGATAGCCAGCCGAGATGTAATAGTTTGTCTTGTCCACGCCACCGCTGATATTCAGGTTATACTCTTGGCGCAAACCTACTTGGAACGGCTCTTTCAACCACGAATCGTTCCACTTCAACTCTTTGGCATTGGGATTCAGGCGGCCGGTGGCGTAGTTCACCACTTCGGCATCGGGAATGCCTTTGTAAACGTTGTAACCCAATTTGGAGATCAGGTCGTTTGAGGCTGCGATGCCCGAAGCCAAGTACGACGAGCCACTATAGAGGTAGCTGTTGCGCATCGCTTCCCACATCATTTCGTAGTATTCGCCCGGATCGGTAATGATGTCGTACGCAGGCACGCCGCGCATGTTACCACCCACGCGTGCTTCGAGATTGACGTTGATTTTGCCCGATTCACCTTTTTTGGTCGTAATAAGGATTACGCCGTTCGAACCACGCGCACCATACATAGAGTTGGCGGCCGCGTCTTTCAATACGGTGAGCGAAGCGATATCTTGCGTTGGTATAGAGTTCAGCGAACCTTCGTAAGGCACGCCATCGACCACGATAAGCGGCGATTGCGAAGCCGAGATGGAACCCACGCCACGAATGCGGATAGAGGCCGATGTTCCTGGTTGTCCCGAACTCGAGGCCACCTGTACGCCAGCCATCGCACCATCGAGCGATTTCGACACGTCCGAAACCTGCATTTTGGCAATTTCGTCGCCGCGTTTCGATTGTGCAGCGCCAGTAAAGGCTTTCTTTGTGGAGGTGCCGTAGGCGACGGAGATGACTTCGTCGATCATCTGCGCGTCCTCTTCCAAACGCACTACCATGCCGTTTTGGGCAGGCACTTCTTGCGTTTTCATGCCAATGTAGGAGACTACCAGCACATCGCCGGCCGATACCGCCAAATCAAATGAACCGTCCACATCGGTGATGGTGCCGTTGGTTGTACCCTTCACCATGATAGATGCACCAATCACCGGCTCGTCGGATCCGCCCGACACTACCGTACCCTTGATATTGGCCAGCGCAAAACCTGCGCCAAGCGTCAAAAATACGGCGAGCAATAACGTAAATTTTCTCATCTCGTTTTGTTTAGTGTTAATAATTTTGTGTATAATTTGAATCGTTTGATTACAATCCGAAAGCAGCGGCGCAGTTGCATACGCCTATTTCTGACAAAGTTACGCTTTTTTGACAACTCTGGCAAGTTTCTATCAAAAAAAGTGATTTTGGTGCAAAATGTTTTGGGCGCGATATTCGATTTTCAAAAAACAGATATTGTTATTCGATAAATGGCATTTTTTGCAAACGGTTTATTTTCAACCGTTTAACAGATATTTTGCCTCGAACGACAATGCTGTCTGTTTTTTCGGCAAAAGACGCAAAAGTGGGCTTAAAATTTATGTTACACAACATATTTTTAGAGAAAATCCGACGGAAGAAGAGGACTTTTTGAGCCTGTTTTTCTCTAAAAAAGTGGCCGAATAGGCGCAAAATTACTTTCGAAAAACGCAAAAACAAACTCTTTTTCTACACAAAAGAAATGCGATTGCCCGTTTTTGCTTTCAAATTGTAAGCGGATTTCTTGGTCGACAAACGGCAGCAAACTACCGACCAGCGACAACGATGACAAACTCGCCTTTGGGCGGGCAGGCGGTGAAATGTGCGGCGAGTTCGGCGAGCGAACCGCGCACGGTCTCCTCGAACTTTTTGGAGATTTCGCGCGAGACGGAGGCTCTGCGCTCTGCGCCAAGCACGGCCGCCAACTGTTCGAGCGTCTTCACAATGCGGAAGGGCGATTCGTAGAAAATCATGGTGCGCTCTTCGGCGGCCAAAGCGGCCAAGTGCGTTTGGCGGCCTTTTTTCTGCGGCAGGAACCCCTCGAAACAGAAGCGGTCGCACGGCAGCCCCGAATCGACCAAGGCTGGCACGAAAGCGGTGGCTCCGGGCAGGCATTGCACCTCGACACCAGCGGCCACGCAGGCGCGCACCAGCAGAAAACCTGGGTCGGAGATGGCGGGCGTGCCGGCATCGGACACCAAAGCGACGGTTTCGCCACGCAAGAGGCGATTGACCACGGAATCGACCTTTTGGTGTTCGTTGAACTTGTGGTGCGACTCCATGGGCGTGTGTATGTCGTAGTGGTGGAGCAACACCGACGTGGTGCGCGTGTCCTCGGCCAACACGAGGTCGGCTTCGCGCAGCACACGCAAGGCGCGCAACGTGATGTCGTCCATATTGCCGACGGGTGTGGGAACAAGGTAGAGCATAAGGGAAGGCTGGAATTTGTTTAGAACAAAGAATATAGAACAAAGAGTAAGAACAATTGATTAGTAGCAAGACAAATTTAGTGTGAAAGTTTGAAAGTATAAAAGTGCGAAAGTTTCTGGGGATTTGCAGATTTGGTTATTTGATGATTTGGTTATTTGGTTATTTGGTCGCACTGGATTTGCAATTTTTTAGAACAAAGAACATAGAACAAAGAGCAAGGACAACTTGGGTGCGAACAATTCTTAATTCGCTGCGCGCATTTTTTCTCCGCTCGGCATTGATCAAACAAGTTTGGCACTGCCCTCGCTTATCGAAAAAATTCTTAATTCTTAATTCTTAATTAAACTTGAACCCCTTCGCTTCGCTCGTCCCCTTGAAAAGGGGACAGGCACGCGCCCAACAACGTCTCATTCCTAACTCCTAATTCCTCATTTCTCATTTCTCACTGCTAACTGCTCACTGCTAATTTCTAATTAAATTTGCGGTGGACGAGTTCGACGAAATCGGTGGTGGCGGGATTATCGGCGGGCAGGTGCAGGCGCGATTCAATGTACTGCTCGGCCTCGCTGAACGTGGTGCAGGCGTTGAGTGCGTCGAGTGCCCGAATCATGGCTTCGCCGTTGTTGGCAAAGAGTTCGCGCTGGAATCGGAAGCGGTCGGCGATGCTGATGGCCTGTTTCAGGTCGGTTACGGGCTTGCTGGCGATGGCGTGCGCGAGCGATTCGTCGTCTTTTTTCTCGAACTCGTCGACCACGGTCTCTTTTTTGGCGAGCGTTTCGGCCACTATCGTGTGCGGCTCGGCCGCGGGTGCGGGTGCCGCATCCTCTTCGGATTCGGGTTCCGGTTCGGATTCCGGTTCGGCGGGTTGCGGCGCGCTTTCGGCGATTGGTTCGGGTTCTGGCTCAACTATCGGTTCCGGATCGGGCAATTCGGGTTCTGGCTCGACTGTCGGTTCGGGCGTTGGTGCTTCGACGGTTGGAGCCGGAATGGGTTCCGCAAGCGGTTCGGGTTCGATGTTTTCGACAGGTGCGGCAACCGTAGCGTGTGGCAGTTGCAACAGATTGCAGCGCAGATTGTCGGCTTTGGCAGCGGCCAAATCGAGCAATGGTTGCGGAAATTCGTTCATCTCCGAAAAGCCGCGTGTCAGCGTTTTCAGTTCGTCGATGTCTTTTTCGATGAGTGCGATGAGTGTCTCTTTGTTCATAATTTCACCCTATATTATATGGCGTTTTTCGCGAAAAGTTGCTATCTTTGCAAAAGGAAAAAATTATTTCCGCAAAGTTACAAAAAATATCACGAACGCCAATAAACGTCATCACGTATGGACTTTTTTGAATCGACCACCCATTTTGGTCATCAGCGCGGCAGCATCGAAGTTGTCTGCGGCTCGATGTTTTCGGGCAAGACCGAGGAACTCATTCGTCGCCTGAAGCGCGCCAAATTTGCCAAATTGCGCGTAGAGATTTTCAAGCCGAGCATCGACACGCGCTATTCCGACAACGATGTAGTGAGCCACGACCACACCACAATCGCCTCTACGCCAGTCGATTCGTCGTCGAGCATACTGCTGATGACGGGCGATGTGGACGTGATTGGCATCGACGAGGCGCAATTTTTCGACAACGGTTTGGTAGATGTTTGCCGCACGTTGGCCGACCAAGGTTTTCGCGTCATCGTGGCCGGTTTGGACATGGATTTCCGGGGCGTGCCATTCGGTCCGATGCCTGCATTGATGGCCATTGCCGACGATGTAACGAAAGTGCATGCCATCTGCGTGCGTTGCGGCCAGCCCGCCTACATATCGCACCGTTTGGTGGCTGGCGAGAGCCAAGTGCTGCTGGGCGAAACCGACAAATACGAACCCATTTGCCGCTGTTGCTACAACAAACTCGCCGACGAAGAAAAGTAATTGACGGATTTCAGATTTCAAATTATCGATTAGTAGCAAGACGAATTTAGTGTGAAAGTTTATAAAGTGAAAAGTCTACCCGTTGGCGGAATTATTTTAATCGAAAAAAACAAAAAAAATACACGAAAAAA
>CAVKQB010000032.1:0-23428 GCA_963658575.1 Leyella stercorea | reverse complement strand
ACCCACGCAGTGGGGGTAGGGGTTAAATACCAATTAAGAATGAATAATTAAGAATTTTTCAAATAACCAAATCAACAAATAACCAAAAACACAGAAACAGCGCGAAGCGCGAGAAACACAGAAACTTAGAAACTATCGGAAACGCGCGAAGCGCGCCAATCTTCAAATCTTCAAATTTTCAAATCTTCAAATAATATCAAACCGTGCGAAGCACGAGATAGAAACTGCGCGCAGCGCAAGAAATTCCACAAAAATTTTTCCTTCGCACAAGTTTGGCACGAAATTTGTAACAAAATTTGCACCAAAAAACAAAATCGATGAAAAAAGTAACTAAAACACGCAATCAAATCCTCGCCGTAGCGAGTGAACTGTTCAAACAATCCGGTTTCGACAAAACCTCGTTGGACGGCATCGCGCAGACAGCGCACAAAGCCAAACGCTCGATTTACAACCATTTCGCGGGCAAAGAAGAGTTGTTTGGCATCATCGTAGGCAACGAACTTGCCGACATGCGCGATGCACTGCAACCCATATTCGACGACACCGACCGCCCCGCCGCCGACCGTCTGAAGGAGTACATGATACGCCGCATGGAGTTGATGAACCAAGCCAAAAACTACCAACAGATGTTGCGCCACGAAATCAAGCACGCGCTCGACCAGCGTTTCGAAAGCATACGCCAGTTGTGCCGCGAGTTCGACGCTTGGGAACTCGAACAGTTCAAGCACCTTGCCCAAGAGGGAGCACTCAAACATTCCGCCTCCGAGTTCGATGCCGACGCCTTTGCCGACATGATGCAAATGGTGCTGAAAAGCCTCGAGACATCGTTTTTTGTGCAAGAAAAATATGCGCAATACGCCGCCACATTCAACACATTTGTAGAGTGCATGGTGGAAAGCCTCATCGCACAGAGCGCACAGAAAAAGCAATAAAACAAACGTCATAATCGAAATGAAAAAGACAATGATTTTCGGAGCAGCACTGCTCTGCCTCTGCTCCTGCAACAAGGCGAAAGTTTTCACGGGCGACTACGCCTACAAAACTTCGGGCACGCTCACCATCAGTAGTTCCGACACGACAGCGGTAACGTACGAACTGAGAAAAGTGGGTCAGTTGAGCGTTGTCGATCTGAAATCGAGCGACAAGGACAGCGTATTGCTCGTGTTCAACGAGTTGGGCGGCGACATCACCAAAGTGCGCGCCAAAGTGGACGGCGACTCGCTGCACCTCGTGCCATACACCAAAAAACTATCGATACAGACAGGGCTGCTGCAATCGGCCGACTGCGCGATAAACGTGAGCGGACGTGGTGTGCGCTACGACGACATCATCATGCTCGACGAAGTGTACGACGGCCAGTTGACGAGCGACACCATCACCATAAAAATACATGGTAACCACATAGCCACAGCCGCCAACCGCAACTAACCCCATACAACGATGAAACGAATCGGAATCCTCTTCATTTGCGGCTGCTGTGCCACCATATTGGCAGCACAACCCAAGACCGTGGACGACTGCATAGCGTTGGCCACGGAGCACAGCACGTCGCTCAAGGTGGCCGACGAGACGGTGCGGATAGCGCAAAACACACGCAGCCAAAGCATCAGCAACTATTTTCCGCACATCGGCGTGGTGGGTTCGTATCAGTGGAACCAGAAGAACCTCGAACTCGTCGACTATGGCAGCATGATGTACGGCATGCTCATTCCTGCCGAGATACGCCATCTCACGCGCATCGACATTCAAAATGTGATGATAGGCGACGTGGCGTTGGTGCAACCCGTGTTTCTCGGCGGAAAACTGATAGCGTTGAACCAGATAGCCAACTACGGACAAACCGTGGCCGAGAACAACGCGAAAGCCATGCGCGACAACGTGAGCCTGATAACGCAAGAGAACTATTGGCTGGTGGTGTCGTTGGCGCAAAAACGCCTTTTGGCACACAGCATGGTGGAACTGCTTGCACAGACACAAAAAAATGTCAGCCACATGATTGACGAGGGCATCGCCACGCCCTCCGACCTGCTGAACGTGGACGTTCGCCTGAACGAAGTGCAACTGGCCGAATCGAAGATAGACCAAGCCCTGACGATGGCGAAATTCAACCTGATGCAACTCTGCGGCATCGACCTGAGCGACACCATCGTGCTGGCCGACGAAGCCGCCGACACACTGTCGCTGCAGATAACCGACAACCTGTTTGCCACGCTCGACACCGCCAACATCTACGCCAACCGCACCGACATAGCCAACCTCGAACTGGCCAAGAAAATAGCCAAGAAACAGGAGACCGTGGTGCGCTCGTCGCTGCTGCCCAACGTGCTGTTCAACGCCAACTACCTCGTAACAAACCCGAATCTGTACAAAGGTTTCGACAATTCGTTCGGCGGCATGTTCAACGTGGGCGTGTCGGTTACAATACCCATCACGGGCTGGATTGGCGGCAGTTACCGCATAAATTCGGCCAAAGCCAGCACACACATCAAAGATTTGGAGATAGAGGCCGCCAAAGACAAGGCGCAATTGGAGCTGAGACAAGCCACGCTCCAATACGACCAAGCCAACAACACGCTCGCCACGGCCACCAAAAGCAAAGCAACCGCCGATGTGAACCTGCGCTCGTCCGAACTGCGGTTCGACGAAGGTTTCAGCAATCCGCTGGCACTGATGGAGGCGCAAACGGCCTGGCTCAAAGCACAAACCGAATACATCGACGCACAGATAGGCGTGCGCATAGCCGAACTCACCCTGCAAAAAGTGAGCGGACAGGTAAAATAGACAACATCGAAAACAATCGGATAAAACAGAAATAAACTATGAGCGAAGAGATAAACAACAAGAGAGAGAAAGATGAATTGGCGTCGAAAAAGAAAATCGCGCTGAACAACATCATCATCGCCTTTTGCGCCATGGTGGGCATCATCGTGTTGGTGGCCGTGGCGGGCTTCTTCATTTTGCAGCCCGAAGACGAAATCATCATGGGGCAAGCCGAAGCCGAAGAGTTGCGCATATCGGGCAAAGTGCCTGGGCGTATCGTCAAATACAACGTCGAAGTGGGCGACCAAGTGCACGCCGGCGACACCTTGGTGCTGATACCGAGTCCCGAAGTGGCCGCCAAATTGGAACAGGCCGAAGCCTTGCGCCAAGCCGCCTCGGCACAGCGCGAACGCGCCGAAAAGGGCGCATCGAACAACACCGTGCAGACCGCCTACGAACTTTGGCAGAAGGCCAAAGCCAATCGCGAATTGGCCGAAAAGACCTACAACCGCATACAGAAACTCTACAAAGAGGGCGTAGTATCGGCACAACGCCGCGACGAAGCCGATGCCACGTTGCGTTCGATGAAAGCGTCGGAAAAGACCGCCTACACGCAATATCAGCGCAGCAAAGAGGCCATTTCGGACGAAAACCAAGCCATTTTCGATGCCTTTGTGAACTACTCGCTCGGCACGCTGGCCGAAGTGCATTCGTACGAAAAAGAGGGCGCGCTGATTTCGCCTACCGACGGCGAGATTTCGGAGATATTCCCCAAAGTGGGCGAACTTGTGGGACAAGGCGCACCCATCATGAACATCATCAATTTGGACAATATGAGCGTGATTTTCAACGTGCGCGAAGACCTGCTGTCGCAGTTTAAGATGGGCGACACCATCAGCGCATTTGTGCCTGCGCTCGACAACGATACCATCGGTCTGCGCATCACACACCTGAAAGACATGGGCACCTACGCCGTGTGGAAAGCAACCAAAGCCACCGGCCAATACGACATCAAGACATTCGAAGTGCGCACACGCCCCATCGAAAAAGTCGAAGGCCTGCGCCCAGGCATGAGCGTTATTCTCAAGCTGGAAAATAGAGAAAGAAAATAATGTCGCTGAAAGTTACAGTCAAACGCCTGCTTGCCCTCAACAAGCGCGAGTGGCGACGCATCGTAACGCGACCAATCTATGCATTCGGCATATTTTTTGCGCCGATTATCACTGCGGTCGTCATGCTGTCGCTGATGCGTTGCGGCCTGCCAACCGACCTGCCCGCCGGCATTGTCGATATGGACAACACGGCCACCTCGCGCACGCTTGTGCGGCAACTCAACAGTTTTCAGCAGACGGGCATCGTGATGCAGACCAAAAGTTTCGCCGAAGCACGCCAAGCCTTGCAAGAGGGCAAAATTTTCGGATTTTTCTACATTCCCGAAGGATTTACGGCCGATGCCACGGCAGGCCGCCAGCCTCAAGTGTCGTTCTACACCACGAGTGCGTTCATGATTGGCGGCTCGTTGCTGTTCAAGGACATGGAGACCATCTCGGTGTTGGCGGGCAAAGCCGTGTCGCTGCAAACGGGGCTGGCCTACGGGCAAACCGAAGATGCCATCATGGCGCGCATACAGCCGATAGTGGTACACACACATGCGCTCGGCAATCCGTGGCTCAACTATTCGGTTTATCTGAACAACTGCTTTCTGCCGGGCATGATGCAACTGCTCATTTTCATGATAACCGTCTATTCCATCGGCATCGAAATAAAGGAAGGCACTTCGCGCCAATGGCTTAGCCGCGGCGGCAACTCGCTGACAGTGAGCCTATTGGGAAAACTTTTGCCGCAGACATTGCTGTGGTGCGTAACAGGCGGGCTGATGCTGTCGCTGCTCTATGGCTACGGACATTTTCCGCTGCTTTCGGGCTTAGCACCGATGCTCGGAGCGATGTTTTGCCTCATCATCGCCTCGCAAGCGGTGGGCGTGTTCATGATAAGCATTCTGCCTACGCTGCGCATGGGGTTGAGTTTTGCGAGTCTGTTTGGCATGTTGTCGTTCTCGGTGTGCGGTTTTTCGTTTCCCGTGCAGGCCATGTATGGTGCCATACACGCACTGGCTTACCTGTTTCCCATGCGGCACTATTTCGAGATTTACGTGTCGCAAGCGTTGAATGGGCGACCGCTGTTTTACTGCTGGTGGAACTATGTGGCGCTGCTCTGTTTCCTGTTGCTCCCCATACTGAATGCGCGCAATCTGAAACGCGAACTGCTGCATTTCAAATACATTCCGTAAACAACCATGAACAATCCATATAGTCTGAAACAGCGCATAAGCGAAGGCTTCAAAGACACGTTTTATGTTTGGCGGCAGGAACTGAATTTTATTTTCAAAGATTCGGTGGTGGTGCTGTTTTTCCTTATCGTGCCATTGGCCTATCCCGTCATCTACACGCTCATCTACAACACCGAGCATGTCAGCGACGCGCCGTTGGTTGTGGTCGACGAGTCGAACAGCGTGTTGAGCCGTGAGTTTGCCCGCCGCATCGATGCGAGCCCCGAAGTGAAGGTGCTGGCACACTGTCCCGACATGCCGCACGCCCAAGAATGGCTCGACAAGGAGTACGCCTACGGCATTCTCTACATTCCGCGCGATTTCAGCGAAGCCATACACCGCAACAAGCAAGCGCACGTGAGCCTCTACTGCGACATGAGCAGCCTGCTGTTCTACAAAGCGTTTGTGCTGACAGCCACCGAAGTATCGCTCGACATGGGCGCAGAGTTGCAGATGGAACACGAGAAACACGCCACACGCCAGCAGGACGACGTGGCCGTCGCTCCTGTGAAATCGGCCTCCATCGCGCTCTACAATCCGCAATCGGGCTTTGCAAGTTTCCTGATTCCTGCGGTGCTGATGTTGCTCATACAGCAGACACTGCTCATCGGCATCTGCATGTTGGCCGGCACGGCGCGCGAGCGCAACCAATTCGACACGCTGGTGCCTGTGGCGCAGCACTACAACGGCGTTCTACGAATCGTGTTTGGTAAGTCGCTGCTCTACTTCATGCTCTACACGCTGGCATCGTTTTGGCTGTTGCTGGTCATGCCCAAACTATTTGCGCTGCCACGCCTGTCCGACCCAATAGACCTGCTGCTGTTCGGTCTGCCCTACATTTTGGCGTGCATATTTTTTGCCATCACGCTGTCGTGTTTCGTCAAAGACCGTGAAAGCCCGATGATACTTTTCGTCTTCACGTCGGTCATATTCGTATTTCTATCGGGAGTTTCGTGGCCTACCGTTGCCATGCCCGACTTTTGGCGGTATTTCTCGTACCTCATTCCATCGACGCATGGCGTGCAGGGTTTCGTGAAGATGAACAGCATGGGTGCCACCTTGGAACAGATCCAGTTCGAATATCGCGCACTTTGGCTGCAAGTAGGTTTCTACTTCGTTACCGCCGTGCTGTGCTACCACCTGCGATTCCGGCAAACGCACTCGCGCCGTAAGCACAAACGCTTGAACAAGATACAGGTGCGCCTTGCCGAACTACAAAAAATAACTGCCAACATCAAAAAACGAGAAGAATGATTGTCGATTTCAAAAACATCGAGGAGCAAACGCTTCAGCACTTCAAGGGCGGCGACAAGGAGGTCGCACTACGCATATTCGACGACGCGCACAACCGCATCATGCGCGGACGGCTTGAACGCGGCGCATCGATTGGTTTGCACACGCACGACACCAACTGCGAAATCATTTTCGTAACCTGCGGCAGCGGACACGTCATCGACGATAGCCAACGGCTGCCACTGACCGCCGGCGACTGCCACTATTGCCCGCAAGGCCACACGCACAGCCTGATAAACGACGCCAGCGACACGTTGGAATTTTTCGCAGTAGTACATTAAAATGACTTAATAACTTAATGGCTTAATTTTCAGTTATTTAAGTGCGAATTAAGAAGAATTCCGATTTAGTTTTGCCATGAAAATCCTTTTAGTCATCGACCAATTTGATGCCGACAACAACGGCACGACCATATCGGCCAAGCGTTTTGCCAACGTGTTGCGCAACCACGGCCACGAGGTGCGTGTGATAACCACAGGCACCGAAAGCGACGACAAATACATTGTACGCGAATTTCACATGCCCATCTTCGACAGCCTCATCAAGTCGCAAGGCATGGCGTTCGCTGCGCCCAACAAAGCCAAACTGACCGAAGCCATCGCATGGGCTGATGTGGTGCACTTCATGATGCCGTTTGCCCTCTCGATCGTCGGGCTGAAGGTGGCCGAAGAGATGAACGTGCCACACACCGCCGCCTTCCACGTGCAACCCGAAAACATCACCTCGTCGGCAGGCATGAAAAATTGGCGGCTGGTGAACAAGTCGCTATACATGATGGCGCGCGACATTTTCTACAACAAATTCACGCACATACACTGCCCCAGCCAATTCATAGCCGACCAACTGAAAAGGAACGGCTACACGGCGCAACTGCACGTGATTTCGAACGGCGTAGAACCCGATTTTGTCTACCGAAAAAAGGAGAAAACGCCCGAATTTGCTGGCAAAATACTGATAATGATGATTGGCCGCCTGTCGGCCGAAAAACGCCAAGATGTCATCATCAAGGCCGCGAAAAAATCGAAATACGCAGACCGCATACAACTCGTTTTCGCGGGACAAGGCCCCAAACGCGACGAACTCGAACAGATGGGGCAATCGCTCAAAAATCCGCCCATTTTCCGCTTCTTTTCCAAGCCCGAACTGCTCGATATGCTCGCCATGACCGACCTCTACATTCACGCCGCCGACATCGAAATCGAGGCCATCTCGTGCATCGAAGCCTTTGCCAGCGGGCTCGTGCCGATTATCGCCAACAGCAGCCGCTCGGCCACGCCGCAATTTGCGCTCGACAAACGCAGCCTTTTCGTGCCAGGCAACGCCACCGATTTGGCGCAAACCATCGACTATTGGCTCGACAATCCCGACGAGCGCGAACGCATGGAGCACAAATACAGCGAACACGGCCGCCAATTCGGCATCGAACAGAGCGTGCTGGCCATCGAACAGATGTTTCAAACGGCCATCGACGAGAACGCCGCGAAACCGCGCCACAACTTCATCGAAGCAAAAATCCAAGAATTGCTCAGCAAAATTTAGGCGATTTCGGGGCAGCCAATCAACATTTTATTGGAGCGACCGCTCGATACCTGCGTTTAGGAACGCCTCGAAAGCGATGGGGTCGGTCTCGTAGTGTATGGGGCCAGCCAACACACGCCCGTCGGCAGCATCGACCACGATGTAGCACGGCTGCGAATTTTCGTGAAACAAGCTTGTCTGCAAATAGGCGTTTTTCTGCCCCAGCATCGTAATTGCATTCGACTGATTATCAGCAATTTGTAACAACTTCGGGAGTTCAATCACCTTGTCGTCGACATAGAGCGCGCACACCACAAAATGTTCGTTCAAAAGCCGTTGTATGCGGCTGTCGGACAGCACTTTTTGCTCCACTTTGCGGCAATTCACGCAGCCGTGTCCCGTGAAATCGAGAAACAGCGGTTTGCCGCTCGCCTTGGCGCACGCCACCGCCTCGTCGTAGTCGAAATAGCCGTCGAGGCCAGCAACCAGATGCAGACGGTCGGCAAACGACGGCTGCCCGCACACGCTGGCGCGCTGCGCTGTAGCCCCTTCGACCACCATCTCTCTGATGTTGAAATCCTGCGTACTCATGGGCGGCAACCAGCCCGAAAGTGCGTTGAGCGGCGCGCCCCAAAGCCCTGGCACCATATAGACCACAAACGCAAAATCGGCAATGACCAAAAAGAAACGGAACCACGACTTCTGCACAGGCTGCTCGTCGTCGAACGGGAAGCGGATTTTGCCCAAAAGATAGAATCCCATGAGCGCAAAAATCGTAATCCACAGAGCGAGATAAACCTCACGGTCGAGAATGCCCCAATGATACGTTTGGTCGGGCACGCTCAAAAATTTGAGCGCAAATGCCAACTCCACAAAGCCAAGACACACCTTCAGCGTGTTCATCCAGCCGCCCGATTTGGGCAATTTCTGGAGCAGATTCGGGAAAAAGGCGAAAAACGTGAACGGCAGCGCAAACGCCAACGAAAATCCCAACATGCCGACAATCGGTTTGAGGAAGCCGCCGCCAGCCGCCCCCAACGCCACAGCGCCGGCAATGGGCAGCGTGCAACTGAACGACACCAAAACCAGCGTCAGAGCCATGAAAAACGTGCCGACGTAGCCCGCCTTCTGCTCGTTACCCGACGATTTGCCCACCCACGACGCAGGCAGCGAAATCTCGAAATAGCCAAACAACGACACAGCAAACAGCACAAAAATGATGGTAAAAAGCACGTTTGGCAGCCAATGCGTGCTGATGAAATTGGCAAAACCCTCGCCAAAAATGGCCGACAACACGATGCCGACAAGCACATAAATCAGCACGATGGAAAATCCGTAGAAAACAGCCTGCCGCTTACCGCCATGCTTCATGAAATAGGAGATGGTCATCGGTATCATCGGGAAGACGCACGGCGTAAGCACTCCGAGCAATCCGCCGCCAAACGCCAGCAAGAAAAACCACAGCAGCGACCTATCGGCACCCGATTCGGAGGGCGCAACTGCAGCCGTTGCCGCCGATGGATTGCCAGCGACGGTGAGCGAAAAATCGGACTTCACCGGCACGCACCGACCGCCCGTGCAAGCCTGCGCATCAATGCTGCCACGCAACACAAAATCGCTGTGGCTCAACACGTTGATAGCGCGGCGAAACTCGACTTGCCCGACGAAAAAACGCTCCGTATCGTCGAATTCGGCATCGTAATGTTCGGTGTAGGGCGGCTCGGAAAAATAGCGCGACGTGTCGGCCAGCGCATAATTTCCGGTTGGCTCCAAAGCGATGACTGTGGGCTGCGCCATGCCCGCCTGATACTGCGAATAGAGGTGCCAGCCAGCGGCAATTTTAGCCGCCACAACCACATCGGCCGTCGAATCCGAAGTCGGCTCGATGCTGCACTGCCACGTTACGGGCTCCTCCATCTGTGCCATCGACAAGGCAGGACAAAAAAGCAACAATATGTAGAAAAAACGCCTTATTTTCATTGGTTTTTAAGTCTTGTTGGAGATTTGAAGATTTGAAAATTTGAAGATTGTTTCTCGCGCTGTGCGCTGTTTCTAAATTTTTTTGGTTATTTGTTGAGTTGGTTATTTGGTTATTTGAAAATTGATTGGGTAATTAAATAATTGGATAATTGATTAATTGCCCCCAACAACTACTCAACGCCGCCATCGGACGCGGCACGCCACGTCCCTACTTTCACACTTTCTCACTTTCACACTGTTTCACTTTCACACTGTTTTCAACTGTTCAGTGAGTTTTTCCTCTTCGCAACAGAAGATGCGGCCGGGGTAAACGTTCAGAAACGAGTGGTTGTGTGTAGCGATGATGACCGCCGTGCCGCCGCGCGAAATTTCGTAGAGCAGCGAGAAAATCTCGTTGGCCGTTTCGGGGTCGAGGTTGCCCGATGGCTCGTCGGCCACGATGACTTCGGGCGAATTGAGCAGCGCACGCGCTATGACCACACGCTGTTGTTCACCGCCCGAAAGTTGATGCGGACGTTTGTAGCCTTTTTTGGCCATGCCCACGACCGAAAGCACCAAATCAATCTGTTCGGCAATTTTGCGTTTGTCTTTCCAGCCAGTAGCGCGCAACACGAACTCCAGATTTTTATCGACGCTGCGGTCGCCGAGCAACTGAAAATCCTGAAACACGATGCCGATTTTGCGCCGCAACATGGCCACGTCCTTGCGTTTCAAACGTGCCAAATTGTAGTCGAAAATGCGCGCGTCGCCACGTTTTATCGGCACTTCGGCATACATCGATTTGATGAGCGTGCTTTTGCCGCTGCCCACCTTGCCGAGCAGATAGACAAATTCGCCGCGTTCGACGCTGAAATTCACGCCACGCAACACGGGCATCTCGTCCTGATAAATATCTACATCTTTGTATTCGAGCAACATAGCATATCTTTGTTTGAAGATTTGAAAATTTGAAGATTGTTTTTCGTGCTGCGCACGGTTTGATATTGTTTGAAGATTTGAAAATTTGAAGATTGGCGCGCTACGCGCGCTTCTCATTGTTTCTAAGTTTCTGTTGATTTGGTTATTTGGTTATTTGGTTTTCTGGTCGCACGGGATTTGTAATTCGCAACGGGCGCAATTGATGCGCCCCTACTTTCGCACTTTTATACTTTCAAACTTTCACACTAAATTTGTCTTGCGACTTGCTACTTGTATCTTGCTACTGTGAATTTGGTGATTTGGTGATTTGAAATTTGATTAAATAATTGGAAATTAGATAATTGAATAATTAAAAAGTCTTTGCTCTTTGTTCTATATTCTCTCACCTATAACCTATAACCTCTTGCGACTTGCTACTTGTGTCTTGCTACTAATCAACAATTTGAATCATTTTCTCACGACGCGCATGCGAATAATCACCACATCTTGTTCGGGGCGGTCGGATTCGCCTGTGGCAACGGCGCACAACTTGTCGAGTACGGCAAAGCCATCGACCAATTCGCCGAAAACGGTATATTGTCCGTCGAGGTGCGGCGTGCCGCCAAACATTTTGTATTGCCGCCGCTGTTCGTCGCTATACTTAAATGGTGTCGCGGAGCGAATGGCGCGACCAACATACTGTTCGAGTTCGTTCAATTCGGCATCGCTGTACTTTTTGCCCTGCACGATGTAGAATTGGCACGCCGACGAGGCGCGTTCGGGGTTGGCGGCATCGCCCAAGCGTGCTGCGGCCAGCGCACCACGTTTGTGATAGAGTTTCGGGAAGACGATTTCGGCCGGCACCGTATAGTCCAAGCCGCCCGAGCCAAGATGCGCCGTCGGGCTGCAGTTGCGCGACTCGGGGTCGCCGCCCTGCGCCATGAAATCCTTGATGACACGATGAAACAGCAGTCCGTTGTAGAAGCCCGATTTGACCAATTTCACGAAATTGTCGCGGTGTTGCGGTGTCTCGTCGTAAAGGCGCACCTTCATTTTGCCCAAAGTTGTCTCTATCTCGACGAAAACTGGTTTTTCGGCAGGCTGCGCCAACGCCGCCACCGAACACAAAACCGCGCATAACAGCGGCAACCACTTGCAATGTCTCATAAGCAATGTCCGATTAGAAATTTCTGCAAATATACAGATTTTTTTGCGAACACGGCACGCGCGGCACAAATCTATGCGAAATTACCAACAGTAAATCGCCCAAACGTTGTTTTGTAACAAAACAATTTGTATCTTTGCAATTTGTAACCGTGTGCAGCCACACACCGACCGACTGCGCACAAAAAAAGACCATTCTCGATGAACATCAGAAAAATTTGCCTCTGTCTGGCGGTGTCGGCCGTATGCGCCACACTATCGGCACAAGAGACGGCACTACGCACCAACAGCGACCGCCTATTCGACGAGGGGCGCACGCTCTACGAACAACGCAAATTCGGCGCATCGGCCACCTGTTTCGAAAACTTCTGCGCCACGACCGACCGCAACAACCCGCTCTACGCCGAAGCGCGCTACTACATAGCCAGCAACGCCTACGAGCTGAAACGCAAAGATGCGTCGGCACTGCTACAACAATACCTGAACGACTATCCCGATGCTCCCATGCGCGAACGTGTGGCCTACATGCTCGGTCGCTGCTGCTTCGAAGCCAAAAAATACGAAGAAACCATCGCTTGGTACGAGCAGGTGCAAAACAACCATCTGAACGGCGAAGAGAACATGGCGTATCTCTACACCAAAGCCGTGGCCTATCTGCAACTGAAAAAATACGAGCCTGCACGCATTCTGTTTGCCACGCTCAACGGCAAAAAGACCATCTACGAAAAAGATGCGCTCTACTACTACTCGTACACCGAATTTTGCTTGGGCAACTACGACAAAGCCATCGACGGATTTTTGGAACTGTCGCTCAACTCGGCCTACGCCGAACCGGCCGCCTACCACGCCCTGCAAATATACGACCGCGTGGGCGACAACGACAAAGCCTGCGAATATGGCAAAACACTGATTACGCGCTGGCCAAACAGCAAATACAACTCCGAAGCCTACCGCATTCTGGGCGAAGCCGCCTACCGCAACGAAAATTACAGCGAAGCCGTCGATTATCTGAAAAAATACGAACGCAACGGGCAGAAAGTGCAACGCGCCGACATGTACATGCTCGGCATGGCGCACTACAAGCAAGGCAACTTCCGCGATGCTGTGGCCGCGCTGTCGAAAGTAACCGCCACATCGGACAGTCTTGCGCAAAACGCCTACCTGCACATCGGGTTGAGTTACGCCAAATATGGCGACAAAGCGCAGGCGCGCATGGCCTTCCGCAACGCTGCACAGACGAATTTCGACGAGCGCATCAAGGAGGAGGCCGACTACAACTATGTGCTGGCCGTGTACGAAGACGCTGCGCCCTTCGGCGAAGCCGTGAAAGCCTTCGAAAACTTCATCGAAACCTACCCGAACACCACGCACGCCGACGACATCTACGGTTATTTGGCCGACATCTACATGACCGAAAAAGACTACAAAACCGCCTACGAATCGTTGAAAAAGGTGAAGGCGACCAATCCCAAAATACAGGCCGCCAAAGAGAATGTGCTGTTCCAACTTGGCACCGCCGAATTTGCCGCCAAAAACTACCGCGCTGCGCTCGACTATTTCACGCTTTCCATCGCCGAATTTACGCCGGCATCGTTTTCGGCACAAGCGTTCCTGTGGCGCGGCGAAACCTACTATCGCCTTGGCGACTACGCCAACGCACGCCAAGATTTGCAGGCATTTTTGGATAAACCCCAGAAAAAATCGGCCGGAGAGCAGCCAAAAGCCTACTACACCATGGCCTACTGCTACTACGAAGAGGAGAATTTCGACGCCGCCATCGTATGGTTCCAAAAATATGTCGATACGCAAAAACGCCACGACGGCCGCCTCTACTGCGACGCGCTCAACCGCATAGGCGACTGCCACTTCTACTCGCGCGACTTCGACGGAGCCAAGGCATACTACCAAAAAGCCGTCGCCGAATCGCCGCGCTATGGCGACTACGCCGCCTTCCAAAACGCATTCATTCTTGGCATTCAGAAAAAATATGCCGACAAAGTGGCCGAGCTCGAGCAGTTGATTGCCAACTATCCACAATCGGACTATATCGACGATGCCATGTACGAAATCGGGCGCACATACGTGCTAATGGAAGAGCACGACAACGCCATCGTGGCCTACAACCGTGTGATAGCACAATTTCCGCACACCGCCGTGGCACGCAAAGCATCGCTCGAAATCGGCATGATATACGCCAACGACAACGAGACCGACAAAGCCATTGCCGCCTACAAAGAGGTTGTGAACAACTATCCGAGCAGCGAAGAGGCCAAAGTGGCCATCGAAAGCATGCAGGCCATCTATGTAGAAAACAACCAGATAAACGAATACTTGGCCTACCGCGAATCCATTGCCGGCAGTGCCATATCGACCGTCAAAAAATCGCTCGAAGACTCGCTGAACTTCGCCGCCGCCGAACGGCTCTATGTGAAAGCGCAATACAAAGAGGCCATCACGAGTTTCAAAAACTACCTGACCAACTATTGCGACCAGCAGACACTCAACTGCATCGCCGCACAATACTATCTGGCCGAAAGTTACTACCAAACAGGGCTGAAAGAGAGCGCGCTCGACTACTTCGAACGCCTCACGCACTTCGTCGGCAACCAATATCAGGAGGAGGCGTTGATACGCTGCGCCGAAATCACCTACGACCAGAAGAACTACGAGCAATCGCTCGGCTATTTCGAACAGTTGCAAGAAACGGCCAGCAACAAAGAGAACAAATACATGGCACGCATCGGCGCATTGCGGTGCAGTTACGCGCTCAACCTCTACAACAAAACCATTTTGGCCGCCAACGCCCTGCTCGACGATGCCAACGCCGATCCAGCCATCGTGCGCGAAGCACGCTATTGCCGTGCCAAATCGTACATCGCCACCGACGAAGCCATGCTCGCCACCGACGATTTGCAGGAGTTGAGCCAAGACTTGCGCCACGAGATGGGAGCCGAAGCCAAATATCTCTACGCCCAACAACTCTACAACAGCGGCCAATACACCACCGCCGAGAGCGAAATCATGGATTTCATCAGCAAAAACACGCCGCATCAATACTGGTTGGCACGCGCATTCGTGCTGCTGGCCGACATCTACATGCAGACGGGCGACGATTTTCAGGCCAAACAGTATCTGCTTAGCCTGCAAGCCAACTATCAGGCCGACGACGACATCGCCACCATGATAGAAGCACGCTTGCGCGCCATCGCCGAACGCGAAGAAAACAACATTGACGAATAAACCTCCACAGATAATTATGAAAAAAATTTCATTGGCAATCGTAACGACAGCCTTTTGCATCGCAGGATTTGCACAAGAGAGCGACAGCGTATTCACGCAATCGGTCGATATCGAAAAAGAATACACGCCGCAAGTGGTCAAAATCAAGCGTGCCGACATCGAACTGCCCACCACCGACCCGAAAGTAGAAAAGAGCCAAGTGGTCTATAGCAGCGAAGCCGCACCGATGGAGGTCGAATCGCAATTCTACCCACTGCCGGCCGCCGACGCCAAAAACACGGGACGACCCAACTACAAACCTGGGTGTGCACGCGTCGGACTGGGATTCCCGCTCGTCTGGATAGCCGACGTTTGGACGCCCATCGTGAACAACAAGAGCAACCTGCTCGACGTGAAACTGAACCACAACGGCTTTTGGAATGGCACTCAAAAACTGATACAGACCGATTTCGACCTGAACTACAGCCACACGACAAAGCACGGACTACTCTACTCGACCATCGGTTTCGACAACGACTACTACAGTTTCTACGGCACCGATTCGGTATTCGAAAGCAGCACCTACTACTTCGGGGACGAGGGCATCGATCGCGACGTGGCTGGCATCGGGCTGCGGCCGCAAATGCGCACCACCACACAGGCGCACGCCAACATCGGCTTCGGCTCGAACGACATCGAACGCAAAGGCTGGACCTACAACGGCAACCTCGCCTACGACTTTCTGACCTCGAACCCAACGATTACCAAAGACGGAATCAAGGTGAAACAGGCCGCCATGCGCGAACATCGCATCGCACTCGACCTGTTTGGCGGCTACAACCTCAACGGCAACCACATCAACGCCGACCTGAACGTGGAGGCCTATCTCTACAACGATGCCATTCGCACCGTCTATCTGATTGATGCCCAAAAATCGTCGCACGACACCACTTTCGTCGCCGAAAAACGCAAACCGCAATTTCTCATCACATTCAATCCGCGCTACGAGCGGACGTGGGAAAGTCTTTCGCTGCGCGCCGGCGCAAAAATGTGGTTCTCGGCCAACAAAGGCAACGTAGTGGCCGCTGCGCCCGACATCGAAGTGCGCTACACCTTCCGGCAAATATTCAGCGTGTATGGCGGCATCGGCGGCGACTATGCGTTCACCTCGTTTGCCAACATTCTGCACGAAAATCGCTACTACGACATGAACATTCGTCCCGAAAAGAACGACTACACGCCGTTCGATTTTCACTTCGGATTCGACATAAAACCGACACACGGCCTGCAAATCGGTGCATCGATCAACTACAAAATGATGCAAAACACGCACTTTTTCGTCAATTCGACTTACTCCTCTACCGAAACGCCAAACATCTACCCGAAAAACGACTTGGAATACGTTTACGCCAACACTTTCGGACTGGATTATGCCAAAGCGCGCCTGCTTACGAGCGAAGCGCACGCCACCTACAACCTGAAGGAGCGTTACATTTTCCGTGTGAAAGGCCGCTACAACGGCTGGGACGTGCGCAGCGAAGGCATCGAAGCGTGGAACAAGCCCACGTGGGAAGCCGATGCCAGCATCGAGGCACTATTCACCAAAAATTTTGCTGGAAACGTGCATTTTCACTACGCTTCGGAGCGCAAGGCGCAACTGCCCACACTTCATAGCAAGGACGAGCACAGAACCGTGTCGTTGGCTCCCATCTACGACCTGAACCTGTCGTTGAGTTACACGTTCCCGAAAAACATCAGCGTGTTCGTGCAAGCCAACAACCTGCTGGCGCTGTCGGACAAGTTGCGCTACCAACTTTGGCAAGGCTACGACAACATCGGCATGCACATTTTGGCTGGCGTGAGCGTGGCGTTTTGACAATTGACAATTGATAATTGATAATGGGGAGGAAGGGATAAAAATCTGAAATCGTAAAACGAAACACCATGTTTGATATTTTTCTTGTCGTACTTTTCATGCTGCTCGGCATCGTTTTCTTGTTGCTCGAACTGTTCATCATTCCCGGAGTGAGCATTGGCGGCATAGCAGGCATTGCTTTTGTGGTGGCCTCCATCTGTTACGCTTTTGTTACGCTCGGCGCGACGGCGGGCTTTGTTACGCTGGCGTGCGGCGTGCTGGCCATGGCAGTTGCCATCTGGCTGTTTGTACGCTCGCGCACACTCGACCGCATGTCGCTCAACACCGAGGTGTCGGGCACGGTAGATGCGCCCAAGGACACGCTGGTGAGCGTTGGACAGCGAGGCGTTACCGTGTCGCGGCTTGCGCCCATAGGCACCGCACGTTTCGACGACAAAACGCTCGAAGTCAAGTCCATCGACGGGCTTATCGACCCCAACACCGACGTAGAAGTCGCCGCGGTCTCTGGCGAAACCATATCGGTAAAAAAAGGAGCGAATTAAAAAACGTTTTTCAAGTTTAACCAATAAAAAACAACATTATGGGCATTACACTTTCTGTCATTTTGGGGATAGTTATCCTGATTCTCCTCATCATTTTTCTGTACTACGTGCCGTTTCTGCTTTGGCTGTCGGCACGCGTGTCGGGCGTGAGCATCTCGCTCATACAACTGTTTCTGATGCGTATCCGCAAAGTGCCACCATCAATCATCGTCAATGCCATGATCGAGGCGCACAAAGCCGGTTTGGTGAGCATTCGCCGCGACGACCTCGAAGCACACTATCTGGCGGGCGGACACGTGGCGCGCGTAGTGCACGCACTCGTTTCGGCCAGCAAAGCCAACATCGACCTGACATTCAAAATGGCCACCGCCATCGACCTCGCTGGGCGCGATGTGGACGAAGCCGTGAAAATGTCGGTCAATCCGAAAGTTATCGACACGCCAGTGGTTTCGTCGGTAGCCAAAGACGGCATACAACTGTTGGCCAAAGCGCGCGTAACCGTTCGTGCCAACATCAAACAATTGGTAGGCGGCGCGGGCGAAGAGACCGTGCTAGCGCGCGTGGGCGAAGGCATCGTATCGAGCATCGGCTCGAGCGAAACGCACAAAATGGTGCTCGAAAATCCCGATTCGATATCGAAACTCGTGTTGAGCAAAGGCCTCGATGCTGGCACAGCGTTCGAGATTCTCTCCATCGACATCGCCGACGTAGACGTAGGCAAAAACATCGGTGCCAACCTGCAGATGGACCAAGCCGAAGCCGACAAAAACATAGCGCAGGCACGCGCCGAAGAGCGTCGCGCCATGGCTGTAGCCTTGGAACAAGAGATGAAAGCCAAAGCGCAGGAAGCACGCGCCAAAGTGATAGAGGCCGAAGCCGAAGTGCCGCAAGCAATGGCCGAAGCCTTCCGCAACGGCAATTTGGGCATCATGGATTACTACCGCATGAAAAACATCGAAGCCGACACACAAATGCGCGAAGCCATTGGCAAACCAGCCGCCGCCGCAAAAGCACAACAGAAAAAGGCGAAATAAAACGCTTTTAACTTAGTAGCAAGATATAAGTAGCAAGTAGCAAGAGGTTATAGGTGAGAGATTATAGGTGAGAGATTATAGGTGAGAGAACAAAGAATATAGAACATAGAACATAGAGCAAAGACAATAGAATTAGACACAAGACACAAGTATCAAGTCGCAAGAAAAATTCCAAATTCCAAATTCCAAATTTCAAATTTCAAATTTCAAATTTCAAATTGTCGGTAACCGAGACACCTTAATCTCAAAAAAATCACTACTCACTGCTCACTACTCACTACTCACTAATTTCTCACTATAACGTGGCGTAGCAACATCTGAACTTTACTCTTAAAAAATATGAACCTACTGATATTGGCCATTTCGGCATTGCTCAACTCGTGGCAATTTGCTTTCGAACAGACCGACCACCAGATGCCCGCCGTGCAGGATAAGGCATGGAGCGCAGTAACCGTCCCGCACGATTGGGCTATTTACGGCTCGTTCGACCGCGCAAACGACCTGCAAAACGTAACCGTATGGCAAAACGGCGAAACACGTCCGTCGCTCAAAACGGGGCGCACTGGCGGACTGCCCTACATGGGCAAAGCGTGGTACCGGACGACCATCGCCATCGCCCAAATCGACACGGCCGCAGAGGTCTATACGCTCGTGTTCGACGGTGCCATGTCGGAAGCCGAAGTCTATGTGAACGGACAAAAAGCGGGCTATTGGCCATACGGCTACAACGCCTTCCACTGCGACATCACGCCGTTTCTGCGGGCTGGCGACAACACGCTTGCCGTGCGGTTGGAAAATCGGCCGCAAAGTAGCCGTTGGTACCCTGGCGCAGGCCTCTACCGCCATGTGCATCTGATACGCTCGCAGCGCACGCACGTGCCCGTGTGGGGCGTGCATGTGCAAACGCCCTACATTACCGACACATTGGCAGCCATCAATCTGAAAACGACTGTAGAAAATGCCGTCGGCAAGCGTATCAGACTGACTACCAACATCATAGAACAATCGACAGGCAAGACCGCCGATGCGCTGACATCGACTTTCGACGTGCGCCATTCGTTGCCTTTGGAGCAGAATTTCGTGCTGAAAAACCCTGCGCTTTGGTCGCCCGAAAAGCCTGCGCTCTACACAGCACACACCATTGTCGAAGCCGATGGCGTGGCAGTGGATACCGTGGAAACAACGTTTGGTATCCGCTCCATACAGATAGTGCCGAACGTAGGTTTTATGCTCAACGGACGGGTGCGCAAATTTCGCGGCGTTTGCCTCCATCACGACCTCGGCCCGCTCGGTGCGGCGGTCAATAGGCAGGCCATTTTGCGCCAACTGCTGATGTTGCGCGACATGGGTTGCGATGCCATTCGCACATCGCACAATATGCCCGCTCCCGAACTCATCGACCTGTGCGACTCGCTCGGCATGATGGTGATGTGCGAGCCTTTCGACGAATGGGATTGGGGCAAATGCGACAATGGCTACCACCGCTTTTTCGACGCATGGGCGGAGCGCGACATGGTGAATATGCTGCACCATTTCCGCAACAATCCGAGCATCGTCATGTGGTCGGTAGGCAACGAAGTGCCAACACAATGCTCGCCCGACGGCTACCGCGTGGCCAAAATGCTGCAAGACATCTGCGAACGCGAAGACGGCACACGCCCCGTTACGGCAGGCATGGACCAAGTGAGTTGCGTGCTCGAAAACGGATTCGCCAGCATTCTGCAAGTGGTGGGACTCAACTACCGCGCCTTCCGCTACGAAGAGGCCTACCAACGCACGCCACAACGGCTGGTGCTGGGATCCGAAACGGCTTCGACCGTATCGTCGCGCGGCGTGTATCTGTTGCCAGCGAAGCCCGACAACACCTCGACCATCACCGACCAAAACCAACCAAACGGCACGAGCAAGACCAACCAATGTTCGGGCTACGACCTGCAATACTGCCCATGGAGCAACCTGCCCGACGAAGATTTTCGCAATATGGACGACTATCCGTGGACTATCGGGCAGTTCGTCTGGACGGGATTCGACTATCTGGGCGAGCCGTCGCCCTACGATACTGACGCATGGCCGAGCCACTCGTCATACTTCGGAATCATCGATTTGGCGGGCATTCCCAAAGATCGCTACTACCTCTATCGCTCGCAATGGAACAAAAACGAACACACGCTGCACGTGTTGCCGCATTGGAATTGGCAGACGGGCGACACCGTGCCTGTGATGGTCTATACCGATGCCAACGAAGCGGAATTGTTTCTGAATGGAAAAAGCCTCGGCAAACGCCACAAATACACCAAAGCCGAAGCCGATTCGGCAGCCGCGGCCGGCGATGCGCTGGCTCTGCAACGCCGCTACCGCCTGATTTGGGACGGCATCGCCTACGAATCGGGCGAACTGAAAGCCGTAACCGATTTTGGTGAGGCAACGCGCCACACGGCCGGCAAACCGCATCACATCGCGTTGGAGGAGGAGGCTTTGCCCGCAAACGACCTGCATTTTGTGCGCGTGCGCATCTGCGACAAAGAGGGAAATCTCTGTCCAGCAGCCGACCATCTGATACATTTTGCCACCAAAGGCGATGGACATTTTGTGGCCGCTGCCAACGGCGATGCCGCCAACCTCGACCCGTTCAACCTGCCGCAGCACCACGCTTTTTCGGGCGAACTGACCGTGCTTGTCGAAGGCAACTGCACACTGACAGCGACCGCCCAAGGGCTGCAAACGGGTAAAATCGCCATCGGAACAGACAGAAAGAAACAGTAACAACTTGAAAAACAGACCTTTATATCTGATTCTACTCTGCCTCGTCGGGCAAGGAGCGTTTGCAGCCACCTACAAACCGCAGGACGTGCCCAACCCGAAGACGCATTGTGCCACCTGCTGGGTAGCCAACCCCGACGGCATCTTGAGCGACGCTGCCGTGGCAACACTCAATGCCAAAATCGGCCGGCTCGAAGCCGAGACAAACGTCGAAATTGCCATCGCGGCCATCGATTCGATAGGCTACTACGACGAATACACGTTTGCCTACGATCTGTTCAACACGTGGCACATCGGCAAATCGGGGAGCAACAACGGCGTGCTTATCCTTTTCGTAAGCGACATACGCGCCGTGAAAATCGAGACGGGCGTAGGCGTGGAGGGACTGTTGCCCGATGCATTCTGCAACCGTCTGCTGGACGAAACGATGTTCCCCTACTTCAAACGCGGCGACTACGACGGCGGCATGATTGCTGGCATCGATGCGCTGACCGAACGCCTGACAAGCGACGAGGCCTTGGCCGAACTGCTGCTCAACGCCAACTCGCCGCGCGTACGCGGAGGCAACGCGCTGGCCACCTATCTCACCATCGGTCTGCTGCTACTCATCGCCTTTGCGTGGGCAAGTTACGGCAAACTGCTGCATCTGTATGGCGCAAACAACGAGAAATACCGACAACTCAGCACGATAGTCCGATTGGCCGTGTTCTTCGCCGTGCTATTCCCATTGCCGATGGCGTTCATGGCGGGCTGGCTGCGCCGCACACGTCGCACAATACGCCACACACCGATGGCGTGTCCGCGCTGTGACACAACGATGCGGCTGCTTTCGGAGCGAGAAGAAGACGATTTTCTCGCATCGGGGCAGATAGCCGAAGAAAATGTCAAATCGGTCGATTACGACGTTTGGCACTGCGACAACTGCCAAAACACCTGCGTACTGCCCTATCTGTCGGCCATAACGCCGTACCAAACCTGTCCGCAATGCGGCGCGCGCACCTACAAACTCGACAGCGACGTAGTAATGATTGCCGCCACAACGACGCACGCCGGGCAAGGTCAAAAAACATTCAGGTGCCAACATTGCCACTACGAAAAAAAGATGCCCTACATCATTCCACGCCGACAACAGAACGTCGTCATCGTAGGCGGCGGAAGTCGCGGAGGATTCAGCGGAGGCGGCAGTTTCGGCGGCGGATTCAGCGGCGGAGGCGGTGCTGGAGGCAGATTCTAAATAGTTAGCAGTTAGTAGTGAGTAGTGAGAAGTGAGAAGTGAGGAGTGAGGAGTGAGAAATTAGAAATTAGAAATTAGAAATTATACAAATAATTAAAACAATTGGATTTATGAAAAAAAGCACAGTCATTTGGATTACAGTGGTGGCGCTCGTTGCCATCGTCGCTATTTGGGCGATAAAAACCTACAACAACTTGGTAACGGCCGAAGAGAAAGTAACCAGCGAATGGGCGAACGTCGAGTCGCAGTACCAACGCCGCGCCGACCTCATTCCGAACTTGGTGGCCACCGTGAAAGGCTACGCCACGCACGAGCAGGAAACGCTCGATGCCGTCGTTTCGGCACGCGCCAGAGCCACGCAGGTTACCATCGACTCGGAGAATCTCACGCCCGAAAAACTGCAAGAGTTTCAAGCCGCACAAGGTGCCGTGGGCAGCGCGCTCGGCCGCCTGCTGGCCGTGGCCGAAAACTATCCCGACCTGAAAGCGAACCAAAACTTCCGCGATTTGCAGGAGCAGTTGGAAGGCACCGAAAACCGCATTCAAGTGGCGCGGCAGACGTTCAACGTTACGGCCAAGGCCTACAACACGAGCATCCGCCGTTTCCCGACCAACATCGTGGCCGGCCTGTTCGGCTTCGACAAGAAAGCCTACTTCGAGGCCGAAGCCGGTGCCGAGAAAGCCCCCAAAGTGGAGTTTTGAGCGCGCGAAAAAACAGAAAAGTTCCGTCCAAATGGGCGGAACTTTTTTATTGCTGCGTTCAGTAAACCCAAATCGGTCATTAGAAAATTTTGCATACATTTTTCTAATGACCGCCATTAGA
>CAVKQB010000031.1:0-24037 GCA_963658575.1 Leyella stercorea | reverse complement strand
AAAGAGCAAAGACTTTTTAATTATTCAATTATCTAATTTCCAATTATTTAATCAATTTTCAAATTGTCGGTAATCGAAATGTCTTAATCTTCAAATTTTCAAATTTTCAAATCTTTCTAGTAGCAAGACACAAGTAGCAAGTAGCAAGACACAAGAAAAATTAGGAATTAGGAGTTAGGAGTTAGGAGCGTTTTTAATTTACAAATCTACGAATTGACAGATTGACAAATTTATTTGCACAATAATCAACTAATCAACCAATCAACTGATCAACCAAATCCTCAAATTCCCGAAAACAATTAGAAACCGCGCGAAGCGCGAGAAACTTACAAAAACAATTACAACCGCGCGAAGCGCAAAAAAACTTTTTGCTAAAAATTTGGCGGAGCAAAAAAAAAGTCGTACCTTTGCACCGCTGAAAAAGAAACGTTCAAATAAATACTTAATACACAATGAAAAAAGGAATTCATCCAGAAAGCTATCGTCCCGTGGCATTCAAGGACATGTCGAACGAAGAGGTATTCGTTACACGTTCTACTGTGGCTACGAAAGAAACCATCGACATCGATGGGGTAACTTATCCTTTGGTGAAGCTCGAAATTTCGAGTTCGTCGCACCCGTTCTACACTGGCAAAACCAAGTTGGTGGATACGGCTGGTCGCGTGGACAAGTTCATGAGCCGCTACCAAAACAGAACGAGCCGCAACAAAAAGTAAGCGCGCACGTTCGTTGCAGCGAGCGACGAGACGATATACCGCAAAAAATCCGACCCCTTGGGGAGTCGGATTTTTTTGTGCGCCTCATCGGGGAGGGCAGAAAACGGTTATAGTTTTTCGCCAAAGCAGAGGTCGCCCGCATCGCCGAGCCCTGGAACGATGTACGAATGCTCGTTCAGCGCAGGGTCGATGGCGGCAATCCAGATGGAGGTCGTCGCGGCAGGAAAAATTTTTTGTATGTGCTCCACAGCCTGCTGGCTGGCAATGACGCTGGCAATGTGTATTTTGGCGGGCGTGCCTTTCGATTTCAACGCTTCGTAGGCCAATTCCATCGAGCCGCCTGTGGCCAACATCGGGTCGCACAAGATGAGCGTTTTTCCCTCGATGCTTGGCGAGGCCAGATATTCCACGCGCACACGGAAAGCGTTGTGGCTCGCATCGGTAAATTCGCGGTAAGCCGATATGAAAGCGTTTTCGGCCTTGTCGAAGTAGTTGAGCAGACCGTGATGAAACGGCAGAGCAGCGCGCATGATGCACGCCACCACCACTTGGTCGCACACCACATTGGTAGGCGCAATGCCGAGTGGCGTGCGCACCTGTTCGGTGGTGTAGGTCAGTTCTTTGCTGATTTCGTAGGCCATCACCTCGCCAATGCGCTCGATGTTGCGACGAAAACGCATCGAATCTTTTTGAATGTCGATATCGCGCAACTCTTTCATGAAGTTGTTCAACACCGAATTTTTGGCTGCAAAATTTACGATTTTCATGTTATTACGAAAGTGGGAAAGTTTATAAAGTCTATAAAGTTTATCAAGTGAAAAGTTTATCAAGTGAAAAGTCTATAAAGTTTATAAAGTCTATAAAGTCTATAAAGTGAGAAAGTTGATTAGTTGATAATTATTCATTGTTCATTGTTAATTGTTAATTGTTAATTCTTAATTTTTAATTCTTAATTAGGATTTAACCCCCTCCGTCGCTACGCTCCTCGTCCCCCTATCCTCGCTGCGCTCGGCAGAGGGACAGAATTGCGCTCAACAACTCCTCACTCCCCACTCCTAATTCCTAATTATCTCTAACCTCTAACCTATAACCTCTCACCTATAACCTTTTTCTTGCGTCTTGCTACTAATTCTTAATTGAAAAAAAATGCCGCCCGCAAAAGCGAAACAGCATTTACAAAACAAACTTATGAAACAATCTTCTTAAACAAGTTTTTCATATTCACGGCATCGCCAATCATCTTGTGTAGCGACTCGATGGGAACGCGCTCCTGCTGCATGGTGTCGCGGAAACGTACCGTAACGCAGTTGTCGGTGAGCGTGTCGTGGTCGACCGTGATGCAGAACGGCGTGCCGATGGCATCTTGCCGGCGATAGCGTTTGCCGATGGAGTCCTTCTCGTCGTAGGCGCATTTGAAGTCGAATTTGAGTTCGTTCATGATTTCGCGCGCCTTTTCGGGCAGTCCGTCTTTTTTCACCAACGGCATCACGCAGGCTTTGACGGGAGCCAGCACTTCGGGCAGGCGCAACACCACGCGTGTGTCGCCGCCGTCGAGCGTCTCTTCGCAGTAGGCCGCCGACATAATCGAGAGGAACATGCGATCGACGCCGATAGACGTTTCGATGACGTAGGGCGTGTACGATTGGTTGGTTTCGGGGTCGAAGTATTCGATTTTTTTGCCCGAAAATTTGGCGTGTTGGCTCAAGTCGAAATTGGTGCGGCTGTGTATGCCTTCCACCTCTTTGAATCCGAACGGCATCTCGAACTCGATGTCGGTAGCGGCGTTGGCGTAGTGCGCCAACTTTTCGTGGTCGTGGTAGCGGTATTTGTTGTCGCCGAGGCCGAGCGCCTTGTGCCATTTCAGGCGGAAGGCTTTCCAATGCTCGAACCATTCCATTTCGGTGCCGGGTTTCACGAAAAATTGCATCTCCATCTGTTCAAATTCGCGCATGCGGAATATGAATTGGCGTGCGACTATCTCGTTGCGGAAGGCTTTGCCTATCTGTGCAATGCCGAACGGGATTTTCATGCGGCCGGTTTTCTGCACGTTCAGGTAGTTGACAAAGATGCCTTGCGCCGTTTCGGGGCGGAGGTAGATTTTCATGGCACCGTCGGCGGTGGAGCCCATCTCGGTGGTGAACATCAGGTTGAATTGGCGCACATCAGTCCAGTTTTTGGTGCCGCTGATGGGGCAGACAATCTCTTCGTCGACGATGATTTGCTTCAGTTCGGCCAAGTCCATGGCGTTCATGGCTTTGGAGTAGCGTTCGTGCAGCGCGTCGCGTTTGCGTTGATGTTCTATCACGTTGTTGCTGGTGGCGCGGTATTGGGCTTCGTCGAACGCATCGCCGAAACGTTTGCGTGCTTTGGCAACCTCTTTTTCAATTTTGTCGTCGTATTTGGCTATCTGGTCTTCGATGAGCACATCGGCGCGGTAGCGTTTTTTGCTGTCGCGGTTGTCGATGAGCGGGTCGTTGAATGCATCGACGTGTCCCGACGCTTTCCACGTGGTGGGGTGCATAAATATGGCAGCATCGATGCCCACGATGTTTTCGTGCAGCAGAATCATGCTGTCCCACCAGTAGCGTTTGATGTTGTTTTTCAGTTCTACGCCGTTTTGTCCGTAGTCGTACACGGCGGCCAGTCCGTCGTAGATTTCGCTCGATGGGAACACAAAACCGTATTCCTTGCAGTGGGCGACCAATTTTTTGAAAACCTCTTCTTGTGAAGCCATAAGTCAGTGTGAAAGTGTGAAAGTATGAAAGTTTATAAAGTCTATAAAGTGTATAAAGTGGAAAGTCTATAAAGTTATTGTGGATTTGCAGATTTGGTTATTTTGAAATCTGAAATCTGAAATTTGAAATTACTCTCACCTATAACCTATAACCTCTCAACTTTTTTCTTGCTACTTGCTACTCATATCTTGCTACTAAAAAGTGTGAAAGTTTGAAAAATGCTTTCAACTTGCAAAGGTACGATAAAAAAGTTGAAAATGCAAGTGCTTGGGCGTTATTTGATGGTGTCCAATGCAAATTTCAGGCGTTTCAGCACTTCGTCTTTGCCGAGTATTCGGGTGATGACGAACATTTGCGGGCCGCGCATTTCGCCTACAAGTGTCAGGCGGAACGGGTTCATCACGTTGCCGAGCCCGTAGCCTTTGGCGGCGCACCATGCTTTTATCTGCTCTTCGCAAGCCTCGGCATCGTCGAAGTTGGGCAGGGTTTCTATCTCGCAGAGCAGTTCCGAAAGCAGCGTGTGCGTGTCGTCTTTCCAGCGTTTCTGCACATCTTTTTCGTTGAATTCGGTGGGCGCGACGAAGAAGAATCGGCACAAATTCCACAGGTCGTTGGTGAATGTGGCGCGTTCTTTCATGGCGGCCACGGCCATCTCTACTTTTGCGCTGTCGACTGCGATGCCGAGTTTGTCCAATTGGCGTTGAACGATGGGCGCAAGTTCTTTGTCGGAGCGTTTTTGCAGATAGATGTGGTTGAAGTGTTTGCCTTTTTCGTAGTCGAATTTGGCTCCGCTCTTGCTGCATCGTGTGAGGTCGAACAGCCGAATCAGGTCGTCCATCGACATGATTTCTTCGTCGTTGCCAGGGTTCCATCCAAGCAGTGCCAAAAAGTTGATGACGGCTTCGGGCAGGTAGCCGCTTTCGCGGTAGCCGCTCGATACTTCGCCCGTTTTCGGGTCGTGCCATTCGAGCGGGAATACGGGAAATCCGAGCCGGTCGCCATCGCGTTTGCTCAGTTTGCCGTTGCCGTCGGGTTTGAGCAGCAGCGACAGGTGCGCAAACTGCGGCATGGTCTCTTCCCAGCCGAATGCGCGGTAGAGTAGCACATGAAGCGGTGCGCTGGGCAGCCACTCTTCGCCGCGAATGACGTGCGAAATCTCCATCAGATGGTCGTCCACGATGTTGGCCAAATGGTAGGTTGGCAGGCTGTCGGCCGATTTGTAGAGCACTTTGTCGTCGAGAATCGACGAGTTGATATGCACGTCGCCGCGAATGAGGTCGTGAACGGTGATCTCTTCGCCTGGCTCAATCTTGAAACGTACGACGTATTGTTCGCCAGCAGCGATGCGGCGTTCGACCTCTTCTGCGCTCATTGTCAGCGCGTTGCGCATTTGCGTGCGTGTCGAAGCGTCGTATTGAAAGTTGGGGATTTCGGCACGTTTGGCCTCCAACTCGTCGGGCGTATCGAAAGCGATGTAGGCTTTGCCGCCATCGAGCAGTTGTTGCACATATTTTTTGTAGATGTCGCGCCGTTCGCTTTGGCGGTATGGCCCGTGCTGACCGCCGAACGAGACTCCCTCGTCGAACTGAATGCCGAGCCAGCGGAACGATTCCAGAATGTACTCTTCGGCTCCTGGCACGAAACGGTGGCTGTCGGTGTCTTCGATGCGGAAAATGAGTTTGCCGCCGTGTTGTTTGGCGAAAAGGTAGTTGTACAACGCTGTACGCACGCCACCGATGTGTAGCGCGCCCGTTGGCGATGGTGCGAAGCGCACGCGGACTTTTCTCTCTGTCATTTTTTTCAGTTTTTTTGGTGTGCAAAGATACGAAAATAGTGCGAAAGTGTGAAAGTGTGTAAAGTGTGTAAAGTTTATAAAGTTAGTGAGGAGTTAGGAGTTAGGAGTGAGGAGTGTTTTTAATTGACAATGAAAAATTTACAAATTGAAAATTCAATGATTCAATAATTTAATTTGTAGGGACGCGGCGTGCCACGTCCGTTGGTGGCGTTGTTTTGGCTTTTGTTATTCGTTCATTTCTTTTGACGACCAAAAGAAACGAACCAATTTTGCGATTGAGCGAGCGCAAAGCAAACTTGTTTGCAATTTGCCGAGCGTGAGCAAAATCAAGAATTAAAGAAAAGTCGCCAGCTGGGGCGCGAGCGTTGCCAAAAATTAGCGGTTTTGGTTTCGGCGGCGCCAGAACTCGCTAACGCTCAAACATTGCCGCCGCTCATCGAAACACAAAACCTGATTTTTGACACTCGCTGCCCAATGCTGGATTTCCCTTTTTTATCATTTTCAATTTGTAAATAACGAACTCTCACCTATAACCTTTTTTCTTGCGACTTGCTACTTGTATCTTGCTACTGAAAAATTGTGGATTTGGTTATTTGGTTAATTTGAAATTGCTTAAATAATTGGAAATTAGATAATTGGGGAATTATCTTTGTTCTCTCACCTATAACCTCTCACCTCTCACCTTTTTCTTGCTACTTGCGTCTTGCTACTAATTGTCAATTGCTTTTGCTATTTGTTCGGCGCAGCGTTCGCCGTCCATGGCCGACGAGGTGATGCCGCCAGCGTAGCCGGAGCCTTCGCCGGCAGGGTAGAGGCCGTGCAGGCGCACATGTTCGCAGGTCTCGGCATCGCGCGGAATGCGCACTGGCGACGACGAGCGGCTTTCGACGCCCACAATCACGGCATCGTTGGTCAGAAAACCGTGCATCTTGCGGTCGAACGCGCGGAAACCCTCTTGCAATCGCCGACCGATGCCTTCGGGCAACCATTCGTGCAGCGGCGAGGCATTTACGCCTGGCAGGTACGAACATTTGGGCAGCGATTGCGACGCTCGTCCAGCAACAAAATCGGCCAAACGCTGTGCTGGCGCGGTTTGCAGGCCGCCGCCGTTGTTGTCGAACGCCATGCGCTCCAAATCCATCTGAAAATGCAACCCGCACAACGCGCCGTAACGGGCGTAATCGGTCAGATCTTCGGGGTGCAGTTCGACCACAATGCCCGAATTGGCGAACGGCGAATTGCGGTGCGATGCCGACATGCCGTTCACCACGATTTGTTGCGGCTCGGTGGCCGACGGCACAATGTGTCCGCCTGGGCACATGCAAAACGAATATACGCCACGTCCGTCGGCTTGATGCACCAGATTGTAGGCCGCTGCTGGCAGGTACGGATTTTTTTGTCGACTGTGGTATTGTATGCTGTCGATGAGCGTCTGCGAATGCTCTACGCGAACTCCAATAGCAAACCCCTTCGCATACAATTCGATGTGCTGTTTTTCCAAAAGAAAATAGATGTCGCGAGCCGAATGTCCGGTTGCAAGTATCACATTTTCAGCACGATAAGTGTCGCCTTGCTCGGTGCGGACACCTGCCACGCGGTCGCCGTTGGTGAGCAGTGCGCACACCTTGCTATCGAAGTGCATTTCGCCACCGTTATCAACAATGGTTTGGCACATGTTTTTGATGATTTGCGGCAGGCGATCGGTGCCGATGTGCGGGTGCGCCTCGTAGAGAATGCTGTCCTGCGCGCCATGGCGGTGGAATATCTCGAAGATGCGCTGCGTGTTGCCGCGTTTGTTGCTGCGCGTGTAGAGTTTTCCGTCCGAGAAGGTGCCTGCGCCGCCTTCGCCGAAGCAGTAGTTCGATTCGGCATTCAACGCCACGTTGCGGTTCAGTTGCGCGATGTCGCGTTTGCGCTCCGACACCTCTTTGCCACGTTCGAGCACGATGGGTTTCAGTCCCAGTTCGATGAGCCGCAGTGCGGCAAAAAGTCCCGCCGGCCCGCTGCCCACAACGACGACGGGACGCGCCTTCGACACATCGTGGTAGTGCAGTTCGTTCTCGTATCGATACACGGGCTCGTCGCCGATGAATAGGCGCACTTTGAGCAATACCAAAGGTTGCCGGCTGCGTGCGTCAATTGATTTTTTGACAATCTGCAGTTGTGCGATGTCGCGGCTCGAAAGGTTCAGCTTGCGGGCGGCGATGCGTATTATTTCGTCGTGGCTGGCGGCTTGCTCGGGTGCGAGCGTCAGTTGTGTTTCTATCATTGTCGGGCTGCTATTTGCGTGCAAAATTACGCCATTTTTTCGGTTTTGTCAAATGAATGTTTTTTTCTATTTTTGCAATTCGTGTATAATTTATGTTGCATGGTTGAAATAGGCGATACGGTGGTCAGTTTCGATTTGTTCGAGCAGCAGTTTTGTTGCGATTTGGGCGTTTGCCGTGGGCAGTGTTGTGTCGATGGCGACAGCGGTGCGCCGCTTGAGTCGGGCGAGCGTGCCGAACTCGAACGAATTTTGCCTGCCGTGTGGGACGATTTGTCGGAGGCGGCGCGCGAGGTGATTCGCCGTCAGGGCGTGGCCTACGTCGATTGTCAGGGCGATTTGGTAACGTCTATTGTCGATGGGCGCGAGTGCGTTTTTTCGTATGTCGATGCCGACGGCGTTTGCAAATGTGCCATCGAAAAGGCCTATCGCGAGGGACGCATTGCCTTTTATAAGCCCGTTTCGTGCCATTTGTATCCTGTCCGACTGACGCGCTACAAGCGTTTCACGGCCGTGAATTATCACCGTTGGAACGTGTGCGCTTGTGCCGAGCGGAAGGGCAAATCGCTGCGGCTGCCTGTTTATAAGTTTCTGAAAGAGCCGCTCATACGCCGTTTTGGCGAGGCGTGGTATGTCGAACTGGAAGCCGCTGCCGCCGCCTACGAAGCGGAATTTCATTCAAATTAGTAGCAAGATAAAAGGTTAGAGGTTATAGGTTATAGGTTATAGGTTAGAGGTTATAGGTTAGAGGTTAGAGGTGAGAGTAATTTCAGATTTCAAATTAACCAAATAACCAAATAACACCAAATAACCAAATAACCAAATCCACAACAACTTTATAGACTTTTCACTTTATAAACTTTTACACTTTCTCACTTTCACACTTTCTCACTTTCATACTTTCACACTGATACAGAATGTCCATTTTCGATTTGATATTGATTTCGACGGGCTTGGCCATGGATTGTTTCGCCGTTTCCATCGCCAGTAGCATCGCCTACGGCCGCTACGATTGGCCTAAAATGTTGCGCATGGCCGTCTTTTTCGGACTTTTCCAAGGTCTGATGCCGCTCGTCGGGTGGCTTGCGGGCGTGAGTTTCGCCGAGCAGATAGGCAAAATCGACCATTGGCTGGCGTTTGTCATCTTGGGCTATTTGGGCGGAAAAATGTTTGTCGAAAGTCTGAAAAAGGACAAACCGCACGATGCCGGCAAAACGCCATTTGGCTCGCTGCGCATGCTGTTGGTGATGTCTGTGGCCACGAGCATCGATGCGCTGGCAACGGGGCTCATTTTTGTGCCGCTCGGCAACTTTATATTCACCGCTGTGGCTGTGATTGCGCTGGTCAGTTTCGGTTTCACAATTTTGGGCTGTGTCATCGGCGTGTCGTTTGGCAAGCGATTCCGCCTGAATGTGGAACTCATCGGCGGCGTGATTTTGTTTGGCATTGGCCTGAAACTTTTGCTCAGCCACTTGATAAACGGATGTTGAACTTGCTGTAAATAAGCACATTACGAAAATTGTTCATCTCACATATCGCCATATCGACCGCGCCCGTTGGGAGGCGACGATTGCCGCAAGTGCCAACCGTTTGCCGTATGCTTGCGCGTGGTTTTTGGACGCCGTTTCGCCGCAATGGGAGGCACTCGTCGGCGACGACTATGCGTTTGTGATGCCGCTCCCCGTAAAGCGAAAATTTGGTGTGAAATATGTCGTTCAACCGCGATGGACACAGCAACTTGGCATCTTTTCGGCGCAACCGATAACGCCCGAAATCGTCAAGGCATTTTTGGCGAAAATTCCCTATTTGAGTTACGATTTCAACCTGAATTATGCCAACATTTTTGGCGAAATGCGCCCCAATTCTGTCATCGATTTGCACCACGACTACGACACCTTGCGGCAGGCTTACGACAGCAACACCAAACGCAATATAGCGAAAGCGCAACGACACAATTTGTCCATCAAACCGATTGATATTGAGCAGTTTGTGCAGTTTTGGTCGGCCGAAAATCGACAGATGCCATTGGAACAGCATCAAAAACTGCCACTTTTGTGCGAAGCGGCGGCAAAACACGGCTGCGGTAAAATCAGAGGCGTTTTTTCGGCTGAAAATCAGTTGATTGCGGCACTATTTACCATCGAAATTTTCGACAGAATTGTCTATTTGACACCCGTTTCGAATGCCGAAGGGAAGCAACAGTCGGCTATGTTTTTGTTGATCGATTGGCTACTGCAACGCCACGCCACAAGCGGCAAATTGTTCGATTGCGAAGGCTCGCGAATCCCTGGTGTGGCGCGGTTTTACGCTGGTTTTGGAGCGCAACCGCAAAACTATTTCACCGTGCATCGCTGCCGTCCGCAGTGGTTGATAAAATTGATACACCGATGAAAGTCCTATTTCTCAGTGCGTGGTATCCCACCAAGCGGGACGCAATGGCGGGTCTGTTTGTGCAGAAACACGCCGAAGCCGTTGCGCAGCAGGGGGCAGACGTGCGGGTGCTGTACTCCGAAGCCACAGGCGTGCGCTGGCTGTGGGAAATGGCACGCCAATGGAAGCAACTGCACCGCGAATGGGGACTGCCCGATGTGGTGCAGATGAATGTGCTTGACAAGAACGGCGTGCTGGCACTCTACTTGCGCTGTCACTACCATATTCCCTATATTATAGTGGAGCATTGGAGCGGCTATCTGCCCGTCCACTACTCGTTCAAAGGCGGTTGGCATGGCGCAGCGATGAAATACATTGCCCGCCACGCATCGTGTATATTGCCTGTCAGTCACATGCTCGAAGAGGCGATGAAACAATGCGGGGTTCAAAGTTCCCATTGGGAGAGAATACACAATGTAGTGGATGATTTCTTCTACGAAGAACCCGCAGAGCGTATCCCGCGCAACGACAATAGAGTCCGCCTACTGCATGTCAGTTGCTTCGACGAACAAGCCAAGAACATACAGGGACTGCTCCGTGCTTATCGGAACACCCTGCAAACCAAAGGAAATATGGAGTTGGTGTTGGTCGGAATGGGAATTGACTTTGAAGAGGATAAGAAATATGCCGACAGCCTGCACTTCCCCGCAGGCACTATCCGTTTTACGGGTGAAGTCCCGCCCCTTGCGGTCTGCCAATGGATGTATAGCAGCGATGCCTTCGTGCTGTTCTCACGCTATGAAACATTCTCCGTCGTACTGGCAGAGTGCCAAGCAGTAGGGCTGCCGATTATCACTTCGCGCGTGGCAGGAATCGCCGAAGACCTGCCCGCAGCGTGCGGCACAGTGGTTGAGGTAGAAGACGAAGCGGCTCTCACCACCGCTATCCTTGATATGACAAACCATTTAGCCAACTATCCCGTCCCCCGCATCCGCCCCTACGGAGAGAAATACCGCTACAACGCTGTAGGCAAAGAACTGATGAATATTTACAAAGGACTGCTATGACACACGGACTTTTTATAGCCTATCACACCAAATTATTAGTGGATGATACATTGTTCCCTAACTCCTTAATCAAACGAAGTGCCGAATCCACATCGTGTCATATAGAGCAAATTACCTCATCTAAATTCTTAAACGATAAATGTTTAATTGATACGGGACAATACATCTTTGTCATCGAAGGAGTAATACTGAATAGTTCGGAGTTGTTCGTTCAGTACCATTGCACCTCACTTTCCGAACTGATACCTACACTTTATGCTACGATAGGGGAAACTTTCTTCCATGTCTTACGAGGCAGTTTCTGCGGCGCTTTTTATGATAAGCAAAAAGACCTATTGGCCGTATTCAACGATCAAGTGGGTGACCGCCTGCTTTTCTATAATACGCAGCCACAGAATACCGAAGGCTACCTATTCTATTCGGATCTCTGTCTGCTGGCAAAACATCTTTCGCTACAGCAGCCACTTTCTTATAACACTTCCTTCTTAATACAGATGCTCACGTATGGGTATTCACCTATCTGCAGCACTATCTACGAAGGCATTCAGCGTATTGCCCCGGGACAATATATTCGGATCGAAAAAGGAAATATCACACCGGTAACTTATCATCGCTTTACTAATTGCCCGAACGCACTCGGCGAAGCAGAAAACATTGCTGAGTTAGACCGGCTATTTCGACAAGCCGTAAAACGCGCATTAGACAAGAACGAAGAATATGGCTATACCAACTATTTACCCCTAAGTGCGGGATTAGACTCTCGTTCGACTTGCTGTGTGGCACATGCATTAACCAACCGCACCTTACACCACATCACATACTCGCAAACAAACTACTACGATGAATTGATTCCAAAGGAGATTGCACAATATTGGCATAATACCATGCATTTTACCTCATTGGACGGAGGAGACTATTTGCAACAATTAGATAGGGTAGTTCGTATGACGCAGGGACTTGTCCAATATAGCGGTGCTGCACAGGCTCTTCTTAGTATGGATAACCTTACAGGAACCGATGTGGGGGTCGTCCTTACAGGAATGTTAGGGGACATCATTATAAATTCGGGCTATACTCGGCAGAACCCAGCTCAAAAATACAAAATTGGGGAGGGAGCGTGTGTTCCCAAGCACATAGACAAACTGAAAAACATCTTACCGGAAGACTTTCTAACCCGCTACTCGAATCGGGAGTTATACTATATTTATGTACGGGGTTTCCAATGCGCCAACCTCGGCTCTCCTATTATCCAACAATTCTATGGAGAGTCCTATTCTCCTTTCTATGATGTAGATTTCTTAACTTTTGCCTATTCCATACCACTTGCAATGCGATGGAATTATGGCATTTACGATAAGTGGATACAACAATGTTATCCCGATATGGGTCAATGGCTGCATAATGGAAAGTATAAAATAGGAAAACGCCCGCACTTAATTTCAATTTGTGGGCGTGTTATGGAGGTATCGGATATACCCAAACGCATTCTTTGGAAGTTGTTTAAGGAACTGCATATCCATAATTTCTACCAAGAAAAAACAGGTGCTTCGATGAATCCGGAAGACGATTGGATGGAGAACAATCCTGCATTACGCCAATTTATCACAGATTACATCAACCAAAATATGCACTTATTCAATATGCTTCCGCCTTTCATTAGGAACATCGCACAAGAAATGATACACGGCACAGCAATGGAAAAGATACTACTGCTGACCGCTTTATCTGCTTTACGACAATACCCACTTTCTTTCCCGAAAGAATAAGCACATTCTCACGCTCTATGTAGTCCTGCTTCATACCGATGCAAGAAATAGATATATAGCCCTAACTGTAGCAACGGGATAATTGTTCCTACCAAAGAAAGTAGTGCAATAGATAGCAAAAAACTCTCCTCTAAAATTCCTATTACAATAGCACCTATTCGCAATGCAAAATAGAGAAGTTCTATATAAAGAAACAATCGTTGCTTATAGAATATGTCCGCCACAAAAGCCAATGGAGCCACGAAAAATACAGCAGTAAGCCACGGAAGCATATAGCGTATGCAGGTGGCAGTCATCAACCATTTTGCACCCAAAAGCCAAGTGACTAATTGAGGCATAATGATATAGAGAAGTCCCATTAGAGGAATGAATCCAATCAACAGTGGCAAATAAATACGCCTCAACAAAGGTAAAACCAATTCGTTTGAATTTACTTGCTTTGTTACCTTCTCAAACAGCACTTGATAGAGTGATTGGGAAATCATATTGAGCGGACGGAACGCCAGCGTGATGCCCATACCCCAAAATCCAAGATTTGTCAAACCAAAAAATGGCGTCAACAATAGTGCTGGCAGACCGCTACTCAGATTGTTCACGAGCGCACGCGGCAGCGAGAATTTCGGGAAATTGGCGTATTCCTTGGCCGCTTCGCGGCAAGCGGCGCGGTCGAAGTGCAGCAAGCAGCGTATTTGCTGCTTGAAATTGATGCTGATATTTGCGACAAGCGCAACAAACGGCGCAATTATCGACGAAACAATCAGCCCAAAACTGGTTGCTCCCAGTGCGCCAAAACCAATTTTAGAAAGCGCATTCAACGAACTTTGTGTAACTTGATACGCACTTATTTGTCCAAAGCATTTTTGGCGCGTGTACCAATAGTTGAGCAGCGTCCACAGCGCGGTAACCAGCACAAAAATGGGCATCAACCACCACCATTTCGCCAGATTCGGAGCCGAAAATAGGTTCGCGATTGGTGTCGAAAATGGAATTGTGAGTGTGCAAAATGCTGTCAGACATAGAGTTGTAAAAATCCCGATGTGAACGCACGCAATGCCCTGTTTTTCCTCTTTTGGCAGCATGATGGCATATTGGTATTCGGCGGTGGCAAGCAGCGCCAGCACGCCGCCAATGCTCAGAAACAGGCTCAACAGCCCGAAATCCTCCGGCGAATAGAGGCGCGTGAGTATCGGATAGACCAGCAGCCCTATCGCCTGCGCCACGACATTTGCCGAGAGCAGTTTGGCCGAATTTTTGACCAAATCAGATGTGAAAAGATGCCTTATGCCGTTCTGCGACTTCATTTTTCAAACACGCACATAGTCCAATTTTCGTCCGTCTGTTCGGCAACGAAATGCAGCCCAACTTTTTCGGCACAATGTTGCAGAATTTCCGTGTCGGTAGCGTAGAATCCGCTGATTATCAGCGTGCCGCCAGCGTTCAAAGCGGTGGCGTATGCGGCCATCTGTTTCAACAGCGTGTTGCGGTTGATGTTTGCCAAAACCACGTCGAAACGGTCGCTGCCTATCTGTTCCATGCTGCCTAGCCGCACGTCGATGCGGTCGCTCACGCCGTTCAGGGCTGCATTTTCTTGGGCGTTGCGCTGCGACCACGGGTCGATGTCGATGGCCACCACGCACTGCGCACCACGTTTGGCCGCCACGATGCCCAAAACGCCCGTGCCGCACCCCATGTCCAAAATGCGTTTGTTTGTCAGTTCAAAATTTAACAAATACCTGATTATCAGCCGCGTAGTTTGATGATGTCCACTGCCGAATGCCTGCTTCGGATTTATTTCTATAGGGTATTCGCACTGAATTTCTGGCGCGTTTCGGGTGCCGAAAATGATGCAGCGACCGTCGATGTCGATGGGGGCGAACGTGTTTTGTTCCCACACTTCGTTCCAATTTTTGTCCTCCATCGGCTCGATGCGGTAGCGGTAACCGACGTGGCACGGCAATTGGCCGATGGCGCGGTTCATCGCCTGCTCGTCGAACAGGTGTGTGGGGCAGTAGCCCACAATGCCTTGCGTGGTCTCCTCGAAACTATCGAAACCGATTTCGCCGAGTTGCGCTGCCACAATGTCTGGCACATACGACTCTGCATCATCGTCGAAACGGAAGGTGATTTTGGTATATTCCATGATGTGCAAAGTTAGGCGTTTTTGGCGAAATGCCGACAATAGGGGCGCAATCCGCACTCATTGCATTTGGGCTTGCGCGCCACGCACACATAGCGACCGTGCAAAATGAGCCAGTGGTGCGCCTTGGGAATGAGTTCGGCGGGAATGTGCTTGGTCAGCGTCAGTTCGGTTTGCAACGGCGATTTGCTGCCTGTGGTCAGTCCAAGCCGCTCCGAGATGCGGAATACGTGCGTATCGACGGCCATGTGCGGCTGCCCGAAAGCCACCGAAGCCACCACGTTGGCGGTTTTACGCCCCACGCCAGGCAGCGTTTGCAGCAGTTCGGTGTCGGCAGACACCTGCCCGCCAAAGTCGCTCTGCAGTTTTTTGGCGATGCCCGACAGATAGGCGGCTTTGCTGTTGGGGTACGATATGCTGCGAATGTCGTCGAAGATAGCCTCGACCGATGCTTGTGCCATGGCTTCGGCCGTAGGAAAATGGGCGAAAAGTTTGGGCGTGGTCATATTCACGCGCTTGTCGGTGCATTGCGCCGAAAGCACCACGGCTACCAGCAATTGGAACGGGTCGGCATAGTGCAGTTCGCTCTCGGCGTTGGGCATGTTTTCGCCAAACCACGCAAGTATATTTCGGTAGCGTTCGTCGATTGTCATGACTATCCGTTTGCTTCCCAACCCATTAAATCATTGTCAATTTGCTGCGCGCATTTTTTCTACACTCGGCATTGCCCAAACAAGTTTGGCATTGCTCTCGTTTGCCGAAAAAATTATCCATTGTCAATTGTCAATTGTTCTTCTCTGCGTTTCATGATGCGCAATTGCCACCCAAGCAGTATGGCGGCAAGTATTATCGCAGCACAGTCGGATATCGGGAACGAAATCCATACGCCGTATGCTCCCAAGGTGCGCGGCACGAAGTAGAGTAGTGGCACCAAAAAGAGCATTTGCCGCGTGAGCGAGGTGAATATCGCCAGCGGTGCCTTGCCGATATATTGGAAGAAATTGCCTGCAACTATCTGAAAACCAACCAGCGGGAATACCAACATATCGATGCGCAACGCTTGTGTGGCCGCTGCAATCATAGCCTGTTCGTTGTTGCTCTTGCCCGAATCGACAAACAGTTGGGCGATTTTTTCGGGCATCAGTTGCGACAGCAGGAAACCGACCGTCGCCACGCACACGGCGCAGCCGATGGTAACGAACAGCGCACGCCGCACACGGTTGAATTTTTCGGCACCGTAGTTGTAGCCCACGATGGGTTGCATGCCCTGCGCCAAGCCCTGCACCACCATGATAAACAGCAGAACGACACGGTTGGCAATGCCGTAACCGCCCACATAGATGTCGCCGATGCCGTCCAAATTACGCACAGCATCGTGAATGCCGGTGCCGCCATATTTCAGCAAAGCGTGATTGACAAACGCCGCCACCAACGAGGCGCAAAGGTTCAGCAAAAACGGCGCAAGACCTATCGACAAGATGGCACCGATTATTTTCCACTCGAAATGCAGCGAACGACGGCTGAAGTGTATGTAGTTTTTGCGCGAACTCAAATGTGACAAAGCGATGCCAAAGGCCACGCATTGCGCAATGATAGTGGCCGCCGCCGAACCGCGTATGCCCCAATGAAACTTGAAGATGAACAGCGGATTCAGCACCAGATTCACCGCCACGGTGGTCAGAACTATGGCCATCGATTTGCGCGGATAGCCCGAAGCGCGAATCATGTCGTTCATGCCCAAATAGAGGTGCGTTATGACGTTGCCCGCCAAAATTATCTGCATAAATTGCCGTGCGTAGGTGAGGGTCTCTTCGGTGGCGCGCCCGCCGCTGAAGAGCAGCAGTATCGGATCGAGAAACGCCAGCATCAGCACCATCACCACCAAGCCGATGACTACATTGAGTAGCGCGGCGTTGCCGAGTGTCTTTTCGGCGGCCATCTTGTTGCCTTCGCCCAAGCGCAGCGAGATGGTGGCTCCCGCGCCTACGCCAACCATGGCTCCGAAAGCCGAACTGATGTTCATGATGGGCATGGTGATGGCCATACCCGCTATGGCTGCGCCGCCCACGCCGTGTCCCACAAATATGCTGTCGATGATGTGGTAGATGCTCGACGATGCCATGGCGATGATGGCGGGTAGGGCGTATTCGGCCAGCAATTTGCCTATGTCGTCGGTGCCGAGCCGGTCGGCATTCGATATGCGTGTTTGTGTTGCCAAAATTTCCTCTTTTTTACCTTTTTTGATACAAGAAAGAGCACCGTTTTTGCCGAAGTGCTCTCTCTCGAATGTGTTTTTGCTGTGCGAACTATCCCAAGTAGCCCTTCAAAAGTTTGTTTTTCGTATTGTTGCGCAAACGCCTGATGGCTTTCTCTTTTATCTGGCGCACACGTTCGCGTGTCAGCGTGAATTTCGAGCCAATCTCTTCCAGCGTCATCTCTTGGCAACCGATGCCGAAAAACATGCGTATGATGTCGGCTTCGCGCGGGGTGAGCGTCTCGAGTGCGCGGTCAATCTCTTTTTGCAGCGATTCGTCGATGAGCGTGTGGTCGGCCACAGGGCTATCGTCGTTCACCAGCACGTCGAGCAGACTGTTGTCTTCGCCTTCGACAAAGGGCGCGTCTACCGATATGTGCCGCCCCGATACTTTCAGTGTGTCGGCTATCTTGTCGATGGGAATGTCCAACTCCTCGGCCAATTCTTCGGGCGACGGGCGGCGTTCGTTCTCCTGCTCGAAGCGCGATAGGGCTTTGTTTATCTTGTTGAGCGAGCCTACTTGGTTGAGCGGCAGGCGCACGATGCGCGATTGCTCGGCCAAAGCCTGCAAAATCGATTGGCGAATCCACCACACGGCGTAGGAGATGAATTTGAAGCCGCGTGTCTCGTCGAATTTTTCGGCGGCTTTGATAAGCCCGCAGTTGCCTTCGTTGATGAGGTCGGGCAGGCTCAAACCTTGGTTCTGATACTGCTTGGCAACCGACACGACGAAACGCAGGTTGGAGCGCGTCAGCTTGTCGAGTGCTGCGCGGTCGCCCTTGCGAATGCGTTGCGCCAATTCTACCTCTTCTTCGACCGAAATAAGCGGCTCGCGACCGATCTCTTGCAGATACTTGTCGAGCGATGCGCTTTCGCGGTTGGTAATCGATTTTGTGATTTTTAACTGTCTCAATTTTGTATGGATTAGTGTGATTTTTTCCGATGGAGAATGCGCTTCGAAAGCCGCAAAAAGCGTGCCAATATGAAGCGTGCAAAGATATGCTTTTTTTCTGGAAAAAGCAATAGCCTTCGAGCAAATTTGTTTTTGCTGTGTATTTGTCTGTGTTACAGTGCGTTGAGCTGTTTGCTGCTGGCGTTGGTCGCGGTTCGTGAGCGATGGTTAGTTGCCCATTTCCGACAGAAATTTGATGCGAACGAGCCGTACTTCGGGTTCGCTGTATTCGTCTTCGCCCAAGTTGCGCAAGGCCTCTTCTACGTTGTCGGTTTGCGCTTCGTTTTTGAAGTAGTCGAACACTTCGTCGATGCGTTCGGGGTCCATGATTTCGTTCAAAAAGTAGTCGATGTTGATTTTCGTGCCGGAATAGACGATGCTGTCCACCTCGTCGAGCAACTCTTCGAAGTCGAGCCCTTTCGATTCGGCCAAGTCGTCGAGTGCCACTTGCCGGTCGATGGCTTGTATTATTTCTATTTTGAGGCGCGATTTGTTGGCGACGCTCCGCACGCGCAGGTCTTCGGGGCGTTCAATCTCGTTCTCTTCGACATGCTTGCGTATCAGATCGACGAATGCTTGTCCGTAGCGTTTGGCTTTGCCCACGCCCACGCCAGGGATATTTTGCAACTCGTCAATCGTTATGGGATAGGTGGTAGCCATGGCTTCGAGCGACGGGTCTTGGAATATGACAAATGGCGGCAATTCCATCTGTTTCGATATTTTTTTGCGCAGGTCTTTCAGCATGCTGAATAGCGTGGGGTCCATGGCGCAGGCGGCACCGCCGCGTTGTGGCGTGTCGGTCAGGTCGGTGGCGTAGTCGTGGTCTTTGGTTATGGTGAACGATTTCGGGTCGTTCAGGTACTCTTTGCCGGCTTCGGTCAGGCGCAGCACGCCGTAGTTTTCTATCTCTTTGTCGATGAATCCGGCAATCATGGCTTGGCGCGTTACGGCGTTGAGCAGTGCCACGTCGTCGCCTGTGATGGCACCAAACAGGTCGAGTTCTTCTAAGTGGTACGATTTTATTTCGGCGGTCTCTTTGCCAGCCAGCAGGTCGATGATGGTTTCGGCCTTGAATTTTTCTTTGCCAGCCACGATGGCTTCGAGCACGGCGCAGAGCAGTTCTTGCGCTTCGACCTGCTTGCGTGGGTGCAGGCAGTTGTCGCAGTTGCCGCAGTTGTCTTCGGTGTATTCTTCGCCAAAGTAGTGGAGCAGCATTTTGCGGCGGCAGATGCTCGATTCGGCGTAGGCGGCGGTTTCTATCAGCAGTTGGCGACCGATTTCCTGTTCGGCCACGGGTTTGCCTTGTATGAATTTTTCGAGTTTTTGCAGGTCTTTGCTGCAATAGAAGGCGATGCAGAGCCCTTCGCCGCCGTCGCGGCCGGCGCGCCCCGTTTCCTGATAGTAGCCTTCGAGGCTTTTGGGGAAGTCGTAGTGCACCACATAGCGCACGTCGGGCTTGTCGATGCCCATGCCGAAGGCGATGGTGGCCACGATGACATCGACTTTTTCCATCAGAAATTTGTCTTGGTTTTCGCTGCGCACGCTCGAGTCCATGCCAGCGTGGTAGGGTAGTGCTGGTATGCCGTTCAGCACGAGCGATTCGGCTATCTCTTCCACTTTTTTGCGGCTCAAGCAATAGACGATGCCCGATTTGCCCGATTGCGATTTGATGAATTTCACCAATTCTTTGTCCACGTCCTTGTTTTTGGGGCGTATTTCGTAGTAGAGGTTCGGGCGGTTGAACGACGATTTGAAAACGGTGGCGTTGGTCATGCCGAGGTTTTTCTGAATGTCGTGCTGCACTTTGGGCGTGGCTGTGGCCGTGAGCGCAATGACGGGCGCTGCGCCTATCTGGTTGATTATCGGTCTGATGCGGCGGTATTCGGGGCGGAAATCGTGTCCCCATTCCGATATGCAGTGCGCCTCGTCGACGGCGTAGAACGATATTTTTATGGTGCGCAGAAACTGCACGTTTTCCTCTTTGGTGAGCGATTCGGGAGCGACGTACAGCAGTTTGGTTCTGCCGCTGCGCAGGTCGGCTTTCACCTCTTCGATGGCGGCTTTGTTGAGCGACGAGTTCAAGAAATGCGCCACGCCGTCCTCTTCGCTGAAGTTGCGCATGGCATCGACTTGGTTTTTCATCAGCGCAATGAGCGGCGATATGACGATGGCAGTGCCTTCGAGCAGCAGCGATGGCAGTTGGTAGCAGAGCGATTTGCCGCCGCCCGTGGGCATCAGCACAAATGTGTCCTTGCCGTCGAGCACGTTTTGTATGATGGCTTCTTGGTTGCCTTTGAACGTGTCGAAGCCGAATTTTTTCTTCAATTCTTCGGTCAGAATCGATTTTTTTGCCATAAAGAGTGATTTTTAATCTCTAAAAAATTGCCTACGAACAAAAATTTGCTCGTTGTAAGTTTTGTGTTATTGGTTTGATTATCAGTAAATTTTGCAGCAAACAACGCCCTCGAAGGGTTTTGTGGTCGTCTGCCAATCAAATTGAAAACAAATTTATACACAAAAAATCGATTGCACCAAATTTTTTTTGAAAAATATGCGTAACGATGTCGTTTTTTTTAGTGTAGGTGGAAGTTTGGCGGCGCAAATTTCGGAATGTCGCAAAAAAAGCGTACATTTGCAAGATTATTGCTATGGCACTGCGAGGGTTCATAAAATCGATGCGTTTGCGTCTGCGCCTGTTTTTTCAGCCGCTGCGTGGCTTGCTGTGGTCGTCGCTCAAGGTGGCCAACGGCCTGATAGCCTTGCTGATAGTGGGTGTTGTGATTTATGGTCTGGGCTTTCAGCAGGAGTCGCGCATGGCCGATGTGGCGCACTGGTTTCGGGTGGCTTTTTGGCTCTTTTTGGTCGAGTTTTTGGTCGATGTGCTGCGCGAGGCGTTCAGTCTGAAGCCGCCCAAGACGTGGTATCTGAAACTCGTTGCGCTGTTGCTGATGGCGTTTGTGGGCGCATCGTTGCTGCTGCCTGCCAGCGTGGTCGACAATTCGCTGCTGCTCACGTGGGTTGGCAATATCTATGTGCTGTTTGCCGTGGTCATAGCGCAATCGGTGGTCAAAATTTCGGTTTCTATCACACAATCGTTGCAGTCGCGCTTGAGTCCGACGGTGATATTCGTGGGCAGTTTTGCGTTGCTGTGCCTTGTTGGCGCAGGTTTGCTGATGTTGCCGCGCAGCACTACGCAGCCCATCGGCTTTGTCGATGCGCTTTTCACGGCGGTGAGTTCGGTGTGCGTGGCCGGTTTGACTACGGTCGATGTGGCGTCGTCGTTCACGACGATGGGCAAGGGTGTCATTGCGTTGCTCATTCAGATTGGCGGCGTGGGCATCATGACTTTCACGAGTTTCTTCGGACTATTTTTTTCGGGGGCACACCAAAGCCAAAACAAGATGATGATAAAAGACCTGATCGATCCCGAAAAGGGCGTGAGTCAGATTTTCAGAACGCTTTGGTCGATTATCTCCATCACGCTTGTGGTGGAATTGGCGGGCGCATACGCCATCTTTTTGAGCATCGGCGGCGCGACGTGGCACGATTTTGCCGTTTCGCTTTTTCACGCCATCTCGGCATTTTGCAATGCGGGCATCTCTACCGTTAGCGGCGGATTGTTCGCGCCCATGCTGCGCGACAACTACACGTTGCAGGGCATCGTGGCTGTGATGGTGATTGTGGGCGGCTTGGGTTTTCCCATTATTTTCAACCTGACAAAATGGCTGTGGCACGTCGTGTGCAACGGCTTGCGCCGCCTGTTTGGCCGCCAGCGTTTCTACGGCTACATTCCGCATCTGCTCACATCGAACACGGTGCTTGTGCTGATTGTCTCGACGGTGCTGTTGGTGGGCGGCACGGCGGTGTTTTACGCCACAGAACGCCACAATCTGATGGCCGGTATGGATTTTCCGAAACGCTTGATGACCGCTTTTTTCATGTCGGTAACCACACGTTCGGCGGGTTTCAACACGTTCGACACGGCGGCATTGAGCCCGATAACGCTCGTCGTGATGATGTTTCTCATGTGGATTGGCGCATCGCCCATGTCCACGGGCGGCGGCATCAAAACCACCACCTTTGGCATCGCGTTTCTCAACATTTGGAACACGCTTCGTGGGCGCGATTGCATCGAAATTCGCCACCGCCGCATTGCCGCATCGACGGTCAATCGGTCGTTCATCATTATTTTTGCATCGCTGATGCTGATTGGCACGGGACTGATTTTGCTGATGTGGTTCGAACCCGACCAGCCGTTCATGGCGTTGCTGTTCGAGACGGTGTCGGCAGCGAGCATCGGCGGCCTTTCGCTCAATGTTACGCCGCATCTGTGCACCGCAAGCCGCATGGTGCTCATCGTGCTGATGTTCGTCGGGCGCGTCGGGCTCATCAGCCTGCTGACCTGCTTGATAAAGGAAAAACGTCTTTCGAACTACCGCTATCCAAGCGAATCGATACCGATAAATTGACGGTTTGGAAAAATTTGAAATTTGAAATAACGTTATGACATACATTATCATTGGATTGGGAAATTTTGGCGTGGCTCTGGCCGAACGGCTCACCGCCATGGGACACGAGGTGATTGGCGTGGATACCGACATGAACCGCGTGGAGGAGTACAAAAACACCATCGGTTCGACCATCTGTCTGAACGTAACCGAAGCCACCGCTCTGAAAGTGCTGCCGCTCGACGATGCCGACGAAGTCATCGTTACCATCGGCGAATTGGTGTCGGACTCGGTGCTGTCGGTGGCGCTGCTCAAACAGCACGGCGTGAAACGCCTTGTGGCGCGCGCCAGCAACAAGTTGCACCGCACCATTTTGGAGGCCATCGGCGTGGACGATGTGATAATGCCCGAAGCGCAAGCCGCCGAAGAGTTTGCCATGTCGCTCGAATCGCCGGCGACGAAAGGCGTTTATCTCGTGTCGGAAACGCACCGCTTGATAGAACTCGATATCCCGTCGATATTGGTGTCGCAAACGCCTGCGCAGGCCAACTTGACCGAAAATTTCGGCGTGCAGTTGGTGGCTGTGAAACGGCAAAACGTGCGCAAAAACGTTTTCGGCAAAGATAGCCTCTACTACGAAGTGGCCGACACGGCTGCCGACGGCTTCAAGTTCGAAAACAACGACCGGCTCGTGGTTTTTGGCGACATCAAAGCATTGCAGAAACTCCGTAAAATAGGCTGAACCGTGGCACACACCGAAGACGACATCTGGTTTATGCGCAAGGCGTTGGACGAAGCCCAGCAGGCTGCCGAGCGCGACGAAGTGCCCGTTGGTGCTGTGGTTGTCTGCGGCGGACGCATCGTGGCGCAGGCGCACAACCTCACGGAACTGCTGCACGACGTAACCGCACACGCCGAAATGCAGGCCATCACGGCGGCGGCCAACTATCTGGGCGGCAAGTACCTGAACGACTGCACCATGTACGTTACCGTAGAACCGTGCAGCATGTGTGCGGCGGCACTCGGTTGGGCGCAGATTGGGCGTTTGGTCTATGGCGCTGCCGACGAAAAACGCGGTTTCACGCGCTTCGCCCCGCAGGTGTTGCACCCCAAAACACAGGTAACCGCCGGCATTTTATCCGACGAATGCAGCGCATTGATGCGCAGTTTCTTCGCCCACAAAAGAAAAACATAAAAAAGTGAGAAGTTAGCAGTTAGCAGTTAGTAGTGAGAAATTAGAAATTAGAAATTAGAAATTAGAAATTAGGAGTGAGGAGTGTTTTTAATTGTGAGGCGGCGTTATTGGGCGCGTGCCTGTCCCCTTTTCAAGGGGACGAGCGTAGCGGAGGGGTTCAAATTTAATTAAGAATTAAGAATTATCTAATCAACTAAATCATCAAATAACCAAATAACCAAATAACCAAATTTTCAGTAGCAAGACACAAGTAGCAAGTAGCAAGTCGCAAGACAATTAGAACAAAGAGCAAAGACTTTTTAATTATTCAATTATCTAATTTCCAATTATTTAATC
>CAVKQB010000030.1:0-24819 GCA_963658575.1 Leyella stercorea | reverse complement strand
TGGCGTTTATTCTATCGAATTTCGCTCTATTGCCCTATGGTCGGGCGTTGTGGAGCATAGCGGACTCGAACCGCTTACCTCAACACTGCCAGTGTTGCGCTCTACCAGATGAGCTAATGCCCCAATGCGGGTGCAAAGGTATACATTTTATCTGTATCAACCAAATTTTTTCTCATTTTTTTTGTAATTTTGCCGTACAATGCTCTACGCCGAAGTCATACTGCCCTTTCCGCTGGCGCAAACGTACAGTTACGCCATACCCGAAAATCTGCAACCTACACTCGTGGTGGGCATGCGCGTGGTGGTGCCATTTGGCGCGCGCCGCTTTTTCACGGGCATCGTGTGCAGCACCAGCGACGAACCGCCCCACTGCGCTACGCTCAAAACCGTGGTGGCACAACTCGACGAGCACCCCATCGTTCACGAAGCCCAACTGCGTTTCTGGCAATGGCTGGCGACATACTACCGCGCTACGCTCGGCGATGTGTACAAAGTGGCACTGCCATCGGCGTTGAAACTCGAAAGCGAAACCATGGTGGAACTCGCGCCCGATGCCAACATCGCAAACCTTTCGGACAAAGAGCAACGCCTCTGCGCCCTGCTGACCGACGGCCAAGCACAAACCATCGATGCGCTCAACAAATCGCTCGACGTGAAAAACGCCTATCCGGCCATCAAACGGCTGTTGGCACAAGGCATCGTAACGCTGCACGAAGAACTCTGCGAGCAGTACCGACCGCGCACCGAAAGTTACATCGGACTGAAAAACGACAGCGCACTGCCCGAATTGCCCGCCAGAGCCAAAAAACAGCGGCAACTTTTGGAGGCCTATCTGACCATGAGTCCGCAACACGACTTTGTGCGCAAAAGCGACCTGCTGCAGCGAGCCAACGCCACATCGGCCGTATGCAAGCAATTGCTCGACAGAGGAATTTTTGTGCAGCACGAGCGCGAAACGGCACGCATCAAACCATTCGAGAAATCGGCCGAAGCCGCGCCACTGACTGCCGACCAACAGCGCGCTTACGACGAAATTCGCCGTCGTTGGAGCGAAAAAAATACGGTGCTGCTGCACGGCGTAACCGCCAGCGGCAAAACCGAAATCTACACGCACTTGATGAGCGACACCGCAGCCGAAGGCAAACAGGCGTTGCTGCTCGTGCCCGAAATTGCGCTGACCACGCAACTGACCGAACGGCTCAAACACGTTTTCGGCGAGAAAATGGCCGTCTATCACTCCAAATTTTCCGATGCCGAACGCGTGGAAATTTGGAACAATATGCTCGGTGCGACACCGCCACAAATCATCATCGGCGCACGGTCGGCACTGTTTCTCCCGTTCCGAAATTTGGGATTGGTTGTGGTGGACGAAGAGCACGATGCCTCGTACAAGCAGACCGACACGGCACCGCGCTACCACGCCCGCAATGCTGCCCTGATGCTGGCGGCGCAATTCAAAGCCAAAACGCTGCTCGGCAGTGCCACGCCGTCGGTGGAGAGTTACTGCCACGCGCTCAACGGCAAATTTGGGCTGGTGGAACTGAAATCGCGCTACGCACAAGCCGAGCCGCCCGAAATTGTGGTCGTCGATCTGACCGAAACATACCGCAAAAAGCAGATGACCGGTCATCTGTCCGATTGTCTTGCAGAGAAGATACAAGAGACACTATCGCGTGGCGAACAGGTTATTTTGTTTCAGAATAGAAGAGGCTTCGCACCCTACACCGAATGTCGTCAGTGCGGTTGGACACCACGCTGTCCGCATTGCGACGTGAGCCTGACCTACCACCAAGCCTTCGGCAAACTCACGTGCCACTACTGCGGCTACAAGCAGACACCGCCCGCCGTTTGTCCCGACTGCGGCCAGCCTGCACTGCAGATGCACGGGTTCGGCACGGAGCAAATCGAGGCTGAAGTGGCGGCTCTGTTCCCCGAAGCACGCATCGGGCGCATGGACTTGGACACGACACGCCAAAAACGGGCTTTTGCACGCATCATAGGCACTTTCGAAGCCAGAGAGACGGACATACTTGTGGGCACGCAGATGGTGGCCAAAGGGCTCGATTTCGACGGTGTGGGGCTGGTGGGCGTGCTGAATGCCGACAATCTGCTGAACTATCCCGATTTTCGCGCCTACGAACGGGCATTCCAACTATTGACCCAAGTGAGCGGACGCGCTGGACGCAAAGGCGAGCGTGGCGTGGTCGTGCTGCAGACATCGCAGCCGCAACACCCCGTGATACGCGACGTGCTGCGTGGCGACTACCGCTCGTTTTTCGACCGCGAGATGGCCGAACGCTCTCTGTTTCGCTATCCGCCCTACTACCGATTGGTGCAAATCATGCTGAAGCACCACGACGCATCGACCTTGGCACGAGCCGCCACACAGATGGCCAATGCCTTGCGCAAAACCTTCGGCGACCTTGTGTATGGCCCCGACAATCCGCCAGTGGGGCGTGTACAGAACAAATTCATCAAACACATCGTGCTGAAAATCGCCGCCAGCCAATCGCCCGAGCCGGCCAAGCAACAGGTAGATGCTTTGGCGCGCACACTGTTGTGCCAACCCGATTTCAGGGCATTGCAGGTGGCGTGGGACGTCGATTTGTAGTGCTACAGCGCAATCGCTTCGCCGTTGTAGAAAGCGAAAATTTTGTTGCGGAACAAAAATTCGTATTTGGCTTGCGTCTCTTGCGCCCGCGCCTTTTCCAAACGCAGTTTGGCGGTGTTGAAGTCGTAGGGCGTAGATTTGCCGCTATCGTATTTGGCCTGCTCGTAGTCGAACGCCACGCGTGCCGATTCGGCAGTATGTCCCGCCGCCACATACTTGTCGCGCGCCGCCACAGCGTTGTAGTAGGCCGTTTGAATCTCTTTCAGAAGCGTCTGCTTTTCGTTTTCGAGCGCAAGTTGGCGATTTTTCACAGTGATGCGTGCCTGTTTCACCGAATTGACGGTCGATAGGCGGTTGAAGAGCGGAATCGAGAGCGACAGACTGATGTACTCGCTGCTGTTGTTGTTGAGTTGCGTGCCGAAGCCGATATTTTCGCCATCGAACAGATGGTAGTAGCCCGTGTTGTAGCCTGCATTCAGGCTGAGGTGCGGATAGTAGGCGGCTTGTGCCACCTTCACCGAGGCGCGGCTGCTCTCGATGCGTGCTTCGGAGGCGCGAATGGCCGGCCGGTTGTCGAGCGAATAGCGGTAGGCATCGTCGGGCGAAACCAAGCGGTCGAGTTCGGTAGCCAACAGGCGTTCCACATCGACATCGGCCACGTCGAACGCCGCCACATCGGTGTAGTTGATGGCTTGGCACAGGTTCAAAAGCGCCAATTGCAGGGCGTTGGCGGCTTCGGTGCGCGTCTGCCTATCGACGGCCAACTGCGCTCTGTTTTCGTAGAGTTCCGATTCGGACTTTTTGCCAGCGGCCACCAGCGATTCGGTGTTTTTCACTTGCGCCTCGCTGATGGCAATTTGGTCGTCGGCGATGGCGAGCAACTCCTTGTTGTAGAGCACGTTCAGATACAATCCAGCAATCTCCAACGTCAGATTTTCTTGGGCTTTGCTCAGGTCGGCGGTAGCGGCCTGCAGGTCGAGTTTATCGGCTTTTATTTGGTTGGTGATGCGCAAACCCGTGAAGATGGGCATCGATGTCGAGAGGCGGAATGTGGTGTTGCTCATCGACTGATCGACGGTTACATTGTCCTTGCCGGTGGCGCGCCCGAACGAGAAATCCTGCCCTACGCCAGCGTTCAAATCGGGCAAGAAGCCGAGACGCGCCGTCTTGAGCGACAGTTCTTGGTAGTCGCGCTGCAAGGCCGTCTGTTTGACCGAAATGTTGTTTTCGACCGCATAATCGACACACTGTTGCAACGACCACGCCTCTTGCGCCTGTGCCGTGGTGGCGGCGGCCATCAATCCGATGAAAATAACGAGTTGTTTCATAGCGCAGCGAAAAAATTAGTCGTCGACATGTTGCAGGCCGCGCACCTGTGTAGAATCGGCAAGTCCAGCCACAATTTCCACGTTCAATCCGTCGGAAAGCCCCACGGTTATTGGTTGGCGCTCGAATTGTTGTTCGTCGCCATCGCTATTTTTCAGCACATAGACAAACGACGAGTCGTTTTCGAACACCACCGAACTTTCGGGAATAGCCAGCACGCTGTCGCGTTTGTCGAGAATGATTTCAGCGTTGGCACTGTAGCCCGAGCGCACCAGCACGGTGTCGGGAATGCGCGCGGCGGCTTTCATCTCGAACATCACTGCGCCACTCTCTTCGGTGCCTTTGGGCGAGATGTATTCGAGCGTAGCATCGAACGTTTGCCCTTGCAGCGCGCCTATTTTCAGCACGATGGGCATGCCTTCGCGTATGCGACCGACTTCGGTTTCGTCTATTTTGCCTTTGAAAATCATGTCGCCAAGGTCGGCAATGGTGGCGATGGTGGTGCCGTCGTTGAAGTTGTTCGACTGAATGACGGAGTTGCCCACTTTCACGGGGATATCGAGAATGGTGCCAGCGATGGTGGAGCGAATTTGCGTGTTGCTGTACGCGCCCGAGCGGCGTGCGATGCCGTCGCGTATGATTTCGTAGTTGTCCGTGGCGTTTTGCAATTCTTCTTTGGCTTTCAGATAGTTGGCGCGGCTCGTTTCGTACTCTTCGCGGGCAATCACCTTTTTGTTGTATAGGTCTTTGTCGCGCGTGTACTGTTCTTCGATGCGTTCCAAATCGATTTTTGCCACACTGATGCGGCTTTCGGCACTATTCAGTTGGCTCATTTCGGGAATGACTTTGACCAGCGCGATGATTTCGCCCACGGCCACTTTTTGCCCAGCCTCTTTGTAGATTTCGGAGATGATGCCCGATATTTGCGGCTTGATGGCGACCTCGTTGCGCGGTTCGATTTGACCTGTGGCCACGCTCATTTTTGCGATGTTTTGCAGCGATGGCGTTACGATGTCGTAGGTTACGGTCTTGGGGCGCGATTTTTGCCACAAAAACACAAACATGCCGACCACGGCCACGCCCAACAGCGCAAGTGCTACAATTCTGATGGCTTTTTTCATATCTATTTCGTTTTTTTATGGGTTTTACATTGTCGGGCGATGCACCGTTCGATGGCGTGTTGGCGTGCCGATGCCTGCGCGGTGTCCGTCGAATCCAACATCTCGTCGTACAGCGGGTCGTTTATCGGGCGCACATCGGCGGTTTGGTCGTCGCCTCGGTAGATTACTTCGAAAAATGCGTATTCCGACGATGGTTCGCCAGCGTAACCTACGCACGCCACCTGCAGTGTGTCGCCCTCCGACAGCGAATAGAAGTACGCCCAATCGGTGGTATCGTTGCCTTGCGAGAGCAGATTGTCGATGAAATCGTATGTGTAGTAATTGTCGATGATATCGCTGAAACAATAATAGATGGAGCCGAAATAGTCGTCGTCGACGGTCTGTTTCAGTTCGAAATCCCAGAAGTAGGTGTCGTTGTTCGATGGCGTTACCATCAGTTCCGTCCCTTGGGCGGTGAGTGCAAAAGTGATGTCGGAAACAGGTTTCGCCACCGTTTTGAACGGCAGTTTGACGAGCGTTCTTATCGGTTTCTTTTTGCTATTGAGCCGATAAGCGAACAGGTAGTAGTCGGTTTCGGGCTGCAGCATTCGGCGTTGTCCGTCGATGGCACCGACTTCGAAGAGCGTCTCTTCGAGCGACGACACATTGTCGCGCCCCAAAAGTTCGCATATCGTGTCGTACAGTTTGAGCATTTCGGCGTAATCGTTGTCGATAAAGTTGGCATCGGACTCATACTTGGCGTAATCGGCCGCCGACACGATGCCCACGCGGTAGTAAAAGTCGTTGTTTTCGGGTATCACATCGATCCACACCGCCGACGACTGAATTTTGCTCACCGACATATCGAAGGTACTGCTCGTTACCGTCTCTTTTTTGCACGACGGCAGCAGCATCAACACGGCCGCCATCAAACCGGTCAGTTTCAGTAGTTTTGTCTTCATTTCTTCAGCTCCTTACCAACTTTTTGCAGAAATTTGATGGCTCCCTTCATGTGGTTGCCGTAATGTCCGAAATCGTACTCCACCTGCGGTGCTTTTTCGCGGAACTGCCGCTGCATCACCTGCGAATTAACAAACGGCACAGTCTGGTCATCCTCCGAGTGGAACATGTAGAGCGGCGCCTTGGGAATATAGGTGCGCGGAATGCTGTTTTGAATCAATTCGCGATAGAAGCGCGCCGTCTCGTTTTTGGTGCGATCGATGCCGTTTTCGGTCAGAATTTTGCTCAAGCGGTTCACGCCGATGAGTGTCGACATCTGGTTTACGGTGTATTTTTTCGAGTTGATCCATTCGTCGTAGTGCGACAGCAGCGGGTCTTTGAAGAAATACGCCATGTCGAGCGGTTTGTCCATGCCCACGCTCATGCCCTGAATAATCATTGGAATGGCGCACGGAATGCCCGTTTTGTCCTGTTTCACGCAGTAGTCGTAGGTGCGCGCTATGTCGTACGGGCCTGCGCCGGCGTAATTTTTCTTGATTTTGAAAAGCCCATCGTATTCCGGAAAAGTTTCGAGCAGCCGCTGCACGTGCAGTGTGGTGGCACCGCCCTGCGAATAGCCGAGCAAGATGATTTCGTCCGACTCCACTTTCAGGCCACGAGCAGCGATAAACGGCCGCACGGCCAACGCCATATCTATCACATTGCGCGCCGTGGTTTCGGACTGCAAATAGGGGTGAATGCTGTCGGCCGTAACGCCAAACCCGATGTAGTCGGCCATGACCACGCCGTAGCCCAGCGCGGCAAACATGGCTTCGAAGCTGAAGGTTTCCGATGGTGCTTCGCGGTTGGCTCCGATGGTGTAGTGCGACACTATAATCAGGTTTTTCATCGGCTCGTTTTTGGGGTAGAAGAATTTGCCCGACACACGAATCGGATTGCCGTGCAGGTCGGTGCTTTCGTACACGCCCGCCACCTGATGCACCTTGCGTGCGTTGAAGGTCGAAATCAGTTCGCGGAAGAGGTCGGTTTGCGTTATCGATGTGGCGCGCGTCATCGGGGCTTGCTGTGGCGCAATGATATCGCCGTTGTCGTCGAATTCGACCTGCTCCTCGATGTCGTCCCACGGGGCTTCGTCCATGATGTCGCTGGTGGTTTCGCTCATCGGAACGAAGGTGCGCCCCAGATTTTCGTAATTGCTGAAATTGATGTATTCGGGTATGTCGTGCTTGCAGCCCGCGGCGACCAACAACAGAGCCAACAACGCTATATTTGCAACTGATTTGTTCATTTTTTCTGATTTCTTCTGATTTTTTTCAAAAACGATAGCCCACCGATGCCGTAAAGAGCCGCGAGCCCAACATGTATATTTCGTCTTTGCTCACAAGAGCGTTCAGTCCGCCAATTTCCACAGCACCAAACCAATGTTCCTTGCCCACGCTCAGGCCTAAGGCGGTAATTCCAAAGGCGGGCGCACACGCCACAAGCCTATTGCGGAAGTCGCGGTCGCTGCCGCCGTTCACGTTCAGGCCGACAAACAGTGCCGAGTAGAGATTGACATATTCGTGGAAATAGTAGGTAAAACGCACCGTCGGCAGCAGCCCGATGTTGTAGAACGTGTGCTGCGAATTGTCGTCCAATTGCCGCCACAACACCTGTTCGTAGTCGGCTATCATGCCCACCGAGAGCCACGACTTGGGGTGGTATTGGTATTCGGCAAACAGATGCCCAGTGTAGCGATAGTCGTCGGTGTGGAGCGTGCTGTGCCACATAGCCGTTTCGAAAAGCATATCGCCCCAGCCTAGGCGCACCTCGTGGCGCAGCGAGTCGGCTTCGGGTTTGGTGAGGGCGTAGGCTGGCAACGTTGCCCAGCACAGAGCCACCACAAGTAGTGTTTTTATGCTTTTTTTTGCGTTATTCATCTTTCGGAAAATTGTTGTTTGGTTTTATTCGTCGCGCAGGGCATCGATGGCTTTTATCTGCAAAGCGCGTTTCGACGGTAGCCAGCCTGCAAGCAAGCCCGCCAACACGATGATGCCCAACGCCGCCAACGCCACGTCGAACGAGATTTGCGGGTCGAGCAGCAACTCTTGCACATCGCTGGCGCCAGTCAGCAACGACGACACCAACGCCAGCAGCCCCACGCCAGCAAGCAGACCGAGCAGTCCGGCGGCAGCCGTCAGCACAAGTCCTTCGCACATTATCTGTTTGATGATGGTCGACGGCGACGCGCCCAGCGCACGCCGAACGCCAATTTCCTGCGTACGTTCGCGCACCGTTACCAGCATGATGTTGCTCACGCCAACCACTCCCGCAAGAAGTGTGCCAAGTCCCACAATCCATATCAGCACATTGATACCGAGCGTCAGCCCTTCGAATAGTTGGAAAATCTTGCGCAGATTGAACGAAGTGAGGGCTTGTTCGTCGGTGGGCGAGATGTTGTTGCGCTGTTTCAGAAACTGTTTCACGTCCTCTTCGAGCGTTTCGATATTTTCCGAAGGGGGTGCCGCAATGGCAAGGCAATGAATCTCGTTCACCATGTTTTGCGCCAGTTGCAGCGTGGTTATCGGCAGATTGATCATTTCGTCCCTGTTGCCGAAAAGTTGTATGCGGTCTGATACAGATTCGACCACGCCCACCACGGTGTAGTACACGCCATTCACTCTGACGAGTTCGCCGATGGGCTGTTCGCCTGGCGCAAAAAGGTCGTTCAGCACGCGTTTGCCCACGACACACACTTTGCGGTGGTCGCGCACGTCCATCTCGTTGATGAAACGCCCTTGCAGTATGCGCACTGGCTCTATTTTGTCGTAGTCGGCAGCGAATCCCATCACCGAGAAGGAACCCGACCGCTCGCCGCGCACCACGTTTTTATCGCCACGGTTGTCGCCCCACACAACGCCGCTGATGTATTTGATGCGTGGCGCAAACTGTTGCCGCACAGCCTCGTAATCGTTGACACTTATCGTCCAAGAGCGGCCGCGCTGAAAGCCTTTGTAGGGTTCCGACGTTTTGTCTGCCCACATGAACACCGAATTCGATTCTATTTGGTCGGTGCCGTTGCTTATGCCGTTACGCGCACCAACGCCCATGCCGGCCATCACGGTGAGCATGAACATGCCCCAAAAGACGCCGAACGCCGTGAGCAGGCTGCGCGATTTATTGCGCATAATCGTCTGCCGAATCTCGTGCCAAAAGTCTAAATCGAACATCGTTCCACGCCTCTCATTTATACTGCAACGCCTCTATCGGTTTGATGCCGACGGCACGCCGTGCAGGCACATAACCAGCCAATACGCCCGCCAACACCAAAATGGAAGTGGCCGCCACGACGATGGAAAGATCGACCGTCGGATTGACGAAAATGGTCATATTGTTGGAGTTTTGTTGATTCATTTCCAGCACTTTGGCCACGCCTTCGGTGGTGAGTATGCCCAGCATCATGCCGAGAAACCCGAAGACGGCGGTTATTGTGAGCGACTCGACCACTACTTGCCGCAAAATCGAGGCGGGCGATGCGCCCAACGCCTTGCGAATACCAAATTCGTGCGTGCGCTCTTTCACCGTTATCAGCATGATATTGCTCACACCCACGATGCCGGCCACCAGCGTGCCGATGCCGATAATCCACACAAACAGTGCGATGGCACCGAATATGGTTTGTGTCTGCATGTAATTTTTCATGCGGTCGGCTATCCACACAGCGTTTTGGTCGGTGGGGTCGAAGTGCAAACGCTGCGCCAACAAGCGACGCAGGTTTTGGTTGTATTGCTCGTTCGCCTCTTTCGTTTCGATGCCTTCGACCGTGAACGACACATCGTAGATGCGCCCCGATGCATTGAATATGGCTTGCGCCGTGGCATACGGAATGTAGAATTCGGGTTGGCGACTGCCGCCTCCGCCCGCATTTTCGTAGGTGCCGACGACGCAAAACGGCACTTTTTCCACCATCACATACTTTCCCACGGCTTCGTCATCGCGGAATAGTGCTTGGGCGGTTTTGGTGTGTATCACTACCGATTTGCGCCTGTCGCGTTCGTCGACGGTATTGAGAAAACGCCCGCTCTTAATCTCGAGCATACGCAGTTTTTCGAACCCCGGCTCTACGCCGCTCATCGAGGTCGATGCCGACTCTTGACCGTAGGTTATGGTGGCGTTCCACTTGTCGTAGATGGCCGAAAATTCGACATAATTTGGCACGTTGTGCTTCAGAAAATCGATGTCGGCTTGGGTGAAATAGAGCCGCCGCCCCTTTTGCATGCCGCCGTAAGGCTTCGATGTGTAACTCGGCCACAGCGAATAGGAGTTTTTCGCCATGTAGCTGAAGCCCTGCCGCATGCCGTTTTGCAGACCGTTGCCCGCGCCCAGCAGAATGATGAGCATGAAGATGCCCCATGCGATGGAAAATCCCGTGAGGCACGTCCGCAGCGTGTTGGAGCGCATGGTGAGCCATATTTCGTCGAACAGGTCTTTCATCGGTCGCCCTCTATCACACCGTCTTTGAAACGAATGATGCGTTGCGTCTGCTCGGCCACCTCGATGGCGTGCGTTACGATGACCATCGTAACGTGTTCGTCGGCGTTCACTTGGCGCAGAATGTTCATCACCTCCTGCGACGTGGCACTATCGAGTGCGCCTGTGGGTTCGTCGGCCAGTATCAGGCTCGGCTTGGCTACGATGGCGCGCGCTATGGCCACGCGCTGTTTCTGACCGCCCGAAAGTTCGTTGGGCAGGTGGCTAGCCCACTCTTTCAGCCCCATCTTGTCGAGGTATTCCATGGCCAGCACGTTGCGCCGTTTGCGGCTCACGCCACGGTAGTAGAGCGGCAAGGCCACGTTTTCCAACGCCGTCTTGTAACTGATGAGGTTGAACGATTGGAATACAAATCCAATCTTCTGGTTGCGCACGCGAGCAGCCTCCGTCTCGCTCAAATTCTTGATGAGTTGCCCGTCGAGGCGGTATGCGCCCTCGTCGTAGTTGTCGAGCAGCCCGACAATGTTGAGCAGTGTCGATTTGCCCGAACCCGACGCGCCCATGATGGAGACAAATTCGCCATCGGCCACATCGAGCGTGATGCCTTTCAGCACATGCAGCGCGTTGGGCGTGCCGAGATTGTAGGTCTTGTGGATATTTTCGAGTTGTATCATCGCCGTACTTTGTGGTCTGTCATACAAGGGCAAAGGTACAAAAAAACATGGTGCGAAAAACTATTTTGACTTGCACACCGCCGCAAAGGTACGACATTTTACACTACTGTGTACCAACAAAGTACCGATTTTTCAAAATTATTTTTTATCTTACTGAAAATCAGAGAGATAAAAAAGCGATTGTCGGCATTATCGGGCATGCACTCGACTTAGAACGCCGTGCGAAGCCAAGCCGCAAAAAAATGCACTCAAAAAGAGTGCATTTTTCTGTAAATGGAAGTGCTACATATACGTGCGCACTTTATAAAATTGTCAGGCTTTATTTCCAAATAAATTGGCAATTTATTTGATTTCCATCGACTGCCGGCCATGTCAATTCGGTCGGATACTTGCTTAATAGTGTACTCGTGTAAAACAGAAAACTAGCGAGTAAAGTGCCATTCCCAGAATTACTATCGCTGTAATACACATTTATCTTATACCAATCATCATCAGCAAGCCCATCCATCAATATAGGGCTCGACAATGTAAATTGATAGGGTAAATTTGCTGTCGATATCAGTTTGTAAACAGAATTTGCCCATGTTGTTGTAAATATATCATCGTCTATTAACTTAAACTTAATATACTTATTGTTTACCGACAATTTTTTATATGTTACGCCAGAAAAATAACATTTTGTTGGAGCCTCTACTGTTACATTTTTTGAGACAGAAGACTTATTGCCCGTTTTACTGGTTACCGTCAAAGTAATTTTGTACACGCCGATTCCATTGTACTTGTGGGTCGGATTTTTCTGTGTCGATGTATTTCCATCGCCAAAATCCCAACTATAATAAGTCGCATTTTCGGATTTGTCGGTAACGACAACCGTTAAAGGTTGTTGAACTTTTACCGAAAAATTTGCCGTTGGGACAACGGTTGTAGTACTCGGAGTGCTTGGAGTGCTTGGAGTCGACGGATTACTTTTCCAATAATACGTCGAATCGGGGTCTTCTTTGCAAGCCGCACAACAAGCAACCAGCACAACGCAAAAGATAATTTTCTTCATAAGTGCATTTTTTTATGGTTAAAAATTTAGAAATTCAAGGCAAGACCTACTCCTGTTGGATTCAAATTCACGCTCAATGCCAATTTGGAAGCGCAGTTTTCGTTGTATGTGTCGATGGATTTACGCTCGTTTTTAATGCCGACGATAAGCAAAGGCAGAGAGGCCGATAAGGTAACTACGCTAACGGAACACAGCGCAATCGTGGCTTCTTTGGCCGAAACAAACGACGTACAAATACCTCCTATCAGACAGCCGCAACCAATACCCGTAAAAACACTACCTGCAATGGCACAACGATTGGCTTTTTTGTACTTTTGGTATGCCACAGGACAATTTTTCTCCAATATGCGCGCATACTCTTTTTCCGATATGTAACGTCCTTGGTATACAAATTCCCCATCGTCGCGATAGATATAGCCCAACGATTCGTCCGAGACGGACGCGTTAAAGACGTTTTTCTTAGCGGGGGTTGATGCTGTGGTTGGTGTTGCTTCTTGGTTATTCGCCGTCGTCGTTTGTGCTGTGGTTTGTTTCGTCGTCGTTGCAGCAGCCGTTTTCTTGTTGAACACCTGCACCTCGCCGTTTTTGAAGATGACGGCGCTCAGGTCGTTCACGCTCATCACAAACGTGGGACCGTCTTGGTAGTTCCACTTTTTGTAGCGAATTTCGGTGGGCGACACCTCGGTAATCAATGCCTCGATGCGCTCGGCCTTGGCAGTAACAAGAATGTCCTGCGCCGACAGTGCCGCACAAAACGCCACAAAACAGAATAGGGCTAATGATTTTTTCATAGTTGTTTTTTTTGATTTTGGTTATTTAATGATTTGGAAATTTGTGGATTTGTTGATTTGGTTATTTGTCGAGTTGGATATTCTTAATTATTCATTCTTAATTCTTAATTGTTAATTAAATTCAACCCCTCCGCTTCGCTCGTCCCCTTGAAAAGGGGACAGGTTCGCACCCAACAACGCCGCTTAATTATTCATTCTTAATTATTCATTCTTAATTAGAGTTTAACCCCCTCCGTCGCTGCGCTCCTCGTCCCCCTATCCTCGCTGCGCTCGGCAGAGGGACAGAATCGCATTCAATAATTTATTGACTTAATAACTTATTGACTTATTGAATCATCGAATTTGAAAATTATTATTCATTGTTCATTATTTATTGTTAATTAGCATCGAACCCCACCCGAAAAACTGTCGTTTTTCTCGTCCCCTTGAAAAGGGGACAGGTTCGCGCCCAACAACGCCGCTAACTCCTCATTCCTCACTTCTCACTACTCACTACTAACTACTCACTATTAACTATCTGACTATCAACGAATTACCCCCCCCCATTTTTACATGGAGGAGGGCAATCGTTGCACTTTCTGCAGACAAAGGTACATCTTTTGTTTCGCTCCACCAAATTTTTCGGTGCAAATGTTTATTCGTAGTAAAAATAGTCCACCATCGGGCGTTGTAAATAGCGGGAAAAGGCCGTTCCATAGTCCAGCCGCCAACGACGCTCGTCCATATCGACCAGCCACAACTGCTCGGCTTCGTAGTCGAACACCCAATACTCCATCGTCGGGAAGCGCGGTATCAGTTTTTCGCACTTGCGCCGAATCCGCTTCAATTCGCGGTGCGTGGTAATCTCCACCAGCAACACCGGTCGCTCTATCCGTTTGTCGAACACGACTAAATCGGGAGCATTGTCGTTCCAATCGTCGGTGAGTGTCGCTTCCGATGCCACGTCGAAAAACCGACGCGGAAGTTCGTTTTTCAGGTTAACCAGCAAATCGCCAAGCACAAACTGGTGCTGCCACTGCGGTCGCGGCGACATGCCAATGCCCGTATAATTATCCATTAAGCCCATACATTTTCAATAATTTGTTTTGCAAAATTAAAGATTCGGCGCGGCCGAAACGCACAAAACAGCCGATTTATGGTTACAGAAAAAGCCACTTTATGGTTACAAACGGCCGTCGTTTGGAGAAAATGGCGTACATTTGCACAAACAACCGAGAGATGCACGCCGACTTACGCACACCCACACCGCCCACCGCCGACCCACATTGGGACATGCTCTGCCTGATTACGTTCCAGCCGCCCATGCACGGCATCAGCGAAGTGATGGCCGACGAACACGCGCGCCAAATCAATCTGCAGTTGGCGCACGACATCGTGCAACAGATAGAACGCGCCCAAGCCGAAGAACATGTGAAAATTGTGTTTCTGGACGACATCGTGCGCTACATCGACCTGCTGAACAGCGATGGCTTCGGCGCGCTGCACGTAACACGGCGATTCGACATAGAACTGCCCTTCTACAACGTGCACATTGCGCTGCCGCCGCTAGCCAAAGCCATCTACATACTCTACATGCGCCACCGCCACGGATTCTACCGCAAGCAGATAGCCGAACCCGCCATGGCCGACGAACTCCGCCGCATCTACCGACTGCTGCAGCCCAAACGCACTGCCGCCGACATCGACCAGACCATCGCCGACCTCACCGATTTCTCGAAAAAGAACCTCGACCGCCAGATGAGCCTCATCAACCAAGCCTTCAGAACGCGCCTCGGCGACAAAGCCGCGCACTATCTGCCCGCAGGCAAACGCAAGGGCGCACCGCGCTCGCTCGATTTCGAACACGTGTCGTTCAGCCTGCCACCCGCGCTCGAACATCTGTAAAATCGAGGAAATGCAGTTCCGCAAAAAGAGATGTCGCAATGCGACATCTCTACGCTGTTGCGCTCTCGATTTTGCCGCGATAGAACGCGTACCGCCACCCGAAATTAACCAATCACTGCGCCTGTTTTCTCCTGCAATCCGAGCAACGTTTGGCACAAAATTTCCGCCATCACCTGCTCCTTTTGCCCATTTTTTTGCAAAAAATGTTAAAAAATCATAAAAATTTGCGCGAATGGGGATAATGTAAAAAAAAATGCCTATATTCGCAGCCGTAACCAATTAAAAGTCAGACCGTCGTGCATAACTACATCGAACAACAACTGAAGCGCATCAATTGGAACATTGCGCCCGAAGAATTGTACCAACCCATAGGCTATGCGCTCGAAAGCGGCGGCAAACGCATTCGTCCCGTGCTCGCACTCATGGCGTGCGAACTCTTTGGCGGCACACGCGCCGAGGCGTTGCCAGCAGCCCTATCCATCGAGGTTTTCCACAATTTCACACTGCTGCACGACGACGTGATGGACTGCGCCGACATGCGCCGCGGCCGCCCCACCGTACACCGCAAATGGGACACAAACACGGCCATTCTCAGCGGCGATGCCATGCTAATAAAAGCGTACGAATTTCTGCAACAACTGCCCAGCGACAAACTGCTAGCGGTGCTGCCAATTTTTACCGCCACGGCACTGCAAGTGTGTGAGGGTCAGCAATATGACGTCAATTTCGAGCGGTGCGAAGAGGCATCTATCGACAACTATTTCGAGATGATTCGCCTAAAAACGGCCGTGCTGCTGGCCGCCGCACTCAAAATAGGAGCCATCGTCGGCGGAGCCACCGAAACCGATGCGCAAAATCTCTACAATTTCGGCATCGAAATCGGCATTGCTTTCCAATTGCGCGACGACTATCTGGACACGTTTGGCAACGAAAAAACCTTCGGAAAGCGCATTGGAGGCGACATTCTCTGCGGCAAAAAAACGTTTCTGCTCATCACGGCGTTGCAACGCGCCGACGAAAAACAGCGCGCCGAAATCAAACGGACACTCGCCGACCATCGCCTGCCCGACGACGAAAAAATTGCGAAAATCACAGCAAGTTATCAACAACTTGGCGTGCGCGATGCTTGCGAAGAGCAGATAAATGCACGTTATCAACAGGCACTCGCAGCCCTGCAACAGATTTCCGCCGCCCAAAACAGCCTACAACCCTTTGTCGACATCGCCGCCAAACTGATGGGAAGAAACCACTGATAGTTAGCAGTGAGGAATGAGGAATGAGGAATGAGGAATGAGGAATGAGGAGTGTTTTTAATTGATAATTTTAGTAGCAAGACACAAGTAGCAAGTCGCAAGATAATTAGATCAAAGGACAAAGAGCAAAGACAATTTTGGCGCGAACAATTCTTAATTCGCTGCACGCATTTTTTCTACGCTCGGCAGAGTTCAAACAAGTTTGACTCTGTTCTCGCTTACCGAAAAAATTATTCATTCTTAATTCTTAATTGAAGTAAAAACAGCCTCCCCTTGGGGGATAAGAGTAAGAGGAGCCCTAAATTAACCCAATAAAACTATGCCATACCGACGTTTACCAAACACCGACCAAGCGCGGTTGCGCGCATTGGAACACATCATCGACATCGACCTGTTTGCTACGGGCGAACTGCCTGTGTCGTACAAACTGCTGAACGATGTGCGTGTCAATTATCCGCTGTTTCTCAATCTAGTGCAACTCTACAACCAGACATTCGAGAATCAAGTGTCGGCCAACAAAAAGTACCAGCACATCGTGAAAAATGCGCGACTCTACATTTCGCATTTCATTCAGGTGCTGAATTTGGCGGTCATTCGCGGCGAGATAAAGAAAGACCACAAGCGTTTCTACAAGTTGGAACCCGAAAATTTCACCCTGCCCGACCTGAACAACGAGCAGGCCATCACCGATTGGGGGCGCAACATCATCGAAGGCGAAAACGAGCGCATGCGCAACGGCGGCGCACCGCTGCAAAACCCGTCGATTGCCAAGGTGAAAGTGCATTACGACATTTTTCGGGAGTACAAAAACAGCCAAAAAGTGCACCAAAGCAGCACGACACGCACGCTCGAAGATGTGATGGAGATGCGCATCAAGGTAGACCAACTCATTCGCGAGATTTGGGATTCGGTAGAGAAGGCCTATGCTCCCCTGCCGCCCTACACACGCCAGAAAAACTGCGAAAAATGCGGCGTGGTCTATTATCTGCGCAAGGGCGAAAAACCGCTCACTGCCGCCGACGATTTGGCTTCGACAGACACCAACCAACCATAACACGGCGTTTTGAATTTTTTGGCCAAAACACCCTTTTTGCGCCTATTCACGTTTCTCGCCACGGGAATCGTCGTAGGCGAATTTGTCGGTTACAATGCGTGGGCGACGCTGGCGTTGTGCCTCGTCGGCATTGGGCTGATAGTGGTGGCATCGACCGTTGGCGACACGGCCACAAACTACAAACTGCGCGGACTTTTCGGGCTCGGCCTGTTTGGCACGCTGATGGCGTTGGGGCTTTTCGTGCAGCACAATTTCGAAGAAAAGACACGGCTCGATTTCCCATCGGAGGCCGCCATCTACGAGGTGGAACTGACTTCGAGTCCGATAGTGAAAGAGCGCAGCGTGATGTTTCACGCACAGACACGCAGCCGCACCGACAGCGTAGGCATGCGCGCCACCGCCAAAAACGTGATACTCTACATCGCCAAGGATTCGAGCGCCACCGCCCTGCAACGCGGCATGCGGCTGCTGGTGTCGAGCAGCATTGCCGAGCCAAGCACCACGGGCAATCCCGAAGAGTTCGACTACGGACTCTACTTGCGGCATCAAGGCATCGGCGGAAGCGGCTATGTGGCTACCGATGCGTGGCAGATAATCGGCGCGAAAAACGGTTTTTCGCTCATCGACTTTGCCGACGACTGCCGCGCTTACCTGCTCGACATCTATCGGCGCATGGGGCTGACAGGCGACGAATTTGGCATGTTGGCCGCCTTGACACTTGGTTACAAAGATGCGCTCACACCCGAACTGCGCGAAAGTTTCAGCACCACGGGAGCCATGCATGTGTTGGCGGTGAGCGGTCTGCACGTGGGCATCATCTATGCGGTGTTTAGCATGATTTTGTCGCTGGTGCTGCGCAATTCGCGGCGCAACGAACGGCTGAAATCGGCACTCATCATACTTTTTCTGTGGTTCTACGCCTTCGTTACGGGCTTGTCGCCGTCGGTGCTGCGCGCCACCATCATGTTTTCGTGCATGGCACTGGCTGGCATCATCGGGCGCAAATCGCAAACATTCAACACCATATTTTTGTCGGCATTCCTGCTGCTGCTCTACAAACCGACGCTCCTGTTCGATGTCGGCTTCGAATTGAGTTACAGTGCCGTGGTGGCCATCGTCTATTTTCAGCCGAAAATTGTGGGCTTACTGACCGTCAAAAACCGTTTTCTGCGCTGGGCGTGGGAACTGACGGCGGTGTCATTGGCGGCGCAAATAGGCACTGCGCCGTTTTCGATTTACTATTTTCACCAGTTTCCGAACTACTTCTTGCTGAGCAATTTTGTGGTGATTCCGGCGGCATCGGTTATTCTCTACGGCGCAGTATTGCTCTTCGCCACATCGTGGATTCCGTTTGTCGGAGCGGCAGTGGCGTGGCTGCTCAATTGGGTGTTGAAGGCGATGTATTTTCTCATTGCCTGCATCGAAAATTTGCCGCACGCGCTCTCCATCGTTTGGATCGACAATTGGCAGTTGCTGCTGCTCTATCTGGCGATAATTGCTGGCGGATTTTGCTGCTATCGGCTCACTTTCAGGAATTTAAGTCTGACCTTGATAACCATTTTGGCCTTTTTCGCGTTGCAGACGTGGCATCGCTACCAAGCACTCACCACCGACGAACTGATTGCGTTCAACCATTCTAAATCGCTGTTTGTCAACCGCATAACGCAAGGCGAAAATCTGGTTGTCGCTACCGACACGACACTCTATCCGCGTTTGGCGGGCGACCATTGGGAAAAAATTGCCGCTGCGCCGCCACATTTTGTGAGCGACAGCACGTTGGCAAGCCGCGCGTTCACGTTCGATGGCAAGCGTGTGCTGGTGCTCGACCAAAACTATTTCCGCTACAAAACAGCCCCCGAACCGCTGGTCGTCGATTATCTCATTGTCGGGCGGGCGGTCTATCCTGCCGACGATTTCTTCGATTTTGTGCAACCGCAAACGCTCATCACTTCGGGCGAAGTCTACGAGCGCAACGCCTCGAAATTCAGAGAGATGTGCCAAGCCGCAGGGTGCGCGTTCTATGCGATAAAAACCGAAGGCGCATGGCGGCTGGCCGTCAGTAAATCAGGTGCAAAATGTCGGCAATGATGCCGCAGTTGTAGCCGTGCGGAATGGCGGGTGCGACCGTCGTGGAGGCGTTTTTCAAAAGGTTTTCGGCTTCGGCAATCGCTTCGGGCAGCAAACTATCCGACGCCACCGTGGCTTCGCGAATGATGCCTTGCGCCTCGTCGATGCGCAAATCGATATCGACGCTGCCCCACGCAAACTGCGCACTTCGTGTAGCCCGAAAATCGCGCCAACGGCCGTACAGATAGTCGTCGCTCCGAAAACGGTCGCCGACGGCTTGCGCAGCAGCATCGCAGAGCGTGTCGAACGCCACACGGCGCGCTTGAGCCTGATAGACGTTTTGGAACGCATCGACAAGCGGCGGAACGATGTTTTCGACCGTAATGGCCGCCACTTCCGACAGATTGACAACACGACTTGCCACCGACTGCACGCCATGTTTCTGCAGTTTTGCCCGATTCACCTTCAGATAGCGTGCGATGCGCTCGCCGTCGGTCGCGATGAGTAACGTGCCATGGTGCAGTGCTTGTTGTTTGGTTTGTCCGAACGCATTGCCCGAAAATTTGCGCCCTTCAAACGTGATGTCGTTGCGCCCCGACACTTCGGTGTCGAGCCCAAAGTGGCGCAACGCCTCCTGAATGACGCGCATCTGCCGCCCGACATCGTAGAGCCGTTTGTCGGCCACAAACGAGAAATTCAGATTGCCCAAATCGTGATAGACGGCACCGCCACCAGTGCGCCGCCGCGCCAATCGGCCGCCATCGGCCACGAGCGCATGCACATCGCACTCCGCATAGGGATTTTGGTTGGCTCCAATCACCACGGTGCGCTCGTTTTGCCACAAAAAAAGCGTTATCGTATTGGGCGTGTAGCAGTCGAGCAGCCGACTTTCGACAGCCAAATTCAGGTACGGGTCGTAGCGTTCGCCCACGACGATGCGGAGTTCGGGTTTCGGTGTTTCAGCCATTTTGTGTTCGTTTCGGCTGCAAAGATAGCGGTTTTTTGCGCTCGTTTGGCCACAAAAAAAGTGAGCAACGCGCCATTGCGTTGCTCACCTCTTTTCGAGTTATGGTTTGTAACACTTTTTCGGGCTTATTTTGCGCCATCGAGCGATGGGCCAGCGGCCACCAAAGCCTTGCCAGCGGCGTTGCCTTCGTATTTGGCAAAGTTTTTGATGAAGCGCGAAGCCAAATCGTGGGCTTTCTCTTCCCATTCGGTCGAGCATTTGTAGGTGTCGCGCGGGTCGAGGATTTTCGGATCAACGCCGGGCAGCGCCGTCGGTACTTCGAAGTTGAAGTGCGGAATGGTCTTCGTAGGAGCCGTGTTGATGGCACCGCTCAAGATAGCGTCGATGATGCCGCGCGTATCTTTGATGGAGATACGTTTGCCTGTGCCGTTCCAGCCCGTGTTTACCAAATAGGCTTTTGCGCCAGATTTTTCCATCTTCTTCACCAATTCTTCGGCGTATTTCGTCGGGTGCAGTTCGAGGAACGCCTGTCCGAAGCAAGCCGAGAAAGTCGGTGTCGGTTCGGTGATACCGCGTTCTGTGCCAGCCAATTTAGCGGTGAATCCGCTCAAGAAATAGTATTTCGTCTGTTCGGGCGTGAGAATAGAAACGGGCGGCAGCACACCGAATGCGTCTGCGCTCAGGAAGATAACCTGTTTGGCAGCCGGTGCCGACGAACCAGGTTGAATGTTTTTGATGTGGTTTATCGGGTACGAAACGCGCGTGTTTTCGGTAACGCTCTTGTCGGTGAAGTCGATTTTGCCGTTCTTATCGACGGTAACGTTTTCGAGCAGCGCATCGCGTTTGATGGCGTTGTAGATGTCGGGTTCGCTCTCTTTGTCGAGGTTGATGACTTTGGCGTAGCAGCCGCCTTCGAAGTTGAACACGCCGTTGTCGTCCCAGCCGTGTTCGTCGTCGCCGATGAGGCGGCGTTTCGGGTCGGTCGAAAGGGTGGTTTTGCCTGTGCCAGAGAGTCCGAAGAAGATGGCGGTGTTTTTGCCTTCCATGTCGCAGTTGGCCGAGCAGTGCATCGAGGCGATGCCTTTCAGCGGCAGGTAGTAGTTCATCATCGAGAACATGCCTTTCTTCATTTCGCCGCCGTACCATGTGTTGATGATGACTTGCTCGCGCGACGTTACGTTGAACGCTACGCAGGTTTCGGAGTTGAGGCCGAGTTCTTTGTAGTTTTCTACTTTCGCTTTCGAGGCGTTGTAGATGACGAAGTTAGGCTCGAAATGTTCCAACTCTTCGGCGGTCGGTTTGATGAACATGTTCGATACGAAGTGTGCTTGCCAAGCCACCTCCACGATGAAGCGGACGGCCATGCGTGTGTCTTTGTTGGCGCCACAGAAGGCATCGACCACGTAGAGGTTTTTGTTGCTGAGTTCTTTTTTGGCAATCTCTTTCACTTTGCCCCAAACCTCTTCCGACATCGGGTGGTTGTCGTTTTTGTATTCGTCCGAAGTCCACCACACGGTGTTTTTCGAGGTTTCGTCCATCACGATGTATTTGTCTTTGGGCGAACGACCAGTGAAAATGCCTGTCATCACGTTCACGGCGCCAAGTTCGGTAACTTGTCCAACCTCGTAGCCTTCGAGTCCGGCTTTGGTCTCCTCGGCGAACAGCTGTTCGTACGACGGGTTGTGTGCGATTACGGTTGCGCCCGTAATGCCATACTTTGTCAAATCTAATTTTGCCATTTTTGTAAAATTTATTTTGTTAATTTATTTTAGTCTCGATTTGCAACTTGCTCATTCACAGCGGATTGCGTTGCGCAGATTGTTACCACGTTTTGTGGCGCAAAAGTACGACTTTTTTTTCATTTTTCAAAATCGGCCATTGTGTCGTGCACCTCTTCGAAATCGACGTATTCGCCGCTACGTTTCAGTTCGTCACGGAGGCGGCGTTGGCGGCGTTTTTCGCCATTGGCAGGCTCTGTGGCAGCGGCTTTTTGTGGGCGGCCAGCACCAAACAGCAGCCGCAGCGTGCGTAGCCCGACGAGCAGAACCGACAGCAGCAAAGCCCCAACAAAAAACAGCAAAAACGAGAGAAACGCCATGACCGAAAACGATTGTCGTTTCAAATATCAGCAAAAATCGTACCAAAAAAACAGTGTGAAAGTGTGAACGTATAAAAGTGCGAAAGTAGGGGCGCATCAATTGCGCCCGTTGCGGATTACAAATCCGCATAATACAGCGAGCACGGGATTACAAATCCCGTGCGACCAGTAGCGTTGTTGGGCGCGAACCTGTCCCCTTTTCAAGGGGACGAGCGCAGCGGAGGGGTTGAAGTTAATCACGAATTTTTCATTGTCAATTATCAATTATCCATTATCCATTGACATAGAACCCTACCCCTGCTTCGCAGGTACTCCCCTTGAAAAGGGGAGAGGACTGAACCAACTTGGGCGCGAACAATTATTCATTATTAATTCTTAATTCTTAATTTTAGGAAAGAACCCCCTCCGTCGCTGCGCTCCTCGTCCCCCTATCCTCGCTCCGCTCGGCAGAGGGACAGAATCGAATCATTGAATCACTGAATTATTGAATCATTGAATTTTGGGGTGCGTTCTCTCCCCCTGCTGCGCAGCAGATAGGGGGAGTACCCACGCAGTGGGGGTAGGGGTTTGATCCTAATTAAGAATGAATAATTAAGAATTAAGAATTTTTTCGATAAGCGAGGGCAGTGCCAAACTTGTTTGAGCAATGCCGAGCGTAGAAAAAATGCGCGCAGCGAATTAAGAATTTTTCAAATCATCAAATAACCCAATCCCCCAACAACTTTCACACCTTCACACTTTCACACTTTCTCACTTTCTCACTTTCATACTTTCTCACTTTCTCACTTTCATACTTTACACACTTTATAGACTTTCACACTTTCTCACTTTCACACTTTCACACTATTACCGCGCGCAGCACGAAAAACAATTTTCAAATTTTCAAACAAAATAACGAAAAGTTATTTTGAAAATTCAATTATTTTCTGTATTTTTGCAGCGCAAACCTGCTCGCATGGGATAGCGTTCTCGTGGTTAGGTGGGGTTGTACATATTGATAGCGTTTACTAACGCTTGTAAATCGATGTTCTGAAATGTAGGAAGTTTCAAAATGTCATTCGATAACAAGACATTAGTAGAGGCTCATGGGTGTATCTACACTTGCGTATTCCTGTATGGGGCGCGCCGAGTACGATATACACACGTGGGGTTCTGCTTGTATTTTCGATGACACGGTTCTCCTACAACCCCAGAACACGGATTTACTAACAGAAGTCCGCGTTTTTTTGTGCCTATATGTGAACGAAATCTATACAACGGAGAATGTCGATAGCCGAATAACAAAGTGGAGACAAAACAAAATTTAGTGTACTATGCGAACAAAACTTATCTCAATGACTATCGCCCTGCTGGCAAGTATGCCGCTTTGGGCAGACGATGTTTGGGACTACAATGTCTATGACGACTGCACCAAGAATGGTTACGAAGCGGGCATTAAGACCGCCCCTGCCAGTGTAGAAGCGGTAGACCTTGGTTTAAGTATCAAATGGGCATCGTGCAATGTAGGTGCCGAGAAGCCCGAAGACTACGGCAACTACTACGCATGGGGCGAAACCGAGACGAAAACCAACTATTCGTGGGATACCTACAAATACGGCTCGACTTACAACGCTCTGACCAAGTATTGCAACAACAGCAGTTATGGGAAAGACGGCTTTACCGACAACCTTACTACGCTCGAAGCCGCCGACGATGCCGCTGCTGTGAACTGGGGCGACAAATGGCGTATGCCTACCGATGCCGAATGGGCAGAGTTAAAAAACAACTGCGAATGGACATTGACCAGCAACTACAACGGCACGGGCGTAGCCGGCTACGAAGTAAAAGCCTCGAACGGCAACAGCATCTTTTTGCCTGCGGCGGGCTATCGCAGCCGCGGTGACCTGTACGGCGCTGGCTCGTGCGGCTACTATTGGTCGAGTTCGCTCCTCGCCGACGGCCCGAACGGCGCGTGGTTCGTGAACTTCGGCTCGGACGGCGCGTACCGTTACGACGGCTACCGCTACTATGGGCGGTCGGTGCGCCCGGTATGCACGTCTGCTGCTACGGCAAGTTATGCAACGCTGACGCTCTATGCCGACGGCTGTGAGAAAGCCAATGTGATACGATGCAATGTTTGGCAGCAAATCCAAGTAACGGCCGTGCCTGCCGACGAATACCGCCATTTTGTGCGCTGGAGCGACAACAACACGGAGAACCCGCGCACGCTGACCGTAACAGAAGATATGACCTTGAAAGCCGAGTTTGCCTCCGACACCAAAGAGTATGTTGACCTTGGTTTGCCGAGCGGACTGCTTTGGGCAACCTGCAACGTGGGTGCCTACGCTCCCCAAAACTACGGCAACTACTACGCTTGGGGCGAAACCGAAACAAAAACGACCTATGCGTGGGATACTTACAAGTACGGTTCAGCATACAACGCTCTGACCAAGTATTGCAGCAGTAGCGATTATGGAGCAGACGGCTTCACCGACGACCTTACTACGCTCGAAGCCAACGACAAAGACGATGCC
>CAVKQB010000029.1:0-24829 GCA_963658575.1 Leyella stercorea | reverse complement strand
TATGCAACTTTTTTACAAAAAAATCGCTTCACCCTGATTCTCAACACTATAAATATACCACAACCACTCATTATTGTGCCCAACAACATAAAATTGAGGGGGGGGAAGTTGTTTCACGTTTGAAGATTTGAAGATTGATACGCTGCACGCGGTTTCTAAAGCCCCCCTCTTATCCCCCAAGGGGGATGTTTTTCATATTTGTGGATTTGGTTATTTGGTTATTTGGTTATTTGGATATTTGTCAATTTTCGGGCGCAATTGATGCGCCCCTACAATACAATTATTGAATCACTGAATTATTGATTTATTGAATCATCGAATTTTCGTCTTGCGACTTGATACTTGTGTCTTGCGACTTGATACTTGTGTCTTGCTACTAAAAATTGTCTTTGTTCTTTGTTCTATATTCTTTGTTCTCTCACCTATAACCTATAACCTTTCACCTATAAACTCTTGCTACTTGTATCTTGCGACTAATTTATTCACTTTCGCCGTTCGTCGATAAATTTGATGGGTTTGCGCGATTGTGCCGGGAAATTTATCTTATGAATGAGGTCGGGCGGCAGGATTTCGACCATAGGTGCCACGCGTATGCGCGCACGAAACCGGTCTTTCAAATCCTTGATGAGTGCCGATTCCGCCTCGCCGATGGTTGGTGCCAATTGGGCGTAGGGATAGTCCTTTTTCAGGCCGATGCGCACAACCACTTCGTCGGTACCGGCATCGCTGTCGCGCACCACCACCACATAGTTGGCCACATAGTCGGTATTGTCGAGCACGTCGTTTATGGCGGGCGGATAGAGCGTGGTGCCTTTCAGTTTTATCATATTGTTTTTGCGTCCGACGAGCGGTGTCAGTCGGTAACTGTTGCGGCCACAAGCGCAGTGGTCGGTGATTTTGGCGGCCATATCGCCCGTGCGGAAACGCAGCAGCGGCATTCCCTCTACGCCCAGCGTGGTTACCACTATTTCGCCCACTTCGCCGTCGGGAACGGGCTGGTTGTTGTCGCCGATGATTTCGACGATAATCAGTTCGGGGTGCACGTGTCCGCCGCAACCGTAGGGGCATTCGGAGAATGTGGCCGACATTTCGGTAGATGAATAGGTGGCAAACAGAGCCACTTCTGGCCATTTGTCGTGAATGCGGCGACCGAGCAGATTGAGCGCAAAGTGTTGGTCGCGCAGCCCTTCGCCGATGCCGATGATGCGACGCACGCTCGAGTGCCGATAGTCGATGCCGTGCGCTTCGGCGTACTCTATGAGCCGCAGAATGAACGACGGCACGCACATGATGGTGTCGGGGGCGATGCGCCGAATGGTGTCCCATTGCAGTTCGGGAATGCCATTGCCCACGCGTATGATGCCTGCGCCCAACTTGCGCAATCCGAGAAAATAGGCCATGCCAGCCATGAAACGTTTGTCGAGCGTGGTCATCAGTTGCACGATGCTGTGGCCGGTTACGCCGGCGCAAGCGAACGAAACGGCTTCGTTGTAGGCCAAGCGTTCCAAATCGTGTTCGGTGCAGGCGAACGTTACCGGGTCGCCCAGCGTGCCCGATGTGGTGATGTAGTCGATGATTTTTTCGGGCGGAACGCAGAGAAAATCGCTGTTGTGGCACTGCAAATCCTGTTTTTCAGTAAAAGGCAACGCCGCCAAATCGTCTATCGTGCGCACAGCGGCAATGTCGATGCCGTACTGAGCAAACATATTGCGGTAAAAAGGCGAATGCGCCTGCAAATAGGCCAGATGTTCGCGCAATTTCTGTTCCTGAAAGCGTTTTATCTCGTCCGCCGATTGGTATTCTATTTCTGGTTCGAAGGTTGACTGCATATTCGGTATTTTTTCGACCACAAAATTAAAAATTTTTAGCGATATGGCTATTACGTTCGGCACCAAATAAATTGTGGGATTTGCAATCCGTTAGCGACGCTTTCGCTCATTTCTTTTGGACGACATCGTCAAATGATATGCTCGGAAAATATGCAACACGATGAAAATGCTACACCATAAATAATAGTGTGTGCGCAGTGGCAACGTAAAGGTGTACCGAGAATGTCTATTTGCAGATTTGCGAATAATGTTGTATTTTTGCTTTTTGAAATTGTTTGAAACCGTAAGGAAATCGATATGGCAAAGAAAAACGCGATAACAACGGAACAAAAGAAGCGGTTTGCGCTTTGGTTTTGGTCGATATTTGTGGCAGGCATAGCGTTGGTAGTGCTGCTGTTTATGGCCATCGCCAAGGGCTGGATAGGCTACATGCCGGCCATCAGCGAACTGCAAAACCCGAAAAACAAGTACGCCACCGAGATTTATTCGGTCGATATGCAGTTGCTGGGCACGTTCTACACGGCCACCGACAATCGCATCACCACGCGCTACGACGAGTTGGCACCCGATTTGGTCAATGCGTTGGTGGCCACCGAAGACGAGCGTTTCTACGACCATTCGGGCATCGACGGTTATGCGCTGATGCGTGTGCTGATAGTGCGCGGCTTGTTGCATCGCAAAAACGCGGGCGGCGGCAGCACCATCACCCAGCAATTGGCCAAGCAACTCTACTCTCCCCCTGTTACCAATCTGTTTCAGCGCGCCATGCAAAAGCCGATAGAATGGGTCATTTCGGTGCAATTGGAGCGGCTCTACACCAAGGAGGAGATTCTGACGATGTATCTCAACAAGTTCGATTTTCTGAACAATGCCGTGGGCATAAAAACGGCGTCGCAGGTCTATTTTGGCAAGCAGCCCAGCGAATTGACCACCGAAGAGGCCGCCACGCTGGTGGGCATGTGCAAAAATCCGTCGCTCTACAACCCTGTGCGCCGCCCCGAACGCACCATGCAGCGGCGCAACGTGGTGCTCGGTCAGATGGTGAAAAGCGGCTTCCTCACCGAAGCACAGTGCGATTCGCTCAAACAGATTCCGCTCACGCTCGACTACCACAAAGTTGACCACAAACTTGGTTTGGCACCCTATTTCCGCGAATATCTGCGCATGATACTGACCGCCCGCAAGCCCCAACGCTCCAACTATTCGCAGTGGCAATTGGTGCCGTATGGCCGCTACTACATGGATTCGATAGCGTGGGCTGAAGATCCGCTCTATGGTTTTATCGAGAAAAATCCGAAAGCCGACGGCACGAAATACAATATCTACACCGACGGTCTGAAGATATACACCACCATCGACTCGCGCATGCAGACGTATGCCGAACAGGCTGTGAATGAGCATATTCACGATTTGCAAGCGCGTTTCTTCAACGAACAGAAAGGGCGCAAAAAAGCACCGTTTGCCAACAACCTGACCAACGACGAGATAGACCAGATAATGAACCAAGCCATGCGGCAAACCGACCGTTACCGCGGCATGAAAAAGGCCAAAGCCAGCGACGAAGAGATTCGGCGCGCCTTCGAAACGCCCGTCGAAATGAGCCTATTTTCGTACCACGGCAATATCGACACGGTGCTGTCGCCGCTCGACTCGATTCGCTACATCAAGAGTTTTGCGCGCTGCGGCTTCATGTCGATGGACCCCGCCAACGGCCATGTGAAAGCCTATGTGGGCGGCCCCGATTTTGCGCATTTTCAGTACGATATGGTGAATGTGGGTCGCCGCCAAGTGGGCTCTACCATCAAACCGTACCTCTACACGCAAGCCATGAGCGAAGGCTACTGGCCGTGCGACAAGACCATCAATCAGGAGATAACGCTTGTGGCTGGCGACGGCAGCGAATGGACACCACGCAACAGCGGCAAAACGCACATCGGCGAAGAGGTTACGCTGAAATGGGGTTTGACCACATCGAACAACTGGATAAGCGCATACGTCATCAGCCAACTGACCACGCCGCAACAATTTGCCAAAATACTGCGTTCGTTCGGCTTGCGCGGCGAGATTGTGCCCGACTACTCGCTCTGTCTCGGCCCGTGCGAAGTGTCGGTGGCCGAAATGGTCGATGCCTACACCACATTCCCCAACAAAGGCATACGCATCACACCCATATATGTTACACGCATCGAGGACAACAACGGCAACCTCATTGCCGAGTTCCGACCATCGACCATCGAAGTCATTGGCGAAGAGACATCGTACAAGATGATCGACATGCTGACAAGCGTGATGGACCACGGCACGGGCGTGCGCGTGCGCTACAAATACAACCTGAAAATGCCCGCTGGCTGCAAAACCGGCACCACGCAAAACAACTCCGACGGCTGGTTCATCGGCTTCACGCCCACGCTGGTTTCGGGCGTGTGGGTCGGCTGGGAAGACCGCGGCGTGCATTTCAGCAGCATGGTCGACGGCCAAGGCGCGAGCATGGCTCTACCGATTTGGGCACTCTACATGGACAAAGTGCTGAAAGACACCTCGTTGGGCTACGACGCCACGCAGAAATTCGACATTCCGCAGTGGTTCAACGCCAACACCGGCTGCCCCACCGAACAGAGCGACGGCGCTGTGGCGGAAGAATAAACATCGAACACACCAATAAAGCAGAAAAATGCGGCTCGAAAGCCGCATTTTTTCGTAAACAGAAGCACCGCCCGCACTATTCGAGCAAAGTTGGCGGCAAAATGCAATTTCAGATTGAAAATTCAATGATTCAATCATTGTATTGTAGGGACGTGGCGTGCCGCGTCCGCTGGCGGCGTTTTTTATTTTTTGTTATTCGTTCATTTCTTTTGACGACCAAAAGAAACGAACCAATTTTGCGATTGAGCGAGCGCAAAGCAAACTTGTTTGCAATTTGCCGAGCGTGAGCAAAATCAAGAATTAAAGAAAAGTCGCCAGCTGGGGCGCGAGCGTTGCCAAAAATTGGCGGTTTTGGTTTCGGCGGCGCCAAAACTCGCTAACGCTCAAACACTGCCGCCGCTTTTCGAAACACAAAACCTGATTTTTGACATTCGCCGCCCAATGCTGGAATTTTTTTAGAACAAAGAACATAGAGCAAGGACAGTTTTGGGATGCATTCTCTCCCCCTGCTGCGGTAGCAGATAGGGGGAGTACCCACGCCAGTGGGGGTAGGGGTTTTATATCAATTAACAATGAATAATGAAATTGTTCGCGCCGATGTTGGTTCTGTCCTCTCCCCTTTTCAATGGGAGTACCTGCCGAATGGCAGGGGTAGGGTTCTATTTCAATTAACAATGGATAATTGACAATGAAAAATTGTAAATAGTTGATTGCGGATTACAAATCCGCAGATAAAAAAAACACGGGATTGCAAATCCCGTGCGACCAAAATCGAATCATTGAATTATTGAATCCGTAAATTTGTCAATTGCGCTCAACAACTCCTCACTCCTCACTCCTCATTCCTAATTTTTTCTTGCGACTTGATACTTGTGTCTTGCTACTAATTATCAATTGTCAATTATTTAAGCACCGGGCGCACCGAATGTCCACCGTAGCGGCCGTAGTTGTACCTGTCCACGCCGTCCGAGCTGAAGTACACGCTCCACGCGTAGCCCGGGTAGTCGGGGTAGAGCGAACTCGACCAATAGCCGCCGTACGAGCCAGCGTCGTACGGGTTATCGCCGTAGCGAGAGGCCGCCGCAGGCAAAAAAATGCTGTTGCCGTTTGTTTTGCTCTTTACTTCGTAGCCGGCAATGCCCGTGCTGTTGTAATCGTCAGCCCAAATCCAATCGCACTGCTCGCGCAATTCCGTCCATTCGGCATCGGTAGGCATACGCCAATTGTCGCCCCAATTTTTGGCAGCGGCATCGTCACTGGATTCGAGCGTGGTGAGGTTGTCAGTGAAGTTGTCTTCTCCATAACTGCTGTTGTTGCAATACTTGGTCAGAGCGTTGTATGCTGAACCGTATTTGTAGGTATCCAACAAATAGTTTTTCTTCGTTTCGGTTTCGCCCCACGCGTAGTAGTTGCCATAGGCTTCTGGCGTGGTTGCACCTACATTACAGGTTGCCCACTTCACACTCAAGCCAAGATCGACCCATTCGTGACCGTTCTCGGTGCCATTGGCGGCAACCATGCGAAAAGTAGCAGTAATTGTGGAATCGCTTACGAGCAAAATTTCACGTTCGAGGTCGTTGGCATCAGTGTCCGACCACGCAAGGAACTCGCAACCATCGTTTGGCAGTGCAGTAACCGGCACTTTGGTGCCGTCCGCATACTTACCCGAACCTGTTACCGTGCCAAGTGTTTCGTCGTTGGAAAGCACCGTCAGCGTGTATTCTGCCGCCGCGGGCTGGTCGGAATTCTCTATGGGCGGATTTTTGTCATCGTTTTTCGGCTCGCTGTCTTTGTCGCACGCTGCGAAAAGCAGTGCTGCGCAGCATAAGGCCGCAAAAACTTTGAGTTTATTCATTGTAAATGAGATTAAAAGGTAAAAAAAGGTTTGGTGATTTATGTTTCTGTGGATTTGTGGATTTGGTTATTTGGATATTTGAGGATTTCTTCATTCTTAATTGATTTAACCCCCTCCGTCGCTACGCTCCTCGTCCCCCTATCTTTTCGCTTCGCTCCAAGCAGAGGGACAGAATTGCGCTCAACAACTCCTCATTCCTAATTCCTAATTTTTCTTGCGACTTGATACTTGTGTCTTGCTACTGAAAAATATCTTTGCTCTATGTTCTAATTGTCAATTGTCAATTATTTAAGTACCGGGCGCACCGATAGACCAACATAGCGATTGACGACGCGCCTGCCCACGTAGTCCGAGAAAAAATACACGAACCGCGCGTCGTATGGGACGTCGGCGTAGAGCGAACTCGACCAATAACTGCCGTCCGAGCCAGCATCGTTCAGAGCATTGCGGTCGCGAGAGCCCGCCGCAGGCAAGAAGATGCTGTTGCCGTTGATTTGGCTTTTCACTTCGTAGCCGGCTACGCCCGTGTTGTTGTAGTTGTCAGTCCAAATCCAATCGCACTGCTCGCGCAGTTCCGTCCATTCGTCGTAGGTAGGCGTGCGCCATTTGCCGCCCCAGTTCACGGCAGCGGCATCGTCGGCGGCTTCGAGCGTGGTTTTGCCGTCGGTGGTATTGTACTTGGTCAGTTTGCTGTAATCATTATAGTAATCGTAATTGTAAGTGCCATATTTGTATTTATCCCACGAGTAAGTGCTTTTCGTTTTGATTTCGCCCCAAGCGTAGTAATTGCCGTAGGCTTCAGGTTTGGTTGCGCCCACGTTGCAAGTTGCCCACTTTACACTCAAGCCAAGATCGACCCATTCGTGGCCATTCTTATAGTTCTGCGCGTTGGCACATAGCACGTTGCAGAAAATGGCACCACACACAGCCACAAAAACATTAAGTTTGTTCATTGTAAATGAGATTAAAACATGAATAAAAATAATTTGAGATTGTTTTTGTGTTTCTCGTGTTTTTGCAGATTTGGTTATTTGGTCGTGCTTCGCACGGTTTTTAAGTCTATTTGAAGATTTGAAAATTTGAAGATTGATTAAATAATTGGAAATTAGATAATTGAATAATTATCTTGTGTCTTGCTACTCATATCTTGCTACTAATAATTGTCTTTGTTCTTTGTTCTATGTTCTATATCGCTATCTCCAATGCTTTACGTCCAACTGTTCGACGAGCGGTGCCATGCCGAGAATTTCGGCGCAGGTGAAAACCGAGGTCATCGACACGCCAAGAACGCCGTGCAGGTTGAGGCTTTGCCCCGTGAGCAGCAGATTGTCGATGGGCGTGCGCGGCGTAAGCACCGTGGCCATCGGGTTGTTGAAATCCTTGCTGATGCCGTAGGCCGAGCCTTCGCTGGTGAGCGTGTAACGTTTGTACGACAGCGGTGTGCTGGTGAACACGCGGTCGATGGCGTCGGGCAAATCGGGCAAACGCCGCTCTACCAAACGCAAGCACTCCTCTACTTTGGCGTTTTTGAACGCCACATACGAATCGCCACGATGCCCGATAGACGTTTCAGCCCAGCGCGCCACTTCGTTCCAGCGCATCGGTGTGAGCAGATCGATGGTGGCCGCACAGTCGGAGCCATCGTCGGGCACGCCATAATTCACCAACACGCTTTCGGTGCGCCGCGTATCGACGTGCCACAGGTCGGCATCGCTCCGATGCACGAAAATGTTGCGGTTCAAATAGGGCATCACGTTGGGTTTCAGGCGGATATTGGCGGTGAACATGCCAAACGAATTGGCCAAACGGGCGATGCGGTCGCGGTAAACTTTGCGCAAGCGCGTGCTTTCGCCCACTAGCGCGAGTGTTACGGCAGGGTGTGCGCTCGACACAACCCAATCGGCGGTGAGCGTTTCGCCGCCATTCACTATCACTTTGGCGATTTTGCCATCGACTTCGACCAAGCGCGTTACTGTGGAGTGTGTGCGCACCGTGCCGCCCAACGCTTTGATGCTGGCCGCCAAGCGGTCGATGATGAGCGATCCGCCCCCACGAAGCCGCCATGCACTTTCGATGAACGAATTGTTGATTTGCGCGAAGACGTAGAGCGGCAGCGTTTCGGCGTTCAGTTCCATTTTGAGCGACGTGCCAGCAAGCACTTTGCGCAGCAGCGGCGAGTCGATGGTTTCGTTCAAAAATTGGTAGGCCGACTGTGCAAAGAGCGACGTGGCGAAAAACGCGTTGCTGTCGCGCGGTGCGAAACTATCGGGCAGATGGTCGCCCACTTGACGCAGAAAATCGGTGTATTTTTGCAGATTTTGACGTTCTTTCGGAAAAAATTCGGCCAGACGCTCGACAAAATGTGCGTGTCCGTTGGCAAACGGGAACGAGCGATCGCCAAGCACCACCTCGTCGAAGCAGTCGGCATCCATGCGTTGCCACGGCAGGTCGAGCAAGCCGAAATACTTGAACAGGCCGTGCAGCGACTGCCCTTCGTCCAAGCCGCCGACGTAGTGGAAGCCCGTGTCGAATGTGGCGTTGCCGCGTTTGAAAGTCTGCAAGCAACCGCCAAGGCGCACATCGTGTTCGAGCACAGTTACCTCGTAGCCGTTTTTGGCCAAGATGTAGCCACACTCCAAGCCGCCCAATCCGCCTCCTATGACGATGACTTTTTTCATGCGATGATACGTCGCCACAAAAAACGACACTGCAAAGATACGAAATTAGTTCGAAAGTATGAAAGTGTGAATAGTTTGAAAGTGTGAAAGTGTGAAAGTGTGAAAGTGAGAAAGTGAGAAAGTTTATAAAGTGGAAAGTCTATAAAGTTAAAAAGTCTATAAAGTTTGTAAAGTGAAAAAGTTTATAAAGTTAAAAAGTCTATAAAGTTATTGGAGATTTAGTTATTTGGTTGATTCGACAATCTGAAATCTAAAATCTGAAATTACTCTCACCTATAACCTATAACCTATAACCTTTTATCTTGCGACTTGTGTCTTGCTACTAATCGCCAATTTGAAATTCGTTCGCGATTAGCGTGTGAGCATGAACTTGATGCTGAAGCCGACGTTCGAGGTGGAGATGGGGTACGAGGTGGAGATGACAGGTTTGCTCATCTGGTAGTCGTAGAAGAGGCGGAAGTTGAGTTTGGAACTGAACACGTAGTCGGCCGTCAGTTTGATGGTGAACGATTTGGTGCCCGATGTAGGCTGCACGTCGTCGCTATCGAGTTTGCGAATGATGGTTTTGATGTCTTTGAACGAGAAATCGACGCGTGTGGTGAGGTCGTTTTTCACGGTTTTCGACTTGTTTTTCAGTTTCAGCACAACGTCGAAATCTTTGACTACATAACCAAGCCCCACAACCCATTCGTCGTTGGTCGATTCGACGAGTTGATACGAGGTGAGGTTGAGCGTGAGGTTGCGCTGACGGCGGTACTCCACTTTGCCGGTGAAACTGTTTTTCATGGCCATGTCGAGCGAGAGGAACGGCGCAAAACTTTCGTTGAGCGACACACTCGATATGTCGTAGCGGCTCGACGGAATGGGATTTCCGCTGGTTACATCGCGCACAAAACCGAAGCCGTCGTCGTTTTCGGCATAGTTGGCATACGACGAGTAGGAGGCCACGTTGTAGGTGCATTGATAGGCGTGATTGAGCGTGATAGAACGGAAGTATTTGGAGACTCCTGGAATGCGCATCAGACCGTCGTACGATATTTTCCAGTTGGGAATGATGCTCCAGAACGACGGGAACAGCGAGGTGGAAGCGCGTGTGATGTCGCGCCCTGTGTAGGCCGCCAAGAAGGCAGGAATCAGCACGTCGGGCGAATTTTTGCTGTATGTGCCGTTGGCTGCGTCGTAGGTTTTGCCGGCCAAGGCGTTGTCGGCCATGAAACCGGTGGTCGGATAGCGTGTGCCGTTGTAGCGACTTTGCAGTTTGTCGGCCATGTAGTCGCGATTTTCCTTGAACTGCTCGAAAGCGCGCGAGCGGTAGTTGCCGTCGGCTTTCTCCACTTTCCAGAACGACGTGAGAATGGCGGCGTGCGTCATGCGGAACGTGCCAGTAAGGGTTGTCGGCATGTCGTCGTACATGTATTGTATGGTCGTTTGGTCGGTAGTAACGCGTTTCGAGTTCAGGTCAATTTTCAGTCCGGGCAGCGGTTCGAGGTTCAGTTTCACGTCGAAATCGGAGGTGAAACTCTGCGATGCAGGATTGATGATGGAGTCGTTCATGTAGATCCAGCCACGTTCGGCGGCGCGTTCGAGGTAGTCGCGTTGCGGAATGCCGAAGGCGAAATCCAGACCGGGCGACAGCACGCCGTCGTTCACGCTCTGCCCCATGAACTTGGCCGAGCCCGAAAAACTTGGCAACACAAGCGTGCTTGTCTCTTTGTACGATACCGACAAGCGGCGAATGAACATGAGGAAACGCACCGACATTTCGCCCGCTTTTTGGGCTGGCGACACGTTGTTCGGGTCGACGGTCTGCATGGCAACTTTCAGGTTTTGCATGTCGGCTTTGCCCGTGAAACGCACGGTGTTGGCATCGACTATGGTGTAAGGCACTTTCACCACTTTGCCAAGGCTGTCGGTTATCTCTATTTTCAGCCGTTTGCTATTCAGTTTGTGGTGCAGATCTACGGTTTCGCCCTTGGCAATCGACAAAGTCTGCGTTTCGTTTTTCGGGCGGAAGCGTTTGTTTTGCCCCGTCGATTTGCCCGAATAGCGCGTGTTGATGTCTTTCAGATATTTCGATTTGTTGTAGAGTTTTTCGAAATTCACTTGGCCATCGACTTGCCAATTGGCCATATTGGACACCTCGTTGCCGAGCGTTACGTTGTCGGACACTTCGGCGCCGCGGTTCCAGTTGTAGGTGGCGTTGTATTGGCCATTTGCCGTGAGGAAATCGAAAATCGGAATTTTCGAGAACGGCACGGAATAGGAGGCGTTGAACACCTGCTGATAGGAATACGGTGTGCCGAAGTGCGCCAGACTGCTCAACACGGTATCTTTCCAATTTTCGTATTCATCGGGGAAAAATTCGCGGTTCACAGGCGTGTACTTGGTCTCTTCGATGCGTGCGTTGAAGGCGGTGCGCAGTTGGAATTTCAGATTTTTCGTGAAATCGTATTTCAGTTCGAACTGGCGGTCCCACGTGAAATCTTTGCTCGACGAGAGCAATGGGTTGTTCACGTCGCGATAGTTAAGGTTCATCGAGCCTTCGAGGTCGCGCAACTGCCGTTCGCTGTAGATACGGTTCATGGTGGTGGAGAATGCCAGCACGCTCGGTTCGTAGTTTATGCCGAAATCTTTGATGACGCGCCAAGCGGGTTTTTGCAGGCTTTTGACATCTTTGAACGGCTCCCACGGTTTGGGTGTGGTGCTGAAGTTGTAACTCACCGTGCCGCGGTGTTGCAATGTTACGTCGCGTTCGGTTTCGGGGTCGAGTTCGTGCGTTTCGGTGTAGGCATACGAGGCCGAGAAGTTGGCGGGGTCGTATATGCGCGGTCGGTCGGCGGTGCGTATGTCCACTTTCACGTTGGTCAGATTGACGCTGGTGTTGGTGGTTTTGGTTACCGTCAAGCGTTTCAGCGAGTCGCGTTCGGCTTTGGTTTCGAGTGCGTCCAGAGCGTCGTCGAGCAGCACGTCGCCATCGAGCGGATTGTACTGCGGTTTGCTGTTTTCGAGCGAATACGACACGTAGAGCGGAATATGCACGTTGGCTTTTTCGGGGAAGAAGCGGCCAAATTCGAATGCGGTGCTCACGTTCAGTTGTGTCAGATCGTCCAAGCGGCGTTCGAGCAGGCTCTCTTCGATGCCGCCAAAGCCCGCCGTTTCGTGGCGCACCGACAGATTGACGCTGCCGATGTCGGACAGTCCAACCGATGCGCTACCTGTTACTGCCCATCCGCCATCTTCGTTGTAGTCGGTCAGGCGCAATTCGTCCACCCAGATTTCGCCCGTTTTGGCTTCGCGGCCTTGGTTGCGCACACCAATCATGATGGTTTGTATGTCGCCCATATTCGGGTTGCCCATGACCGTGATTTTGTTTTGCGGTTTGTTGGGGTCGTATTCCGAATAGGCTTTGGTGTACGACACTGTGCCGCCACTGCTCTTCTGCGTGTTGCGGCTGTTTTTCAGGTCGGTAAAGAGCGAGAAGGCGAAGTCGAACATATTCTCTTCTGGCCACACCTTAACGGCATCGGCGGAGGAATAGACGCCTTGTGGCGTGAGTTTCAGCGGGATCTCGTATTCGTAGTAGTTGTTTTGTGCGTCGCTACCCATGCGCAGGAATACCGACAGTTCGCCGTCGCCGAGTTCGCCGCCGTCGTCGAGCATTTTTTCGGCGTGTACGAACATCTGCAAGCGGCGGTATTGGCGCATATCCATCGATATGTTTTTGTAAACGGCGCGTGCATCGTTCGGTGCCAAATCGTAGACGCGCAGCACCATCGACTGCTCGTTTTGCTGGGTCAGTTGCGGCTGGCTGGGGTCGGTTTCGCGCGTAACGCCCGGCGGCAACACGTAATTGACGGGCTGTTTTTGGTTGTTTTCTTCGATGCTGACCGCCGACACGTCGAGCGAGCCTGTGGTTGAGGGCGGATTGGTCGGGTCGTAGAGCGTTTTTGTGTAGGTACGCCACTCGCCGCGCACAAGTTCCAATGTGCCGAAGCGCAGGAAGGTCGGTTCGTAGAAGCCGTGCATAAAGATGCGCATGAAACGCACCGATTTGAAGTCGCGAATCGAGCCGACTTTCTTTTCGTAGTCGCGAATAGGAATTTTGAATTGATACCAAGTTACGTTTTCGCGTTTGCCATTTTCGAGTTCGACGTTGGCCACCACCTTGTCGGTGATGAAGTTGGAGCCGACCTCCATGGCCGAGTGGCGCAATTCGACGTGATATTGGTAGTATTTTTCGTATTCGTTCAGCGTGTTGTCCTGATTGATGTCTTCGACATCGGGAACGGTCGTGGCCGATGTCGAGTAACTTTCGCTGCTATCGTCGGTCGATGGCGAATTGCCTTCGGGGCCGCTGTAATGTTTGTAACGATCCAAGATGGAGCGTTCTTCCGAGTCGTAGTCCGAGCCGCGGTAGTGGTGGAAATTGTCGCCCGACGGGTCGTTGAACGGCGAGAACGGATCGGCTTCCATCTCGGCTATCACGTTGGCAGGCAGCGTGTTACGCAACCTTTCAAGGTAGTCGCGATAGGTCGGGAAGTTGTATTCGTCCTCGTTGCGCAGGCCGTCGAAGCCCACATCTTGGAAACGCCGCGAGCCCGACGTATTGTCGAATGCCAGCACCATCGACTGTTTGCGTGGCACATAGCCCCACACGGTGCTGTCGCACTGCGAGAGGTCGCCATTGATTGGCATGCCGTTTTCGAAGAATTTTTTGCCGTCTTTCAGAATGTCTTCCGACACATCGCCCAAGTTGAAGTAGAGGTCGCCGCCCTTCGACGTACCGAGCGTGTCGTAGACAAACGGGTCCATCAGCCAAAACTCGATATACTCGATGTTGGCGGTTTCGAAATCGCTCGTTTCCAATTTGCGCATGATGCCGCCCCAACGTTTTTCGGGGTTCAAAAGACGACCCGTGGTTATGTTCCAATTGGTGGCATCGAGGTTGTAAGGGCCACGCTCGTCGGGATAAAAACTCAGGTTCAGCACGGGCATGTACGACGACTGACCAAGCAGACTTTCGCGATTCGGGAAAATCTCTTGTTCCCTGATGGCGCGCGTCAGGTGGTTCGACTGCAAATCGGGATTGCGGCGAATATGCTCTGGCGTGGTCGAGTTGTTTTGGTTGAAGACGCTATTGTCTATCGAGAACCACGACAGCAAGGCGCGATTTACACCATATTCTATATCGTTCGATTTGGCGGCTTCGGGGAAGAGTGCGTTTGCGCTGGGGTCGTAGGGCGTGCTGGCCAAGTGCCAATAGTGCGGATAGCGCAGGTCGATGCTCGTTTCGGTCGATTCGAAATCGTCCAGATAGGCGTAACCGGGGTTGTTTTCTATTTTGCGGTGGCGCGGAATCATCTGCGCGAACTCGCCGCTCAACGATATGTTCGAGGCGGCGGTGGCATTCAACAGCGGCAGTGCGTCGATGGCTTTGGTGAGCCACGGTGCTTCGTCGCGGTAGGCGGCGTTGATGCCCCAAATGGTGTTCGATATGGGTTCGCTGCCCACTTCGGGTTTGGTTACAAGCGGCATTTCCGACAGGTGCATCACTGTGCCGCCCAACGAGAAATTGTCATTGAAGGCATACTCCAAGTGCGTGCCTATCAGCGTTTTGCGTTGCGTGTTGAAGAGCGATTGGTTTTCGAGCGACACATCGACCGACGTGCCAGATGCCAAAATCGATTCGTTGAGAATCGTTACCGTTCCCATGACGTAATCGACCGTGTAATCGACGTTTTCGGTGAGCGTGGCACCGCCGGCAGTTACTACCACCGACCCGCGCGGAATGTTCATCGCATTCAGTTTTATCTCGCTGCCCGAACTCGATTGGTATTTGCCCGTCAGGCGGAATTTGTTCTTTTCCGAAAATTCGGCGGCCACCACAAGTGTCGAATCGTACAACTCTTGATAAACGTATTTGTCGGCGATGGCATCGTTGCCGATGGCTTTGCGCAGGTGCGAGCCAAACGGTTCGACCACGGGGAATATGACGCGACCGGTGGACGAATTGACCGTGTAGCCCTCTACATAGTCGAATTTGCCGTCGGGGCGCGTCTGTTTTTTCGAGTCCAAACGGTCGAGGTTCATCACTTTGAGCAACACTTGGTTTTTGCAGTTGCCTTCGGTGATGTAGTTGAGGTAGGCACCCGTCGTGTCGTTGTGGTACTGCACATTCAGTTCGAAGTTTTCGGCCTGAATGCCCATCGCGCCGAGGTAATAGACGTTTTTCATCATCAGTTTCCACATGGCGTTCGATGGCGATGGTGCCGAACTTTTCAGCATTTTGACGATGAGTGCGTTGGGCGTTTCGATGCCGTCGGTCGAAAATTCGCCGACTTGATAGGTTTTGCCGCCGAGCGTGTATTCGTAGGCCACGGCCAGCACTTCGTCGGCGTTCAGGGCGGTTTTCAGCGAGATGAAGCCCAACGTGCTGTTGAGCGTATATTCCGACGATTCGAGCCGGCGCGCGCTCTCGATTTTTTCGTAATCCTCACCGCCCTCGATGTCCATGCCCGCATAATTGGCCTCCATCAGGCTATTGAACTGCTGTATGTCGCGAATGCCCGATATGTTTTTTATCTCGTCGTAGAGCGTGTTCGAGGCGTTGTCGGGATAACGCTGCCCGCGCGTAGCCCAGTGCGGATTGTCCACGGTCTGCCCTTCGGCCAAATCCATGAAACCGATGATGTTGCGCGCTTGGTCGAAATTGCCGCGCTTGTTTGTAACCCACACTTCGATGCGGTTGATGGTAACGCCCGAAGCGATGTAGGGCAATTTGCTCATGTTCTGGTCGTAGGTGTCGCGGAAATAGTGCGATAGAAAAAAGTGGCGGTTTTCGTCGTATTTGTCGACAGCCACTTCGAATTCGCGCTTCTGCGAGCCGCCTTTGGAACTGACCTTTTGGCTCGACGATTTCTGTTGCGAGACGACCGCCGACACGCTCAATTTGCCGAACTGCAGGTCGGTTTTGAAGCCGAACAAGGCCGAGCTTCCGCGAATGAGCGAACTGTTGAGCGGCATGCTCACGTTGCCGACCTCCACCTTGCGCACTATTTCGTCTTCCTTGCCTTCGTATGCGAGTTTCAGCATCTGCTGGTCGAAGTCGAACGTCGCCTCGGTGTTGTAGTTCATGGTAAAGTTGATTTTGTCGCCCACTTTACCGTTCACGTTCAGTTGTATCTTGGTGTCGAAGTCGAAACTGGTGGTTTTGCGCAGCCGCTCCGACAGCGACGGATTGTCGATTTTGTTCGTTACGATGCCAAACACGAGTTCGGCCGAGCCTTGTGTCTTGAGTTGCACGCCGCCGGGGCCAAACACCTTCTCGGCAGGGCCAAGGCTGAATTTCATATCGGCCAGATTGAATTTATCCTCGAAATTCGACTGTGCTTCGGCGTTTTTCGCGCGGAAATAGTCGCTCATGGCACTGCGCTGCGTGTAGTCCTTGTACTCGCCGTCCGACATCACAAAGGGTGTGGCGATGTCCATGTCGCCCACTTTGGTGTGGAAAATGTAGTTGCCCGTGTTCGGGTCGTACTCTACCGAGGTCTGCACGTTGCTCGGCTGAATGTCCATGGGATATTGCTGGCGCAAATCGTCGTAGGTTTGCTGCTGGGCGGGCTTCACCGTGTACGACGGCAGTGTGTCGGCAGGCACGTCGTAGTCGGCGGCGTCGTCCACCGTCTTCGAACGATTGTTGCGCTGTGCCAACATCGTACCAAACGGCAAGACCATCAATCCTCCGACCGAAAGCAGCAGGGCTATTTTCCAAAAACGATTCACGGGCTACGGGCAAAAAGCATTAGAGCAGTTGCAACGATTTTTTTATCAGTTGTTCCACGGTGAGTTTCGGGTCGTCTTGCACCAATTTATCCACCGTCTTTTGCGAAGCGGTCTGCTGAAATCCGAGCATCACGAGCGCGGCCACGGCTTCGGCCTTCGCGCCGCTGCTCGCCACCGACGGAGTGCCGCCCGCCAAAGCCAATTTGCCCACTTTGTCGTGCAAATCGACCACAATGCGTTGCGCCGTTTTCAGACCGATGCCCTTCACGTTTTTCAACACCGACACGTTTTCGGTGGCGATGGCCTCTTGCAGTTCGTCGGCCGAGAGCGACGACATAATCATGCGCGCTGTGCTGGCTCCCACGCCCGACACCGAAATGAGTTGCAAAAATAGTTCGCGTTCGCTCTGCGTCGAAAAACCGTAGAGCAGGTGCGCATCTTCGCGTATGGCCTCGTAGATGTAGAGCTTGCACGCCGTGGCGTTCGATAGTTCGGAGTAGGTTACCAGCGTAATGTTCACCGCATAGCCCACGCCATTCACATCGACCACCGCCAAAGTTGGGGTCAGTTCGGCCAAGGTTCCGTTCAGATATTCTATCATAAATCGATTTTTGTGAAGTTTCGAGCGTCGCACTAGCGCGCACGCGTACAATATAAAACGGCGGCGGGCGGGCGTTTATTGTGTGGCGCATGGCTTTATTTTTAGTGCACCGATTGCCCTTGACCGTTTTGCGGCGGCTTATCGTCTGATTATCAGCGCAATAAAGAGCAAATATCGCACGCAGACGCAAAAAAATATGCTGAAAAACATACATTTTTATCGAACAAACGCATTCGTATCAAAAAAAAGAGTACCTTTGCAAATTGTTTTCAAGTAGCCAAGCGCAACAAAAGCATTTGAGGCCAATAAAAGGAGAAAACATGGTACAAACGACCGACAAAAACATCATACCCATCGACCAGCTGAACCCGATGTGGGAAGTGATAACGCCCGAAGAGCGCATGTATCTGCGCGAAAATACACGCATGCGGCGTTATCGCAAGGGCGATGTCATCTACCGCATGGGCGACATTCCGCACTACATGATATGCATCATCAGCGGCTGCGTGAAAATCTACAGCAACGGCATCGGCGGACGAAGCCAGATAGTGCGCTTCGTAAAACGCACCGAAAACTTCGGCTACGGCGCCGCATTCGCGCAAACGCCCTACACCACCACCGCTGCCGCCATCGAAAACACCGAAGCCTATCTCGTGCCGGTGTCGGTGATGAGACAGATAGTGCAGGCCAACAACAAACTTGCCATACACTTTGTGCGCGCCATGGCCAAAGAACTCTGCCTCGACGATGCGCGCATCGTGAGCCTCACGCAAAAACACATCCGCGGACGCTTGGCCGAATCGATTATCGTGCTGCGCGACAACTACGGCTGCGACAGCCACAACCACACGCTCAACTGCCGCCTGTCGCGCGAAGACCTCGCCAACTACTCGAACATGACCACCGCCAACGCCATACGCACGCTGTCGAGTTTCGTCAACGAAGGCATCATCGAACTCAAAGGGCGATACATCACCATCGTCGACGAAGAGGCGCTGCAAAAAATCAGCAAAATGGGTTAAAAAGAAATCAAAAAAAACAGAAAATACAATGCTAAAAGAGAAAATTGCACAGATAGCCGAATCGCTCAACGCACTCTCGGCCAAGTCGCAGGACGAACTGGAAGCCCTACGCATACAGTATCTCAGCAAAAAAGGACAAATACCCGCGCTGTTCAACGAATTTCGCGACGTGCCCAACGACGAGAAACGCGAAATAGGGCAACTGCTCAACCAACTACGCGACAAGGCACAAGAGAAACTCAACGAACTGAAAGCCACGCTGAACGAAAATCGCCAAAAGGCCGAGCAGACCGACCTGACGCGCACGGCCGACCCCATCGCGCTCGGCACACGCCACCCGCTGTCGCTGGTCAAAGAAGAGATTATCGACATCTTCTCGCGCATCGGATTCACCGTGGCCGAAGGCCCCGAAATCGAGGACGACAAACATGTGTACGGCCTACTCAACTTTGCGCCCGAACACCCAGCACGCGACATGCAGGACACATTTTTCGTCGAAAAAGAGATTGGCGTGCAAAAACCCACCGACGTGCTACTGCGTTCGCACACATCGAGCGTGCAAACCCGCGTGATGACATCGCAACAGCCGCCAATCCGTGTGCTCTGCCCCGGCCGCGTCTACCGCAACGAAGCCATCTCGGCACGCGCACACTGCTTTTTCCATCAGGTCGAAGGGCTGTATATCGACAAAAACGTATCGTTCGCCGACCTGAAACAGGCACTGCTCTACTTTGCCAAAGAGATGTTTGGCGAAGAGACGCAAATTCGCCTGCGCCCATCGTATTTCCCCTTCACCGAACCGAGCGCAGAGATGGACATCTCGTGCAACATTTGCGGCGGCCAAGGCTGCTCGTTCTGCAAACACACGGGCTGGGTCGAAATTTTGGGCTGCGGCATGGTCGACCCCAACGTGCTCGAAGCGTGCGGCATCGATCCGAAAATCTACACCGGATACGCATTCGGCATGGGCATCGAACGCATCGCCAACCTGAAATACCGCGTCAAAGACCTGCGCATGTTCTCCGAAAACGACGTGCGCTTCCTGCAGCAATTCCAATGATAGTGAGAAAGTGTGAAAGTGTGAAAGTTTATAAAGTTAGAAAGTGGAAAGTAGGGACGCGGCGTGCCACGTCCGTTGGCGGCGTATTTTTGTTTCTGTTGATTTGTGGATTTGGTTATTTGGTGATTTGAGTATTAAGGCGTTTCGGTTACCGACAATCTGAGATTGATTAAATAATTGGAAATTAGATAATTGACTAATTAAAAAGTCTTTGCTCTTTGTTCTATGTTCCTTACTCTCTCACCTCTCACCTATAACCTATAACCTATAACCTATAACCTCTCACCTTTCTCTTGCTACTAATTGTCAATTATCAATTATCAATTAAAAACGCTCCTAACTCCTAATTCCAAAGAAAAATGTTGGTAAACCTTTTGAAATCGAAAATACACCGCGTCAGGGTAACCGAATCGTGCCTCGACTACATCGGTAGCATCACCATCGACGAGGATCTGATGGACGCGGCCAACATCATAGCCAACGAACGGGTGCAAATTGTCGACAACAACAACGGCCAACGCTTCGAAACCTACGTCATCAAAGGCGAACGCGGCTCTGGCGTCATCTGCCTGAACGGCGCGGCGGCGCACTTGGTGAGCGTTGGCGACGTGGTCATCATCATGGCCTACACGTGGCTGGAGCAGGACGAGGCGCGCACGTTCAAACCGCACATCGTCTTCCCCGACGAAAACAACCGCTTGGCGAAATAACGCACTCCGCAGCGCAAACGTTCAACGTTTTTCGGCACTGCGTGCATTCTTGCGTTGCAAATTTCTGATGGTTTTCAGAATTGCAGACGCATTTTTTTGTTGGGTTATTCGGTGGAATCCCCAACTTTTTGTCTTACAGCACTTTGGCGATGACGTCCGCGATTTGTTCCACGCCATTTTGCAGTTTGCCGCCGAGCATGGTTTTGATCATGAAGGGCAAATCGGCTTTCAGCGTAATTTTCAGCAGCGTTTCGCCAAGCGAATTTTCTTTCAGTTGAATCCACGCGTTGAAGGCAATCGGCAGGTTGTCGGCACCAAATTTGATGGTTTTCGCCGGCTCGCGCTCGACAATGCGCAGCGTTACGCTTCCCATCGGGTCGATAGAGAAGGAGCAACTGTCTTGGTCGCAGACAAAATTTTTCACTTTGTCTTGCGGCATGCTACTTTTCAGCAGTTCGAGGTTGCGCAGGTCGGCCAGTTTGGCGTAGGCATCGGCTTGCGAACCATGCAGTTTATGTACGTTGCTTTCGTAGGTTTCCATAGTTTTGCGGTTTTTATTTCCGTTGTAAATAATTGATTATCAAATCGATACGCTTTTGCGGATAGGCATCGGCGGTTGCCACGGTCAGTTGTGCTTGGCTGTAAAACGCTTCGCGTTGCTGCAACGTGTCGGCGATGTAGGCACGCAGTGTGTCGTCGTCTTTTCCGACGAGCAGCGGCCGTTCGTTGCGCTGGTTTTTCAGGCGGGCGAACAGCGTTTCGGCGGGCGTTTTCAGGTAAATGGTTGTGCCGGCAGCGTTCATTTGCGCCATATTGTCGGCTTGGCAGGCCAAGCCGCCGCCCGTGGCCACTACTATGTGGCGGCGTTGCAGCAGTTCGGCGAGCACCGCGCGTTCGATGGCGCGAAAAGCGTTTTCGCCTTGTTGCGCAAAAATCTGCGAGATGGTCGTGGCACACGTCGTTTCGATGAGTCTGTCGGTATCGACAAACTGCCAACCGATGCGCTGCGCCAACCGTTCGCCGATGGTGCTTTTGCCGCTTCCCATGAAGCCTATCAAGAAAATCCGTTCGGTCATCGGTCTATTTTACAAGAACTTTTTGCGTGAACGACTGCCCGCCATCGCTGGTGATGCGCACAATGTGCAAACCCGACGGACACGCCATTTCGGTTTCGGTCGACAGGCTGCAACCTTGTGCAACGCACTGCCCTACCATGTTGTAGATTTCGACACGAGCCATCGGCTGCTCCGCCACAATCTGTATGCGTTCTTTGGCCGACGAATAGACAATTGGCTGCGCATCGCTGTCGATGTGCGGCAGCGCAGTTGCATCGCCCCACTGCTCTACCAGCCAAGCCGTGCGTTTCCGCAGATTGTCGAGAAAAATGGCTTTCTGCTGGGCGATGTCGGCGTTGCCATACTGTGGCCAACGGGCGTAATCGTTTTGCGCAGCGGCGGCTATCCGATCGCAAAAATCGTCGATAAACGTGTATAGCGAGGCGAAGTCGTTGGCTCTGAATTGTTTCCAAATTTCGCGCACTTTCGCCTGAAAACGTGGATATTGAGCTATCTCGCCAATCCATGTTTGCCCGAATGGCGGCATGTCGTAGATAAACCGATTTTCGTCCACCCCATAAGCGCGATGGTAGGCGTTGCCAAAGTCCCAAACGGGGCCAAACGTCCATTTTTCGTTGTCGCCGCGCCGCTTGTACAGGTAGCAACTGCCGTGAAACGATTCGGCATTGTCCATCACCTCTTGCACGATGTAGAACCGCGCCAGCACATCGAGGTCGATGAACCGCTCCCAATCGATCGAGTTTTTGTTTCTGGCGTAGATGGCGGCATCCATGGCGGTAACTTGCTCCGTGAGGTAGTTGGCTTGTGCGGCCGAAAGCGTATCGGGCGATTTGTAGGTGAAATAGATACTTTCGCCGTTCCCCTCGGTGATGGTGATGTGCGGGTCGGAGTCGTAATTGTCAATTTCCACAAGCCAGCCGCCGGTTATCTCTGCGGCATCGGTGGCGCGGTTGGCCTGCTCCTCGATGTTCACGCGACTTTTGGCGACACGGATATTTTCCGTGAGCAGATAGAGCCCCACATAGTCGCCGTTCAGCACCAATTCTACGGGTTGCTGCGTGGGTGTCCAAGCCAATCCAAGCCGACGGCTCAATTCAAATCCGACCGTATTGCGCAAGAAAGCCAAATCGTCGTCGGCATGCGCCAAGAGCGCAAAGTGCCGGTTCGCTGTCATGCCCAACAACGGCTGCTTGTCGGCAAGTTTCAGGCGATAAGGCTTTTTGTCGAAACCGCTCCAAGTGTAGTTGCCGCGCCCGCGAATTTCGAGCGTCAGTGGTGCGTCACTCGTCCCAATCGATGTGTAGCCGGCAAGTCCGAGATTGTCGAGATAGTATTTGCCCGACAGATAGACCTCTTTCGACGTGATGGGCGTGCCGTCGTCGGTATCGACAAAAAGCACGGGCAATGTGCCGGAATAGGTTACGTCGCTTGGAACGAGAAATTGCCACGTGCCTTGCGCCCAATTGTCGCCACTCGACGGGACAAATATGTAGCCAGCCATTATGGCGGCATCGGTTGTGGCGGTGCGGTTTTCGGCGAGCGTTTTGCTGATGTGTTCCTTGACTACGGAAAATGTCGAATCGATGCGCCCGTCGGGCAACGATGTTTCGGCAAAGGTGTAACGATAAAAGTCGGGCTGGCTGCTGTCGAACGTGATTTTCCAGCGCATTTCCTCGTCCAACGTCATGCTACACACGTACGTTTCGGCGCGACTGTCGCTGCCATACACAAATTTCACGTGCGTGTATTGCGTCAGCGAATTGTCGAAGTAGAACGTGCCACATGGAATGTCGAGCGCACTGCAAACCGTGCCAACACTCAAAAAGATAGCAATAAAAACGGCGATTTTTTTCATTTTTAGTCGCAAGATATGAGTAGCAAGTCGCAAGACTTTCTAATTACATAATTACCTGAAATTTGAAATTTTCTTAACTCTTCAAAAACTCCGAAACGATTTTCAGCACTTGCGCTTTGGCTTTGTCGAGGTCGTCGTTCACGATTATTTGGTCGAATTGCGGGGCAAATTGCAGTTCCCATTCGGCTTTGTCGATGCGTTTTTCTATCATTTCGGGCGAATCGGTGGCGCGGCTCACAAGGCGGCGGCGCAGTTCGTCGATCGACGGCGGCTGCACAAAAATGGCCAACGCCTGCTCGCCGTATTGCCGCTTGATGTTGAGGCCGCCTTTCACATCGACATCGAACAGCATGGTGGCGCCAGTGGCGAGTTTGCTGTCCACCTCGCTGCGCAACGTGCCGTAAAAGCAGTTGTCGTACACCTCTTCGTACTCCACAAAGGCGTTTTCGGCTATTTTCCGCCGAAATTCGTCGGACGAGATGAAAAAATAGTCCACGCCGTCGCGCTCTTGGCCGCGCGGCGCACGGCTTGTGGCCGACACCGAAAAGGCAAACTGCGTGTGGCAATGTTCGATGAGATAATGCACCAACGTGCTTTTGCCGCTGCCCGACGGTGCCGAGAAAATGACGATTTTACCTTTCATAACATTCTGTTTTACAGCACATTGAGCACTTGTTCCTTGATTTGTTCCAACTCGTCCTTCATCTTGACGACGATGATTTGCATTTCGCTTTGGTTCGATTTGGAGCCGAGCGTGTTGATTTCGCGCCCCATCTCTTGAGCGATGAAACCGAGTTTTTTGCCGGCGGCGTGTTCGCCTTCCATCGTCTCTGTAAAGTATTTCAGATGGTTGCGCAGCCGCACTTTTTCTTCGTTCACGTCGAGTTTTTCGATGTAGTAGATGAGTTCCTGCTCGAAACGGTTGCGATCGACGGCAATTTTATCGCCCAGGTCGTTCAGCGCATCTTCGATGTGAGTGCGGATTTTTGCAATCCGCACTTTTTCGTAAGGCTCCACTTCGGCCAAAAGCGCGCCTATGTGGTCGATTTTTTGTGCGAACATGGTTTGCAGCGCGCGCCCCTCTTGTGTGCGAAATTCGGTGAGTTGCGCCAACGCGGCCAGCACGGTTTTGCGCACCGCTGCCCACTCGTCGTCGGCGATGGCGTCGTTGTCGGTTTTCAGCGCGTCGGGCAGCCGCATGATGGTGTCGAAACTGTTTTCGGGCATCGGAATTTGCAGTTGCTCGGCTATCGCCAGCATTTGGCGGTAGTAGTCGGCCACCACGGCTTGGTTGATGAGCGTGCCAGCGGTGCCATTTTCTTCGACCGAAAGCACGAAATCCACTTTGCCGCGTTCCAATTGTTGCGTTATCAAGTTCCTGATTTCCAACTCCTTTTCGCGATAGACGGCCGCAATGCGCGTGTTGATGTCCATCTGTTTGCTGTTGAGCGATTTCACCTCGACGGTGATTTTTTTGTTGGCATATTCGCAAGTCGCCTTGCCGTAGCCAGTCATTGAAAGTAACATGATTATTTGGTTTCTAATTGTTTCTGTGGATTGGATTATTTGAAAATTTGAAAATTTGAAGATTGTTTCTCGTGCTGCGCACGTTTCTAATTGTTTCTAAGTTTCTGGTTATTTGGTTATTTGGTTATTTGGTTATTTGGTTATTTGGTTATTTGGTTATTTGGTTATTTGGTTATTTGGTTATTTGGTTA
>CAVKQB010000028.1:0-25751 GCA_963658575.1 Leyella stercorea | reverse complement strand
CAGCTGGCGACTTTTCTTTGGTTCGTTTCTTTTGGTCGTCAAAAGAAATGAACGAGAAAAAACGAAAAACTCAAAAGCGAACAACAACGCCGCCAACGGACGCGGCACGCCACGTCCCTACAATACAATGAGTGAATCACTGAATTATTGAATCATTGAATTTTCAATTTGGAATCTGAAATTGCGGCTTCGCCGCATCACTCCTAACTCCTAATTCCTCACTGCTAATTTCTCACTACTAACTACTCACTAAATTCCGGTTGTTGAAAACTTTATTTTGCCGTTTGGGCGTTTTTTTGTATTTTTGCGTGTTTGATGCGCTAATAGTACACAAAAATGGCCGAAGAGATAGACAATAACATTCAAGACACCGAAAACGTAGATTTGGCTGCCGAACAGCCCGAAAACAACAGCGAACCGCAACGGCACTCCGACTACAAACGTCCCGACTTGCAGGACGAGGAGGCCAAACGACACCTGTCGGGCATGTATCAGATGTGGTTTCTCGACTACGCTTCGTACGTCAATCTCGACCGCGCCATTCCGCACATCAACGACGGCTTGAAACCTGTGCAACGGCGCGTGTTGCACGCCATGCGCCGCGCCGACGACGGTCGCTACAACAAAGTGGCTGCCATTGTGGGCGATACCATGCACTACCACCCACACGGCGACGCTTCCATCTACACGGCGTTGGTCAATCTCGGCCAGAAAAACCTGCTCATCGACTGTCAGGGTAACTGGGGCAACATCTTCACTGGCGACGAGGCGGCTGCGCCCCGTTACATCGAGGCACGCTTGTCGAAATTTGCGCTCGAAACGGTGTTCAATCCCAAAACAACGCCGTGGAAACCGTCGTACGACGGGCGCAACCAAGAACCGATTTTCCTGCCGGTGAAATTCCCGCTGCTGCTGGCGCAAGGGTGCGAAGGCATCGGGCTTGGCCTGAACTCGAAAATCATGCCGCACAACTTCAACGAGTTGCTCGACGCCTCCATCGCCATACTGCGTGGCGAGCCGTTTCAACTGCTGCCCGATTTCCCAACGGGCGGACTCATCGACGCAAGCCGCTACAACGACGGCGAACGCGGGGGCGTAGTAAAAATACGGTCGCACATCGAAAAATTGGACAACCGCACGCTCGTCATTCGCGACATTCCCTACGGCATGACCACCAGCACGCTCATCGAAACCATCATCGCCGCCAACGACAAGGGCAAAATCAACATCAAAAAGGTGGAGGATAATACCGCCGCCAACGTCGAGATACTGGTGCATCTCGAGGCCAAAACATCGTCGGACAAAACCATCGACGCGCTCTACGCCTTCACCAAGTGCGAGGTAAGTTATTCGCCCAACTGCTGCGTGGTTGATGACAACAAACCCTGTTTCATCACCGTGAGCGAGGTGCTGCGGCGCAACACAGCGCAGACCGTCAAACTGCTCACGCAAGAGTTGAACATCGAAATGGGCGAATTGGAAGACCGCTGGCACTGGACTTCGCTCGAAAAACTCTTCTTCGAAAAACGCATCTACAAAGTGTTGGAGCGCGATTTCGCAACGTGGGACGAACAGGTAACGCAGATAGAACGCGAGTTCGACCCCTATCGCAAACTCTTCCGCCGCGAAATCGTGCGCGACGACGTGCTGAAACTTTGCGACAAACCGGTGCGCAAAATCTCGAAATTCGACATCAAAAAAGCCGAAGAGGAGATTGCCGACATCGAAGCGCAGATGAAACGCGTGCAGTACAACCTCGACCACATCATCGACTATACCATCGACTGGTTCAAACATCTGAAAGACAAGTACGGACAGAAATTTCCGCGCCTCACCGAAGTGCGCAATTTCGAGACGATTCAAGCCGCCAAAGTGGTCGAAGCCAACGAAAAACTCTACGTCAATCGCGACGAAGGTTTCATCGGCACAGGGCTGAAAAAAGACGACAGCGTGGAATTGGTGAGCAGTTGCTCCGATATCGACGACATCATCGTCTTTTTCAAAGACGGCAAATACAAAGTGGTGCGCGTGGCCGACAAAGTGTATGTGGGCAAAGGCATCATTCATGTGGCCGTGTTTGTGAAAAACGACCGCCGCACCATCTACAACGCCATTTATCGCGATGGCAAGGCCGGTTTCTACTACATCAAACGTTTTGCCGTGAACGGCGTTACGCGCGACAAAGAATACGACCTGACACAAGGCACGGAAGGCTCGAAAGTGGTCTATTTCTCGGCCAATCCCAACGGCGAAGCCGAAACCGTGAAGGTAACGCTGCGCCCCACAACACGCCGCGTGAAAAACCTCGTTTTCGAGAAAGATTTCTCCGAAATCGCCATCAAAGGCCGCCAATCGATGGGCAACATACTCACCAAATTCGACGTGCATAAAATTCTACTCAAGCAGAAGGGCGGCTCCACGCTCGGCGGCACGCCCATCTGGTTCGATGCCGACGTGCTGCGCCTCAACATCGACAAACGCGGCCAGTTTATCGGCGAATTTTTCAATGGCGACCAAATTCTGGTCATCACCAAAAACGGCGAATACTACACCACCAATTTCGACCTTAACAACCACTACGACGACGATGTGCAGCGCATCGAAAAGTTCGATGCCAACAAGGTTTGGTCGGCCGCGCTCTACGATGCCGAGCAGGGTTTTGCCTACATCAAACGCTTCCTGTTCGAACCGCAGAAAAACCGCACGTCGTTCATCGGCGAGAGCAAATTTTCGCGGCTTTTCGCCCTCTCCGACCAAGTCTATCCGCGGTTCAAGGTTACGCTTGGCGGCGGCGACGCGTTCCGCGACCCGTTCGAGGTCGATGTCGAGAGTTTCATCGCCGTGAAAGGCTACAAAGCCAAAGGCAAACGCATCACCACTTGGAATGTGGCCGAAGTGGCCGAATTGGAGCCGCTGCGTTTCCCCGAAAATACCGATGAAAACGCCGAAATCGCGCCAGCCGATGCCGAAAACGCCGACGAACCGCACAACGATACGCCCGAAATCATTACCGTCGATACCACAAAAAATACCGATGAAACCGACGAAAACATCGAAATCGTTACCATCGACACCACCAAAGAGCCCGACGACGACAATCCCGACGACGTCATCGACGAAATTACGGGTCAAATGCGGCTGTTTTAACCCTCAAAACGACGAAAATTGTGGAACTGAAACGTAAAATAGTCTTGGCTTCGGCTTTGCTCAGCGCATCGTTGCTTTTGGCCGAATCGGAAGCCGACAAAATCTGCGGCCTCTACTATGTAATCGACAAATTCACGTCGGGCGAGGAGTGCAAAATTCGCATCTACCGCACCCCGCAAAACACCTACGAGGCACAAGTCGTCTGGATGAAGCAGCCGAATCACCCCGATGGCTCGCGCCGTCGGGACGTGAACAACCCCAATCCGGCGTTGCGTAATACGCCGTGCGACCGCGTGGTGATGATGCGCAACCTCACCTACAACGCCGCCGAAAAAGAGTGGCAAAACGGCGAGGTGTACAACCCGCAAAATGGGCGGTTTTATCGGTCGTATATGCGTTTCGAAAACGACTCGACGCTGCGTGTGCGCGGTTATTGGGGCGTGTCGTTGCTCGGTCTCACCATGTATTGGGACAAACTCGAATAGGGCAGTGCTTCCACACGATTTTATAGAACTTGTTGCACCGATTTTTGCCGATGAAATGGGCGATTTCGAGGCCGCGCTCGCACAAAATCCGTCGGTGAGCGTGCGTGTGAACGACAAGGTGGCATTGTCGCAATTTGCTGGTTTAGAGCCTGTTCCGTGGTGTTCCGACGGATTTTATCTGCCCGAACGACCAAATTTCACGCGCGATCCGCTTTTTCACGCGGGTGCCTACTATGTGCAGGAGGCCGCATCGATGTTTTTGCATCAGGCATTGGCCAATTTTGTCGATAAAAAGGCGAAAATGCTCGACATGTGCGCTGCTCCTGGCGGCAAATCGACCCTTGTGGCGCACTATCTGGACGGCGGCGTGCTTGTGGCCAACGAGTTTGTGCGCACACGAGCGCATATTTTGTCGGAAAATGTGCAGAAGTGGGGCAGTCCCGAAGTGATTGTAACCAACAACGCCCCCAGCGATTTCTCCGATTTTATCGGCATTTTCGACGCTGTTTTGGTCGATGCGCCCTGTTCGGGCGAAGGCATGTTTCGCAAAGATGCGAACGCCATCGCCGAGTGGTCGTTGCAAAATGTGCGCAACTGTGTGGCGCGTCAGCGCGAGATTTTGGAGTCGGCGTGGCGCTGCTTGAAAACCGACGGCGTGCTGATTTACAGCACCTGCACCTACAATCGGCTCGAAAACGAGGAAAATGTGCAGTGGCTCTGCCAACAATTTGGTGCAGAAATCCTGCGGATTCCGCTCGACGAGGCGTGGCAGGTAACCGAAACCGCCGAAGGCTACCATTTTTATCCGCATCGCACGCGTGGCGAGGGGCTTTTTATGGCCGTTTTGCGCAAAACTACGGACGAAAATTGCGCTAAATTTCGCTGCAAAAACGTCGCCAAGCCGTTGGCCGCGTCGGTCTATGCCAACTATCTGAAAAATGCCGATGAATACGCGCTTTTTGCGTTGCGAAACTGCGATTTCGCGTTCCACAAACAGCACGCCGACCTGCTTCAAGCCTGCTTGAATAGTTTGCATGTGCTGCATTTTGGCGTGCCGCTGGCCGAGCCGAAAGGCAAAGATCTTGTGCCGCAGGCTGGTTTGGCGTTGAGCAAGGCGTTCAACGTGTCGGCGTTTGCCTCGGCCGATGTCGATTTGGAGACGGCCTTGCGCTATTTGCGTTGCGAAACCGTAGTTTTGCCCGATGCGCCCAAAGGTTTTTTGGTGTTGAAGTACCAAAATGTGCCGATTGGCTGGGCAAAAAACGTGGGCAACCGCTGCAACAACCTCTATCCTGCGGCTTGGCGCATTCGATATCTTCAATAAAAGAACATAAAGCCAAGAAACAGAGTTGTGTTGGTAAAATCAAACACGCTTAAAAACTTTGTATGTGGCAAAAAAAGTGTATATTTGTGGGGTTAAAATAAAAAATACGCATATGAAAAACCATTATTCTCCTTTGTGTGTGCTTGCCTTGTGCGCACTGTTATCGTCTTGCGGAACCACTTACAAGTATGTGCAAATTTGTACGGCAGAACCTATAGCCAATGCCACAGCCGCACAAAAAACTGAAACTGGATTGGTTTATGAAAACAACGACTGCAAAGTATCCTACTATTTTTGGGGAAATGGCGGTGATGCTGGTTTTGCTTTCTATAATAAGACCGACCAAGTAATCCATATCGATTTAAGTCAGACTTTTTTCATGAATAACGGGGTTGTTTACGACTATTATACTCCGTCAGTCGTTACAAAAACAGCCACTTCCAATACAATTTCATCAGTTACGACGGAGGAAGATGAGGCCTACTATGCCTCTGCCAGCACATTGGTTGGCGCAAGTAAATCTGTTGAGTTCTCTTCTAATTTTGGGGCTGTACTCTTTGGCTCACAAACGAAAACGAAGACCGCTTATTTTGGGCGTTCCGAGAGTGTATCGACCGAAAAACAGGCAATAATATCCATTCCGCCAAAGGCTTATCGAATAGTATCGCTTTACGCTATTCGTGAGCAACTGATTTACGACTGCGATTTGAATAATTATCCTGAACAATCGGCACACTTGACCTATTCTGCAGAAAACTCGCCGCTCACTTTTTCAAACTACATTACCTATCGTGTAGGCGATAGCGAGGATAAACAAGCCATCGAAAATAAGTTCTACATATCGGAGGTGGCTAATTACGCCATACCATACATAACATCTTTTGCCCCACATCCCAAAACTTGTGATAACCTGCTTACGCTTGCGGAGCAAAAAAAGCAGAAATCGGCACCCAATTTGTACGATGCCTATTTGAATGTCGACGGAACGGATAAATACTATATCAACTATTCGGTATTTTCCCATCGTAAACTCTACGAAACGCCAGATGATTTTTGGCTATATATATGGAGTGAAAATTATCAGGCTTACACATACCATGCATCGTATGCGAATTATTACCTGATAAACCGCAATAACGCGAAAGAATAGTGTAAGTTTTCCCACGCGTTTTTTACACAACAGGAAGTGGTCGCTTTTTGCTAACGCTTCGTTTTAGGCCAATTTCTCAAAAATTCGCCACGCTTCGTCTATCGATTCTACGGCCGAAAACGAGGCAAAACGTTTGCCGTCGCGTTCGCCGAGGCGCGCACGGGCGGGATTTGCGCTGATGCAGTTTATCAGCCTTTGGAAGGCATCGGATTTGTAGTAGGGCGAATTGTCGTTGGCAACCAGATAGAGCGTCATGCGCCCGTTTTTCAGGGTCAGACGTTCGATGCCGTTCTGCACAGCCAGCCAGCGCAGCCGCAAAAGCCGCATCAAGTCGGTGGCTTCGGGCGGAATCGGTCCAAAACGGTCGATAAGCCGCTGTTCGAACGCCTGCAACGCCGGCTCGTCGCCGATGCTGTCGAGTTCGCGATAGAGCGTCATGCGCTCCGAAACGTTGGCGATGTAGTCGGCCGGAAACGACACGTCCAAATCGCATTCTATCTGACATTCAGACACATAAGCGCGTTGTTGCTGCGCGTCGTCGAATAGTTCGGGGAACTCTTCGGTGCGCAATTCCTGCATGGCTTCGTTCAGAATTTTTTGGTAGGTCTCGTAGCCCAAATCGGCGATGAAACCGCTCTGTTCGGCACCGAGCATGTTGCCTGCTCCGCGAATATCGAGGTCTTGCATGGCGATGTTGAAGCCGCTGCCGAGGTCGGCAAACGTTTCGACGGCCTGCAACCGCCGGCGGGCATCGTCGGTGAGCTCTTTCATGGGAGGCGCGATGAGGTAACAGTAGGCTTTGCGGTTGCTGCGCCCCACGCGACCGCGTAATTGGTGCAAGTCGCTGAGTCCGAACAGGTTGGCCTTGTTCACGATGATGGTGTTCACGTTGGGCATGTCGATGCCCGATTCCACGACACTGGTGGCGAGCAGCACATCGTAGTCGTAGTTGATGAAATCGACCACAATTTTTTCCAAATCGGCGGGCGGCATTTGTCCGTGTGCCACGGCGATGCGTGCGTCGGGAACGAGTTTTTTCAGTTTTTCGGCCAGCAGGTAGATGTTTTGTATGCGGTTGTTGATGACAAAAACCTGTCCGTTGCGTTCCATTTCGCGCACGATGGCTTCGCGTATGATGTCGTCGTCCCACTCAATCACTTCGGTCATCACGGGGTAGCGGTTGGGTGGCGGTGTGTTGATGATGCTCAAATCGCGTGCGCCCATCAGCGAAAATTGCAGTGTGCGTGGAATGGGCGTGGCGGTGAGTGTGAGCGTATCGACATTGATTTTCAGCCGTTTGAGTTGCTCTTTGGTCGAAACGCCGAATTTCTGTTCCTCGTCGATGATGAGCAGTCCGAGGTCTTTGAATTTTATCTCTTTGCCCACCAATTTGTGCGTGCCAACCAAAATGTCGATTTGTCCGTTTTGCAGTTGTTCGACAATCTCTTTGACCTGTTTGCCCGATTTTGCGCGGCTCAAGTATTCCACTTTTACGGGGAAATCGTGCAGGCGTTCGCTGAATGTTTTGTAGTGTTGCAGTGCCAGCACGGTGGTCGGCACCAGCACAGCCACCTGTTTGCCGTCGTTCACGGCTTTGAAGGCGGCGCGTATGGCCACTTCGGTTTTGCCGAAACCGACATCGCCGCACACCAAGCGGTCCATCGGGCGTTCCGATTCCATGTCGTGTTTGATGTCGTTGGTGGCTTTTTGTTGGTCGGGCGTGTCTTCGTACAGAAACGATGCTTCGAGTTCGTGTTGCAGATAGCCGTCGGGCGAGTAGGCGAAACCCTTTTGCGCAGCGCGTTGCGAGTAGAGTTTTATCAGGTCGCGGGCGATGTCCTTGACCTTGCTTTTGGTGCGCTCTTTCAGGCGTTCCCACGCGCCCGTGCCGAGTTTGTTGATGCGCGGCTCTTCGCCCTCTTTGCTCTTGTATTTCGATATGCGGTGCAGCGCGTGAATGCTGACAAAGATGATGTCGTTGTCCTTGTAGATCAGTTTGATAACCTCCTGCGGCTTGCCGTTTACAAGGGTTGTTTGCAGCCCGCCGAACACGCCCACGCCATGGTCGATATGCACCACATAGTCGCCCACTTTGAACTGGTTGAGTTCTTTCAGTGTCATGGCCACTTTGCTGGCGCGCGCCACGTCGCTTCGTAGTGCAAATTTGTGGAAACGGTCGAAAATTTGGTGGTCGGTGAGGCAGCAGAGCCGCATGTCGTGGTCGATGAAGCCTTCGTGCACGGTTTTCAGTATGGGCGTGAAGGCGATGTTTTCGCCCCGCTCGTCGAAAATGGCGGCGATGCGGTCGGTCTGCTTTTTGCTGTCGCTGGCAATGTATATGGCGTAGCCGTCGACCAAGTATTGCGTCAGTTGCGACGATACCAAATCGAAATTTTTGTGGAAAATCGGCTGCGGCGAGGTGCGAAAATCTACGGTTTCACCGCCGAAATAGGCTTTGCCCATCTCGATGGTTCTGAAGCGTTCGGCTTGTGTCAGCAGTTCGTCGCCTGTGGCAAGATGCTGGGTGAGCGTTGGCGTGTCGGCGGTTTCGTTGGCCTTCACCAGCGCATCGTCGTAGAGTTGGTTGGCGCGCTCGCGCAGCCAGCGCAAACTGTTGGCGCACAACAGAGTTTCTGCCGGCATAAATTCGAGTAGCGAAACCTGCTCACCGTCAATCGTTTGCATATCGGGAATAACGGCAATCTGCGTCTGCTCGTCGATGGAGAGTTGCTTCTCGATGTCGAAGGTGCGGATACTTTCGATTTCGTCGCCAAAAAAGTCGATGCGGTAGGGCAGTTCGTTGGCATACGAAAAGAGGTCGACAATGCTTCCGCGCACCGAAAATTGCCCAGGCTCGTACACAAAATCTACGGCTTCGTAGCCAAAGCGTTCGAGCGTGTCGAGCAATGTTTGGTTGTCGATGGTGTCGCCTTTGGTCAAGTTGAGGCGGTGGTCGCCAAACGTTGTCGCTGGCACCACTTTTTCCGTCAGCGCATCGGGATAGGTTACCACGATGCACGGCTCTGCGCTTTGCAGATGGTTGAGCGTGTCGGCACGCAGAATCTCGTTGGCGGCATCGGCGATGTTGCGTTTGTGTGCATTTTTGTAGCAGGTCGGGAAAAATGCAATGCGCTCTTTGTCAAATAGTTGCGACAAATCGTGGTAGAAATATGCCGCCGATTCTTCGTCGTCGAGTATGGCGCAGATGCTACGTTTCGTCTTCTGCAACAGGGCGGCCACAGTCAGTGCTTTGGCGGAGCAGAGCAGACCGCTTACGGTGGCGTGTTGCCCTGTGCCGCGCGCCCATTCGGTCAGTTTGCCGATTTGCGGGTGCTGGCTGTAAATATCGATAAATTCGCTTAAAAGCATCACTTCGGGGCTTTGTGGTAGAGGTACAAACCGATGGCCAAAAAGAGCAGGTTGGGCAGCCAAACGGCCAAAAGCGGATTCATGCTACCGGCAATCGAAAGTTGGCTCGAAAAGGTGGTGAACAAGATGTAGAGCGCGCTCAGCGTAATGCCAAGGCCGATGTTCATGCCCATGCCGCCGCGCACTTTGCGGCTCGACAGCGACACGCCGATGAGCGTGAGAATCAGTGCCGAGAGCGGTGTAGAGTAGCGTTTGTGGTACTCGTCTTCGAATGCTTGCGTATTGCCCAAACCGCGCTCCTTGCGCTTTTCTATGTAGCGATGCAGTTGTGGCGTGCTCATTTGCGCCGCCTCTTTGGCCGTGATGAAAAAGTCGCCCGGATCCATGTAGATGACCGTGTCGAGCGTTTCGCCCCGATTGATGCGCTCGTACATGCCGTCGAAATCGCGAATCAGATAGTTTTTCACCGTCCAATGGTAGAGCGAATCCATCACGATTTCCTGCGCCGTAAGACGCGAAACGAGTTTTTTGCCGTCGAATTTTTCGAGCGAAAACGAACGGCCTTTCGCGGTTGCCTCTTCGTAACGCCCAAGGTAGGCAATGATGCCGGGCTCGATTTCGAGTTGCACGTTGCGGGCTACTTCCGATTTGAATTTCGAGACGTACCGATCTTCGAAATTTAGCCGCACCCGATTGGCTGGCGGAATCACGAAACTCATCAGTACGAACGAAAACAGGGCGATGATTCCGGCCGAAACCATGTAGGGACGCATCAAACGCCTGAAACTCATGCCGCCCGCCAGCATGGCGATGATTTCGCTGTTGTTTGCCAATTTCGACGTGAAAAATATGACCGAAATGAACGCAAACAGCGGCGTGAACATATTGGTGAAAAACGGAATGAAGTTCATGTAGTAGTCGAACACAATGGCTTTGACGGGCGCGTCGTGCTCGATGAAATTGTCGATCTTCTCGGTAAAGTCGAAAATTACGGATATGCTGATAATCAGCACAATCGACAGTGCGTATGTGCCGAGATACTTTTTGATGATATACCAGTCGAGGTGCTTTAACATCGCATTTCCAGATTTCAGATTAGTAGCAAGACACAAGTCGCAAGTAGCAAGAAAAAAGGTTATAGGTTAGAGGTTATAGGTGAGAGTAATTTCAGATTTCAGATTTCAGATTTCAAATTAACCAAATCACCAAATCCACAAATCCACAGAAACTTTATAGACTTTTCACTTTATAGACTTTTTACTTTATAAACTTTCACACTTTCCCACTTTCTCACTTTCACACTAATCGTCATATTCTTCGCATAACGCGCACGACCATCTCGTCTTTCCATGCGGCGAAATCGCCTGCAAAAATGTGTCGCCGCGCTTCGCCTACAAGCCACAAATAGAATGCCAAATTGTGGATAGACGCTATCTGCATGGCCAACAATTCGCCAGCCACAAACAGGTGGCGCAGGTAGGCTTTGGTGTACATCTGGTCGACAAAGCAGTCGCTTTCGGGCTCTATCGGACTGAAATCGTGCGCCCATTTTTGGTTTTTCATGTTCATGATGCCGTTGCGCGTGAAGAGCATGCCGTTGCGCCCGTTGCGTGTGGGCATCACGCAGTCGAACATATCCACGCCGCGTGCGATGCCTTCCAAAATGTTGGCCGGCGTGCCTACGCCCATCAGATAGCGTGGGCGGTCGGTGGGCAAAATGGCGTTCACCACTTCTATCATCTCGTACATTTTTTCGGTAGGCTCGCCCACGGCCAGCCCGCCAATGGCGTAACCTTCGCGGTTTTGCGCTTTGGCAAATTCGGCCGAGGCGCGGCGCAGGTCGGGATAGATGCAGCCCTGTACAATCGGGAAAAATGTCTGGGAGTAGCCGTATTTCGGCTCGGTTGCGTCGAAACGCTTCAGGCCGCGCTCCAACCAACGCTGCGTGCGTTCCATCGACTCTTTGGCGTAGCGGTAGTCGGCAGTGCCAGGCGTGCATTCGTCGAACGCCATCACGATGTCGGCACCGATGGTGCGCTGCGTATCGACCACATTTTCGGGCGTGAACAGGTGGCGCGAACCGTCGATGTGCGAGTGAAACATCACGCCTTCTTCGTGCATCTTGCGTGTGCCAGACAACGAAAACACTTGAAATCCGCCGCTGTCGGTCAGTATGGGACGGTTCCAGCCGTTGAATTTGTGCAGACCGCCAGCCTCTTCGAGAATTTGCAGTCCAGGGCGCAGATAGAGGTGGTAGGTGTTGCCCAAAATGATTTGCGCCTTGATGTCGTCGCGTAGTTCGCGCTGATGGACGGCCTTCACCGATGCGCAGGTGCCGACGGGCATGAATATGGGCGTTTCTATGGTGCCGTGGTCGGTGGTGATTTCACCTGCCCGTGCCGCAGTGTGCGTGTCGGTATATTGAAGCGCAAAATCCATCTTTTTTCAATGCAAATATAATTGTCAATTATCAATTGTCAATTGTTTTCTCTCTCTTTTTTCTTTCAATCCGACCAACCATTTTTTCACTTTGGCGAAAAACAGTTTGTAGGCATCGGCGTTGAATAGTGCCGAGTCGGTGGCGGCTTTGTAGGTGAGGAATATGCCGATGGGCAGCAGCACGGCCGAACTCAGCCACATGCCTTGCCATACTTGCCACAAACCTTCGCGCGCCATCTTTTGCCCCGTGGTGTCGATGATGTAGTAGATGATGAAAAAGGCTACCGAGATGGCCACCGGCAGACCGAGTCCGCCTTTGCGCACAATGGCTCCGAGCGGCGCACCAATGAAAAAGAATATCAGGCAGGCAAACGACAGCGTGAACTTGCGGTGCCACTCGACGTCGTGACGAATGAAAAAGTCGTCCAACTCTTCGATGACGGCACTGCGGTATTCTACATCGTTCATCACTGTGCGGCAGCGGCTTTCGGCTTTTTGCATCACGCGCTCCATCTCCTCTTGCGATAGGCTTGCAAAGAGCGAGTCGGCATCGAGTGTCGCTGGCGCGGCCGCTTCGGTGGTTTGCGCAGCGATTTTCTCCATCTCACGTTCCGAATAACTCTGCCCGAAATACTTGCGCGTGGTCATTTCGGTGGCAAAAACGTTGCGTGTCGAGTCGCGCAGATGGTCTACCGAATCGATGTCGTGTGTGAGCCGCACGATGTTTTTGCTGATGTGTTGGTTCTCCATCAACGACTCGTCCATGCGGTTGAAGTTGGCATCGAAGTCTATCAGAATCTCTTTCTTGGCGAATGTTTCGCGGCGATAGGGAATGCTACTGCCCACGCCGGTGAGTTGTTTGTCCAGATTTTCGAACGATTCGCCGTTGTAGAGCGTCAGTTTCAGATTCTTTTTGTCGGCTGTGAGCCGTATGTAGGCCGAATCGGCAGTCGTAACCGAGGCGTTGTCGAACCCGTTCGAGTAGTCGTAAATCATCAGTTTTTCCAAACGGCCAGTGCGGTTGTCGCGGTCGCGCACGTAGATGTTCCAGCCCTGTATGCCCGAATAAAATTCGCCGACGGGAATCTCCAGTTCGGGCGATTTCTGCCGAATGGAAAACATCAGCGTCCACATTTTACGCTGGGCATACGGGATCACGTTGTTCGAGAAGAAAAACGCGCCGATGCAAACCGCCGCAATAAATATGGTGAGCGACTGCATGATGCGAAACAGCGATATCCCCGCCGATTTCATGGCGAGCAATTCGAGACTTTCGCCCAGATTGCCAAACGTCATGAGCGAAGCCAACAAAATGGCCAATGGCAACGCCAGCGGCACCGACGTGAGCGACGTGTAGAAGAAAAACTCCGCCATCACGCCAAACGGCAGACCTTTGCCCACGAAATCGTTGATGTGAAGCCACAAAAACTGCATCACCACGATGAACAAGCAGATGAAAAACGTGGCGCAAAACAGTTGGATGAACGTCGTAAACAGATACCGATCGATGTGCTTTATGTATAGCGGATTTCTCATAAGCATTCAAACTACAAAGATACAAAAAAAATGCGAAACGTTGCACAACGGCAAAAAAGTGGCCGCAAAAACCGCACAACACGGACTTTTTGCTTAACTTTGCACACGCGAAAACGTGCATTTGCAATGAAAACAGGACTCTTTTTCGGCTCGTTCAATCCCATACACAACGGACACATTGCTTTGGCCGACTATTTTGCGCATCACGGACTCGACGAGGTTTGGCTGGTGGTGTCGCCACACAATCCGTTGAAAGCGACGGTCGACCTGTGGGACGACCGCATGCGGCTGCATCTGGTCGAGATGGCGTTGTGCAACCAGCCGCATTTGCGTGTGTGCGACATCGAATTTTCGTTGCCGAAGCCCAATTATACCATCGATACGCTGCGTGCGTTGCGTGCGCGCTTCCCCGAACGCCAATTTGTGCTGATAATCGGTGCCGACAATGTCGCTGTGTTCGACCGTTGGAGAGAGTGCGCCGCCATTGTGTCGGAGTTCGATGTGTGGGCGTATCCGCGCGCGGGATTTCCGTCGCAAAGTGCCGCCTTTCCGCAAATCCGCTTTGTCGATGCGCCGCTCTACAATCTGTCGGCCACCGAGGTGCGCCGTCGCTTGGCGCAAGGGCAGAGCATTCGCGGGCTTGTGCCCGACGCTGTGGCGGCCGCCATCGAGCAAATGCCCAAGGAAAACAGAAAAAATTAGCGTTTTGCGCCCGAAAATCGGTCAGTGTATGGTTACTTGTGTGGCACCAAAACCGTATTGCTGGAACGATGCATCTTGAAAGTAGCACGAGCGGTATTTGTTGCGCAACTCCTTTTCGATGGCTGCCCGCAACACGCCTTCGCCTTTGCCGTGTATGAACACGATTTTTGTGCCTCGGCGTTTCAGATTTTCGTGCATCACTTGGTTGAATTTGTCCAACTGATAGTTTAGCATGTCGCTGTTGCTCATGCCGCGTGTGTCGTCCAATAGCGCGCCGATGTGCAGGTCTACCTCGATGGGTTCGTTGCGTGGTTTGGGCGTGCGGCGTACGGGTTGGCGCACAGGTCGCTCTTTTTGCACGATGGCTTGTTGCAGAGCGTGCGCATCGATTTGTAGGCCGAAGTCGAACACGTCGTTCTCGACGATGGTCTCTATCAGCGCATTTTGGTCGAAAAAGTCGTTCGGCACGAAACTGTGCAGTTTGTAGAAGCGTGTCGGGTTGATGTCGAGCGTAACGTCGATGGCCGGTTTTGGCGCAAATGGCTTGCGTTTGTGTGCCAATGCCTGAAAACGCACCTCGTCCCACACGTTCAACGCCTGCCGTTCGATGGTTTCGAGCAGCAACTGCGTTTGCGGTTCTACGGTGTTTTGCGCTTGCAGTGTTGCCTCGTCTTTGCCGAGCAACAGATTGAAAGTCAGGTAATAATTGCTGTCGTTTATCAGATAGAGGTCGAGGTCGCACGAGTCGGGTCTCTGTTTGTCGGTCGGCACAAAAGCGAGGTAAATGCTCAACTTTTCGCCTTCGGGCGTTTCGTCGCGCTCGTCGAACGAGTAGGGTGGCACGACCAATTCTGGTTCGCTGTCGGCTGCGTTTTGAGTTTTATTCTCTTGATAATCAGTGTCTTGCTGCGGTTGCTCGGTGGGGAAGTTGTATTGGTTCGTGTCGCACACCACCACCAAGTCGCGCACATGCGTAGGAATGTCGAAATCGTCGTTGTCGCGCACGAGTGCCACCTCCTTCGATTGGAATCCGACTACGGTGCCTTCGCCCGTTGCGTTCAGGAAGCGCACTTTGTCACCTATCTTTACTGCCATTTTTTGCTAAAATTTAGTGCCGACAAAATTACAAAAAATAATTGTCGAAAAATTTGTTCAGCCCAAAAAAATGGCGTACCTTTGCAGCGCAAAACGGATTTGCCTCATTGTGTAATGGTAGCACAGCAGATTCTGGTTCTGTATGTCAGGGTTCGAGTCCTTGTGAGGCAACTTTTTCAATGCTGGAGCGCGCGCTTCAGCATTTTTTTTGTTCAAGACAACTTTTTTTCGTCGAATGCCAAAAAATCGCTACCTTTGCCGCAAAGGATTGTCGCACGATGAAACGTTCGTTGTTGTTTGCCGTTGTGATGTGCGCTTGGTGCAGCACAACTGCCCAGTTGCTTTGGGAGGTTTCGGGCAATGGTTTGCCCTACAAATCGTATCTGTTTGGCACGCACCATTTGGTGTCGGCGGCGTATCTCGATTCGGTCGATGGTGTTTATCGGGCGTTTAACGATTGCCGCGCGGTGGTGGGCGAGGTGGTGGTCGACGACCCTATGCTGCTCAAAAAAATGACCGACGGGGCGCGCATGCCCAACTACATCACGATGCGCGAACTGTTTTCGGATAGCGACTATGTGCGTGTCGATTCGGCGTTGCGTAGCGTGCTTGGCATGGGCTTGTCCGAATTGGCTGGCCTCAAACCGGCCATGATTTCGAACTTGTATGCGCTGGAACTCTATCGGCGGCAGTCGCCCGAACAGAGCGACGATTGGCAACTCGATTCGTTTTTTCAGCAGGTGGCGGCGCAAAAAAACATTCCCGTCGTCGGTTTGGAGACGGTGGACGACCAGATAGCGTTGCTCTACAATGCGCAAACGCTTCAGCGGCAGGCGTTTCTGCTCGTTGGCGCGGTAGAGCAGTCGGACGGCACTGCCGAAATGGCACACATGAACCAACTTTACCGTCAAGGCGATTTGAACGGACTTTTGGCACTCTACAATAGCGATACCACCCGATACGCCTTGACTCAGCAGGAAAAATTCGGTATGCTCGACGAACGCAACGACGCTTGGGCACGCCGTCTGCCCACGCTGATGCACGAACGCCCCTGTTTCGTGGCGGTGGGCGCACTGCATTTGGCTGGCGAAAATGGTCTGATTGCTCTATTGCGCAAGGCTGGCTACAAGGTGAAACCCGTGAAAAAATAGTTCGCTGCGTTTTTTGTCTTGAAACGAGATGTTTGGCACGGATATTGCAACTATTCGGGCAGAAGTCTTAATTTCTAAAAACAAAATTATTATGCGAAACATTTTGATGCATGCGGCCGACAAAGCGCGCCGCGTTGTGAAAAATTGGTGGTTGCTCCTGCTGGCTGGTCTGCTTTTGGTGGCGGCTGGCATCGTGGTGTTCTGCTATCCGGCAGAAAGTTATGTGGCGTTGAGCCTTTTGTTTGGCGTGGCCATGCTGGTTTCGGGCGTGGTGCAATTGGTGTTGGCTACAAGTAGCCGCAACTATTTCCTGACACGCGGCTATGTGGTTGTGGGCGGCATTGTCGATTTGCTGCTGGGCATTTTCCTCTGCTGCAAACCCGACGTTACGTTGCTCGTGCTGCCGTTTGTGCTGGGCTTTTGGCTGATGTACCACAGTTTCATGGTCATCGGTTTTGCCAGCGACTTGAGCACGTTCCGCGTGCCGGGCAGCGGCTGGACTATCTTCGGCGGTGTGCTGCAACTCATCTTGTCCATCGTGATACTGATACGGCCTTTTGATCTCGGCACATCGGTAGTGGTAGTGCTTACGGGCTGCGCTCTGCTGGTGGCTGGCATCGACATGTGCTACATCGCTTTCCGTCTGCGGAGCATACACAAATACTTCGACGAGCGGCTCAAAGAGTTCGACATCGAAGATGCAAAAATCGTGGAATAGACCGAAACGGTTACGATTCGGAGCGGCATCGTCGGCAAGGCGGTGCCGCTTTTATTTTGGCTGTGGTGCAAGGTCGGACAGTATCAGGGCGATAATCGTATTTTTGCGGTGCTCGACGAAAGCGCGTTGCTCCTCTTCGCTTTTTTGTAGCCAATCGGCATAGATGGGCAGCACGATGAACGTGGAAACGGTGAGCGAAACGATGTTGAGCAGCAAATCGAGCGTTTCGATGGGGCGGATGCGGCCTTGGGCAACTTCGTTACGCACCAACTTGTCGAAGGTGTAATAGACCGCCTGCCGATGCTCGTTTTCGATGATGTGGCGGCGGATAAATTCGCGCCGTTTGTCGTTGATGAAGAGTTCGCTCAAAATGAAAAACGGCAACCGACGATTTTCGCACAACAGACTGAAATACTGCGTGATGAGTGCTTCGAGCAGTTGTTTGAAATCGCCATTGTACGTGAATCGGTACTTGTCGGCACACGAGAGCGAAAATTCTATTTTTTTCAGAAAAATCTGCTCGAACAGATTCTCTTTTGTCCTGAAATAGTAGTGCACCAACGCTTGGTTGCAGCCCACTTTGCGTGCAATGTCGGTGGTCGATGTGCCGGCAAATCCGTTTTCGATGAAAAGTGCTTCGGCGGCTTCCAGAATTTGGTCTTCGAGTGGGGTTCTTTTGCTCATGGCGTTGCGGTTTTGTGTGTCAAGTTACTCATTTTCTAGTTGATTTTTGCAATTTTCGACCATAAAGTGCAATCGGTTGTAGATGTTGGCCTCCGAAGTGCTGCTGTCGAAGTCGAGAAAGAGCAGGCTCAATTGCGGATAGGTCTGTTTAATCCGCTTTTCGATGCCTTTCGATATGATGTGGTTGGCGATGCAGCCGAACGGTTGCAGGCTGACCACGTTTTGCACGCCGTTTTCGGCCAGATGGCATATTTCGCCTGGCAGAAACCAGCCTTCGCCAAAGTCGGCCGCGCCACAAATGACCTGTTCCGACAGTTTGGCGTAGTCGAAAATGCTGACGAAAGGCCGATAAAACGGGTGTTGGGCGCAGATTTTGTCGCATTGCTTCGCACATCGGTCGATGTAGTGGTAGAGCAAGTCGGTGAGCCACAGCGGCTGTTTTTCGCGTTTGATGTTGAGCCGCCTATTGATGTGTTTGCTGACGAACGAGGTGGAGAAGAATCCCGAAATGGCGGGCGGTACCACTTCGATGCCTTGCTGCACGAGCCAATCGACCACGCCTTTGTGGCTGAAACTATTGTATTTCACATAGATTTCGCCCACCAACCCGATGACGGGCGTGCGTTTCCGAGCATCGGTGATGGCGGTGAAAGCGTCGGCGGCCTTTGGCAGCAGAGCGTTCAACGCTTTGGTGTCGCCACGCGCAACGAGGGGCAGTGCCGCTTCGATGTAATTGTCGCGCAATGTTCGGGCAGCACCAGTTTGCGTTTCGCGCACGGCACTGGCGTAGTAGAGTTTGGCTATGCAGTCGGCGTAGAGCATGGTGGCGACGACGGTGCTCGCTATCTTTCGCCATGCCATTTCGAACCCAGGCTGCACGTTGCCGAGGCCTGCGCCTGTGGCCAGCGAAACGACTGGAATATCGCTGAAGCCGGCCGCTACCAAAGCGTTTTTGATGAGCGCGTAGTAGTTGCTGGCGCGGCATTGTCCGCCTGTCTGCGTGATGATGACTGCCGTCTCGTCGCGGCGGAACCGGCCGCTTTGCAGGGCGTTCACTATGCTGCCGACGACCAGCGTAGCAGGGTAGCAGATGTCGTTGTTGGCGTAGCGCAATCCTGTTTCGGCATCGGCTTGGTTGGCCATGGGCAGATTGACCAAACGGTAACCAGCAAGTTCGAATATCGGCGGCAAAAATTCGGAATAACCTTCGGCAAAGTAGGGCGCAATGAGCGTGCGGCGGCGGTCGTCGAAGTCGAAAATTTTGGTAGTAACGTACGGTTTTTCTTCCGTTTTTTTGGTTGTCGGAATCTCTTTGGTCGATTCTACCAGCGAGCGGATGCGCAGTTGGAGCGAACCGATGCTGTTCACGTCGTCGATTTTCAAGATGGTGAGATTTTTGCCGCGACGGCGCAGAATGGCGTTCACTTCGTCCAAGATGAAAGCGTCGGGACCGCAGCCGAAACTCGTCAGTTCCACGAATTGCAGGTTGGCATCAGGCCATTGCGCTGCGAAATTTGCCGCTTTGAACAGGCGATTGGGATAAGCCCATTGGCTGAGGGCGTTCAGTTGGCCGAAAACGTTGGCTTGGTCGTGCGTGGCGATATGCTCGGTTATCACGTCGATGCCCATGTCGGCTATGGCTTGCGATATCTTGTGTTCGACCAGCGGATCGGTGTGGTACGGCCGTCCGGCCAGCAGTATGACGGTGCGCCCGTCGGCTGTGGCTTGCGCCAAAATCTCGTGGTTGCGGCGTGCGAGTTGTTCTAGATAGTCGTTTTGCGCCTTTTGCGCCGCCGCCACTGCTTGGCGCGCCAGCGATTTCGGTACGTCGAGCGTTTGCAGATATTCCACACACGATTTTTCGAGCAGTGGCGCATCGTTGAACGACACCACTGGCGCATCGAACGGAATGTTGTAGCGTTTCGGCGTGTCGATGGCACTTTTCAGCACATCGCTGTAGCCGCTCACGATGGGGCAGTTGAAACAGTTTTTGGCGTTTTTGTCCTCTTGCCGCTCGTACACCACCCACGGATAGAAAATTCTATCGACGTGGCGCGCCGCCAAATCTTCGACGTGGCCGTGCATCAGTTTGGCGGGAAAACAGATATTGTCGGCCATGACGGTGCGCAAGCCGCTCTCGTAGAGTTTTGTGGTCGATGGGCGCGACAGCACCACCTCGAATCCGCACGCCGTGAAGAGCGCGTGCCAAAACGGAAAATTCTCGTAGATGCCGAGCCCGCGCGGAATGCCGATGGTGATGCCTCGCTGTTTGGCGTGCGTGGGCACTGGCTTGCGCCCGAACAGCAGTCGGTATTTTTCGGCGAACATGTTCGCGCCTTTTTGTGCCGATTTTTGTGCGTTCGAATAGATTTTTTCGCAGTTGTTGCCCGAAGCGTAGGTCTGCCCGTTGGCAAAACGAAACAGTTTGACGTTGCAATGGTTTTCGCAGCCGCTGCACGTTTCGAAATTCGTTTGGTATGCGCTTGTGGTAAGTAGGTCGTCGAGGTTCATGGCATCATCTTTTTTCGTGTTGTCGTTTGGCGTAGAGTGCTGCGCCGTATGCGCCCATCAGTTCGGGCAGGTCGGCAAATGCCACGTCGCAGCCAGTTTGCAGTTCGAGTGCGCGTGCAATCGAGTGGTTGCGGAATGTGCCGCCTTGCACCACTATCTTTTTGCCGAGTTCGTCGGTATTTTTCAGTTTTAGCACTTTGAAAAGGCAGTTTTTCACCACCGAATAACTGAATCCAGCGGCAATGTCGGCCACGTCCACACCTTCGCGCATGGCTTGTTTTACTTTCGAGTTCATAAATACCGTGCAACGCGTGCCAAGGTCGTATGGGTGCGGTGCCGTGGTGGCCATTTGTGCAAAGTCGGACACGCTGTAGCCCAGCATGTTGGCGAATGTTTCGATGAACGAGCCGCACCCCGACGAACAGGCTTCGTTTATTTCGATGTGGCGAATGGAGCCGTGTTCCACAAAGATGGCTTTCATGTCCTGTCCGCCGATGTCGAGCACAAACGATACGTGCGGTTCAATCTGTTTGGCGGCCAAAAAGTGTGCCATCGTTTCCACAATACCGAAATCGAGCCCGAAAGCCGTGCGCAGCAGATTTTCGCCGTAGCCCGTAACGCAACTTGCCTCGATGGCCACGTTTTGCGGCAGTGGCGCGCTGGCGTGGAGTTTTTGCAGCGCATCGGAAAAGGTTTTGAAACTGTCGCCGTTGTTGTGGCGATAATCGGTATAAACCACCTGTCCGTCGGTGTTGAGCAGAACAATTTTGGTAGTCGTGCTGCCCGAATCGATGCCGAGAAAATAGGCGTTTGGCGTGCTTGTGTCGAATTTTCCGCGCGGCACATCGTGGCCTTGCTTGCAGCGAAACCACGCGTCGTACTCGGCTTTCGAGGCGAACAGCGGCGGCAGACGATGTTCCATGCAGGTGGTCGTCGTGGCGCGCCCGAACCGCAACATACCGATGAGTTCGGCCAGCCGCACGGGACGTTTGGCGTGCGTTTTGGCCAGCAGGGCGCAGCCGATGGCCGGAATCAGTTGCGCATGTTCTGGCTCGATGCAGTCGCTCTCTGTGATGCCGAATGCGTGGCGAAAACTCTTTTTCAGTTCGGGCAGAAAGGCGAACGGCCCGCCGCAAAAAAACACCTTCGGCACGATATCGTGTCCGCGTGCCAGCGAAGCCAGCACCTGCATGGCCACGGCGTTGAATACCGAAGCGGCGATGTCGGCGCGGCTGACGTTGCGTGCTGCCAGATTTTGTATATCGGTCTTCGAAAACACGCCGCACCGCGATGCGATTGGGTAGATGGTGTGCGCTTCGGCCGCCAGCGCGTTCAGTTCCTGCGTCTCGATGCCAAAGAGCGATGCTGTCTGGTCGATGAATGCGCCTGTGCCGCCCGCGCAACTGCCGTTCATGCGTATGTCGGGGGCTTTTCCGTCGTCGAAAAAAATCATTTTCGAGTCCTCGCCGCCCATATCGACAAACGTGCGCACGTCGGGGTATTGCCGTCTGATGGTTTCGGAGGCGGCCACCACCTCCTGCACAAAAGCGTAGCCCATCCGTTCGGCGAATCCCATGCCCACCGAGCCAGTCAGCACAATGTCGAGCAGGCAGTCGCCCAGCGTGTCGTGTAGTCGTTTGGCCGTGGCGTAGCCCGCTTGGCGTATGTCGGCGTTGTGTCGGCGGTAGTCGGAGTGGAGTAGTGCGCCGTGTTCGTCCAAAACCGCCACTTTCAGCGTAGTCGAGCCGATGTCAATTCCAATGCTGTATCGTTTCATTGCTGTTGATTTTCAATAAGTTACCATTTAATAAATCTATTTAATAGGTTTATTAAATCCGCTGCAAAGATAGTTCTTTTTTTGTTATCGGCAAAAAAAGTGTTATATACGCCGAAAAAAGACTATTTTTGCGGCGTGATGTACGTTGTGCTTATAGTGGTGGGCGTGGTGGCCGGATTTTTGTCGGGCTCGGTCGGATTTGGCGGGGGCATGGTGCTTTTGCCCGTCATTACCTACTTTTATGGCGTGGAGGTGGCTGTGCCTGTTTCGACTATTGCGCAGTTGCTCAGCAATTTGTCGCGTGTGGGTATGGGCTGGCGCGAGGTTCAGTGGCGGCAGGTGGGGCGTTTCCTCGTTTTTGCTGCACCGCTCACGGCGTTGGGCGCGTTTGGCTTTGCGCACATCGATAAACCGCTGATGACCAAGATATTGTGCTTGTTTCTCATCGTTTTCGCCATCATGAAACTGAAGGGCAAAATGCAGTTGCCCCAAAAGCGGGCGACGATGTTGGTGGGCGGCGGCGTAACGGGATTCATCAATGGGTTGTTGGGTATCTCAGGACCGTTGAGCAGCGCGGTTTTCCTCACGTTGGGCTTGTCGCCGGTGGCTTATATCGCCAGCGAGGCGGCCGCGGCTTCGGTCATGCACATCGTCAAAGCCATCATGTATGGCAAGTTGCAGTTGCTCGATTGGACGGCGTTTGCCAACGGGCTTATCATCGGTGTGGCGATGATGGTGGGCAATTTTGTGGCCATACGTACCATCACGAAAATCGACAAGAAACGCTATCAGAAAATCGTTGCCGCCATGATGATTGCCATGTCGATCTGGCTGTTCTTCAGCGTTTGATGCTGCAGATGCCTATTGATGTGTGTGTCGAAGGGTGGGAGAGTCGTTCCTAACATGGTTGGCGGAGTTATTGCCTTTCTCCAAGTCGGAACGTAAGATCTGCTTGCCACAGACAAAGAAATTATTGTAATTGGCAAGAGCGTACATGGATAGTTGAGTGTTTAGAGTTTGTCCTGAATAAAACCTTGCAATAGATGGTGTTGGATTAAAATATGATACCACATTGATACTCATAAAGAGTAGTTTCGGTGGCGTCAAATATGTTGACTATTTTATTGTCTTTTATTTCGATTTCGACTAGTTCCCTTATCAATCCTCCCCAATCCGTCCAATAACAACAACTTATGTAGTATTTACCATTGCCCTTTTTTACAATAGGAGATACCTCGAATTGTTCGGCTTTTTCAACAAAAGAATCTATCTCGTCCCCATCAAACGTCTGAACATCTTTCAAATCTTCTGTTGAATAGATGTATTCTCTATATGCATAATTTGCATGCCAAAATAGCGGGAGGTAATGCCACATCTCATACAGAAGATACACTTCCATTGCCCCTATCGGTGAATCATCAACTATGATTGTATCAAAAACATCTAAGGTTTCTCTAGATGGGGTGGTAACAACCAAAAGACTACTATTGCCCATACCTATTTCTTCTGCTTTTTTTATCTTCAATTCATATCCTGCTGGAAGATGTAAATGATTCAAACAGTCTATGATGTGTCGATAATCTTTCTTTGCTGCGATATTTTTCAATTGTTGCCCTTTTTCTATACAGTCGGACTGAATGGATATAGGTGTGCCTTCCTCGAAATTTTTAATGGCACTCTCCTTTTGTAGTTCAAGTTGTCTCTTCTTTTCTTCTTTTTCTGCCTGCCGTTTTTTGTATTTTCTATTTTTAATGGCATCGCTTATCAGAATATATGGACAACACAAAACAACTATGGGAGAAAACGCAACAAAAAAAGCATATAAATACCATGGATCTTTTTTTTCTCTTTTAGAAAAAGATTCTTTTGGGAATTTCTCTTGGACAAATTTAGAATAGAGGTAAATCAAGAGTAAAATACTCCACGAAATGCCATATACAATCAAGACGATTTTCATAACATCGATTTTTTACTTTACTGCAAAAATATAATTTTTCCGTGAGATACGGAAATCGGAGCGGCAAAATAGTCGCAAAATAGGCACTTTCGTAGTTTTTGGCGGAAGGAAAACATGAGTGCACAATGATGAATTACCAACCCATTAAACCCTCTAAAAATCAGTGCGTTGTTATTTTTCCTTACAAAAATGTAAGGAATGCGTAGCGGCGTGAAAAAAATGTGTTACCTTTGCGGCGCATTTTGCTGGTTGATATGAAAAACAAACGTGCTGAAATTTTGGCGGCTGCCGAGGAGGAGTTCGCCCGCAACGGCTTCGAGGGGGCGACAATGAGCAATATCGCACGGCGCGCTGGCGTAACGCATGTGCTGCTGTACTATCATTTCAGGGACAAAGCGAACCTTTTTGCCGAGGTGCTGCAGCAAAAAATCGAACAGTTCGTGCAGTCGGTATTGCCGCCAAAAGGCACTGAAAATCAGCATTTCTTGCGCAATATCGACAATCTGATTACACAAAATTTCAACACGATGGCGCAAAATGCCATGCTGGCACGGCTTTTGGTGAACGAGACGAGCGAAATGCCCGAAATGCTCTGCGACATTGCCCACAAGCAGTATGGCGACTATCTGAAACGGCTGCAACACTCGTTGGACGTGGAGGCCGCGGCAGGCAACATAGTGCCAACCAACGCCGAGCAATTGATGCTTGCCATCTGTTCGCTCAATATCATGGCTGTGCTGGTGATGCCGGCTATTGCCACGCTTCTGCCCAGCAGAGATGAGGACACCGAGAAGCTGTTGGCGCAACGCAAGGCGGACAATATACGCTATATACACACCTTGTTGGGAATTAGGAATTAGGAGTGAGGAGTTAGGAATTAGCGGGGGTGATTTTAATTAAGAATTTAGAATTAAGAATTTTTTTCTTCCAGAGAAAAAGATATAGAACAACAAAAACGAAACTACATAAGGTATGAAAAGAACAAAACAATGTATCATTGTTGCCCTCGTTGGGCTGGCACTCTGTGCGCTCAGTGCGTGCGACAAATCTGTCAAAGATGTATTGGGCGAGTATAGTTATAAGATAAGCGGGACGGCCGCTATCGACGACACGATATTCGTTTCGCTGGTCGATGAGCAAGGAGCAATGCATATTGTCCGCCAAAAAGGCAAAAATGTGCTGCTCACGATGAATGTCCTGTTGGGCGGTGTCTATACAGCCGATGGCGCAGTCAGCGGCGACTCGGTATTTATCGAGCAATGCACCCGTGCCCTCCCGCTGGCATACAGTTATACCTATAAACCGTCGGCCGACGGCAGCATAGAGATGGAGAAGACGGCATCCGATATATTTCAAATCGAGGTGTCGGGCGCAGGTAAAGTCTATGACGAAACCATTTATTTCACGCTCCGTTACAAGGGCAAAAGTCTTCAAACCGGACGTACGATAGAAGGCGAAAACATTAAATGCGTAGCAATACGGAACTAAGATGAAAACAAGAATAACCATCACAATCGGATTGGCGTGTGCCGTGCTGCTTGCAGGCTGCGGAGGCGACGAGAAAAAGCAAACAACCGCCGCTCCGCTGAAAATTCATACGGAAGTCATCAGCCACACGACAAGCACCTACACGCACTCGTATGTGGGCAAGATAGAGAGCGCGGCGAGCATTCCGCTCACCATGCAGTCGGCCGGGCAAGTGGTGC
>CAVKQB010000027.1:0-25923 GCA_963658575.1 Leyella stercorea | reverse complement strand
GTGGTTTGGCACCTCGATGTCGGCTCGTCACATCCTGGGGCTGGAGAAGGTCCCAAGGGTTCGGCTGTTCGCCGATTAAAGTGGCACGCGAGCTGGGTTCAGAACGTCGTGAGACAGTTCGGTCCCTATCTGTTGTGGGCGTTGGAGACTTGAGGAGAACTGGCACTAGTACGAGAGGACCGTGCTGGACTGACCTCCGGTCTACCGGTTGTGCCGCCAGGCGCAGTGCCGGGTAGCCGTGTCGGGATCGGATAAGCGCTGAAAGCATCTAAGCGCGAAGCCGGCTTCGAGATGAGGTCTCCTTTGAGGGTCGTCCGAGACGAGGACGTTGATAGGCCGCAGGTGTATGGGCGGAGACGCCAGAGCCGAGCGGTACTAATAGCCCGAACCCTTCTTTTTGTTGTCGTGCCGCTGCGTTCGATAGGATAGTGGCGCGCGTTTGTCGCCTTCTTTTCCGGCAATAGGTCAAACGTCATTTAGGTGGCTATGGTGCTGGGGTTCCACCCCTTCCCATTCCGAACAGGGAAGTTAAGCCCAGCCGCGCCGATGGTAGTGCGCCCCGTGCGTGCGAGAGTAGGTAGCCGCCGTTTTTCAGAACCCCGATGAGTCAACACTCGTCGGGGTTCGCTGTTTTGGGGCAGAGGCCGGCAATGTCAGATTAGTAGCAAGATATGAGTAGCAAGTAGCAAGAGATTATAGATTATAGGTGAGAGAGCAAAGAACAAAGAACAAAGAGCAAAGACAAATTAGTGTGAAAGTATAAAAGTGCGAAAGTAGGGGCGCATTATATGCGTCCGTTGCGGATTGCAAATCCGCATAAAAATTGACAGATTGACAAATTGACAGATTGACAAATTTATTTGCACAATAATCAACCAATCAACCAATCAACCAATCAACCAAAATCCCCAAATAACCAAATCACTAAATTCACAGAAGCAAAAACAACGCCACCAGCGGACGTGGCACGCCGCGTCCCTACTTTATAGACTTTTCACTTTATAGACTTTTCACTTTCATACTTTCACACCTTCAAACTTTCGCACTTTATAGACTTGATAAACTTTTCACTTTTTCACTTTCAAACTTTCGAACTAATTTCGTATCTTTGTAGGCGCAAAAGGTAAAAAGGCTAACTAAAACATTTTGCCCATGTAAAACCGGCATCGCAAAGGCGATGCGACGACATATTTTTTAACAGCATTGGCTATTAATTCGCGTTCAAAGAAAAAAGCCTAGGAAACTGATTTCTCTGAAATCGGAATAGTATCAACGCTTCATAGGAAAGTCCTTGGGGATTTTCACTTACTACCATAATGTTTATCATGGTGTGAACTTTTTGGTAGTGAGGCAGGTTTCTCCCTAGGCTTCCTGTGAACGCGAATAGAAGTTTGCACCTTTTTCGTGTCTATTCCGGCTGAGATTGATAGCGTTGCACAAATACTATCAATCTATGGGGAAACTAAAACTCTCGGAGAATTACACATACGCTATCGCAGGAGCGTTGTTCGCTGGATTCTTTTTTAGTCCGGTCTGCATCAAGTTTTTTATCGCAAGTTACGGCGAAACTTGGCTCGTTTTTGTCCGCCCGTTGTTGGTCTGTAAGTGCCTGACATCGGGCATTTTGTTGATACGGAACAAGGTGGTAAGCATAAGTCTGCTCTCTTTTTTCATGCTATTGACGCTTACCGAATTGGTCATGGTCTGCGGTTTTGGAACATACATGAGTCGCGACCATTTCATGGCATTAGTAACGACAACGCCCGAAGAGAGTGCTGTGTTTGCCACAAACAATGTTGATGCCTTGTGGTACCTTGTTCCCGCATTTTTGTTTTTCGTCGGAATATGCGTTTTCTACGCCATGTCGGCAATCGCTACATTTGCCGTGCGCTGTAAGACATTTCTCGTTTGCTTGTCTGTCATGATACTGGGGCTAATGCCTTATGAGAATATGGGCAAAATAACGAATTGGCACATGTTCAAATCGCAGATATTCCATAGCACGCTGGAAGTGCCACCATTGAACATTGTTCAGCATGCAAAAATCACCGCACGCCAACTTTATAACATGACCCAAAACAGCGATTTCGAATTTCATTCGACACGTGCGAGAAATGTAGATGGGAAAGAGACTTATGTTTTGGCCATCGGCGAATCGGTGCGCTATGCAAATTTTGCACTAAACGGTCAGTACCAACGCAACACCACACCATTGATTGGTGCGCAGGACAATATCATTTTCTTTCAGGACTATTACACGGGCGGTTGCACCACATGTATTTCTGTTCCAATCATCATTTCGCGCGCGACAGCCGACAGCAATCCATCTTTATTTGTAGAAAAGAGCATCATTCAACCATTCAAGGAAAATGGCTTTACAACCGTCGTTATCAAACGTGGACTTTTCTGTCAGCCATCGAGCGCACACCTTTATCAAGGTGTGGATTATGCCATCGATGCAGCCTCCGATGCGGAAGTACTTGAAAAAATCGATTCGGTTTCGCGGTTGTACGACAAGACATTTATCATGTTCCAATTTTTGGGGTCTCACTGTTATTATGATAACTTTCCGAAAGAGTTTGATAGGTGGCATCCCAACAACAAATCCGACAAACATGCGGAGAGCGATAGCCTCCTTATCAATTCGTACGACAACACGATTTTGTACACCGACTATTTGCTGAACAATTTAGTCGACACACTGAAACAGCGTGGAAAAAGCACGCTTTGGTATGTTTCCGACCATGGCGAAACCATTACAGCCACCAAGGGCTGGCACGGTGCCATTTGCGATGCCAACGAATACCACGTGCCATTTTTCATTTGGTATTCCGACTCGTATGGAGAGCAGAATAGCGAAAAAATCGATATGCTGAAAAAACACGCAGCAATGCCAACGCATGCCGAAAACATATTTTACACCATTTGCGGCATGGCCGATATTGTGCTGCCACCCGATTATCAACGCACAGAATGGGACATCTCGTCCGATGCGTACCAAGTTCATCAACGGAAAATTTTTGTCAATGGCCAACCGAAGCTGTTGGAGTAAAAAAGACACGGTTATAGGTGAGAGAACAAAGAACAAAGAACAAAGACAATTATCCAATTATCCAATCAACTTCCCACTTTATAGACTATAGATTGGTGTTCATCTGTACTGTCCAATAATTGGACAGTCAATCCACTTTTTTTGCAACTTTCGGCAAAAACATTTTGCCGTTTCGGAAAAGATGCGTACCTTTGCAGCGCAAAACAGGGTACCTTGGCCGAGTGGTTAGGCACCGGTCTGCAAAACCGCATACAGCAGTTCGATTCTGCTAGGTACCTCGAGACGTAACTCCCGTCTTCGACCTCGTGTCGGAGGCGGTTTTTTGTGCGCAAAAACTGAGAATGGCCGATTTTTTATGGTTGGGTGCAAAAATTACCTTTTCTGTTGAATTTTTCAAGCAATTTGCCGATTTTTCGAGCATTTGTTAATTTTACGTGCAATTTTTCGGCTTATTTTTGCACTCTTGTCCGTAAAATTGTGTATTTCGTCGAAAAAATTTGGCAGAAACGAAAAAATGCTTTTCCTTTGCAGTGTAAAAAGTGGGGTAATGCGTATGAATACACCGACGAAATGCAGTATTGTATGGTTGCTTTTGCTCCTGCTGCCTGTTGCTGCGTGGGCTGATCTGTCGCCCGAAACGCTGGCCAAGCGTGCCAAACGCAAAAACTTGACCATTCGCGAGTGGAACACTGATGCCGCCGCCAAAACCCGTTGGCTCGACCATGTTACCGTCTACGACTCGCTCGGGCGCAAGGTGGAGGAGACCGAATATGCCACCTACGGACAGGTGCAACGCGTTACCGTAGAGTACAATGCCGAAGGATTCGTGGCGCGCGAAGTGGTCTACAACGACAAGAACAAACCGGTGCGCATCCGCAAGTACGAATACAACGCCAATGGCACCAAAAAGAAACAATACAACTATCTGCCCAACGGCAAACTCTATTCGGTGAAAGTGTTCGAGTATGTTTTCAGCGATGACTGATATGACCCCCATCTCGCTGGCCGAGATGGCGAGCGTGAAACTGATGAACCGCGTGGACACCAAGTTCGTCGCGCCGCTGGCGGCGTTGCCCGAAATTCTGCGGCTGGCGCAGCCCAATTACTACATTCAGGAGATCGACGGCAAACGATTGGCAACCTACGAAACGCTCTACTACGACACGCCCGACATGCAGATGTACTTGCGCCACCACGACCGCCAACTGCGGCGGCAAAAGATACGCATTCGCACCTATGTGGATTCGCACCTGACTTTTCTCGAAGTCAAAAACAAGACCAACAAAGGGCGCACCAAGAAAAAACGTATCGAAGTGACGGTGAGCGACTTGGGCGCAATGGCCGACGAACAATGCGCGTGGCTGTGCGAAAAATCGTGGTACGACGTGGCGACACTGCAACCGCAGTTGCGCACCCGTTTCGAGCGCATCACGCTGGTCAATCGCGCCAAAACAGAGCGGCTTACCATCGACACATCGCTCTGCTGGGAAAATACGCAGACCGCACACACCGCCAGTCTGGGCGCGGCGGTCGTCATCGAGCTGAAACGCGACGGCAACCAGCCCTCCGAGATGGTCAAGATACTGCGCGATTTGCACATTCGCCCGCTGAAAATCAGCAAGTATTGCATCGGCGTAGCATTGACCAATCCGACGGTGAAAAACAATCGCTTCCGCCCGAAATTGAGGCGATTGGAAAAGATAAAAAACGGGCGCAGTTAGAGATTTTTTTTGATAACGATAGAAAAATTCAAGAATTATGGAAGGTATGATGGATGTGAATACCGTCGGTCAGGTGGCCGACACGGTGGCGAATGCGCCCGATTTCGACCCGTCGATTGCTGCGGAATTTTTGCCGCCTATGCAGTCGGTCGAAACGTTTCTCGGCGTGCCGCTGTTCGATGCAAGCAACATAGCCAACATTTTGGTGCGTTTTCTGCTCAATCTCGTGGTGGCGTGGGTGTTGGTGCATTTTCTCTACTACAAAAAGTCGAAACGCATGGACTATTACGTTACGTTCATACTCTTTTCGTCCACGATGTTTTTGCTGCTCTGCATGCTCGACAATGTCAAACTGCAGATAGGCTTCGCGCTCGGACTTTTTGCCATATTCGGCATGATTCGCTACCGCACCGAAACGGTGCCTATCCGCGAGATGACCTACCTGTTTGTTCTCATCGGCTTGAGCGTCATCAACGGCTTGGCGATGTCGGTTAGTTGGGCTGATTTGTTGCTGGTCAATCTCCTGCTTTTGGGCGTGGCAACCTTTTTCGAAAATTGGCGCGGGCTTGCCCACCGTTCGCAGAAGATTGTGCTCTACGAGAAAATCGAAAACATCGTTCCCGAACGGCACGACGTGTTGAAAGCCGACCTCGAACAGCGGCTTGGACGCGCTATCGAATCGTTCGAAATAGGGCATGTCGATTTTCTGCGCGATGTGGCTTACATCAAAGTGTATTATATTCTCGAAAAAGGCGAAACAAACACCATCGATTCGATGGTAAAAATACGATGAAACGACTGATTTACACATTGTTAGCGATTGTTTCGCTGTTGCCAGCGACGGTGTCGGCGCAGTCGGTCAAAAGCGATACGACAACCATCGAGCAGGTGGCCGAACTGCGTTTTTCGGCGGCCTACAACCAAGCGTTCAAGCACGGTTTTGGGCTGTCGCTCGAAGAGGAGGTGCGCACCTGCCTTGGTGGCACCGAGGCGGCGGCATTCCGACGTTCCTACACCACGCTGGCCGTAGAGTACGAACCGATTCCCTATCTTGCTCTCGGCATGGGCTACACGCTCAAACTCTATGGCGACAAAGGCTGGAACGACCCCGCCGAATACATTCGCCATCGCGCTTTTTTCACGCTCACGGGGCAGGTGAAAATCGACCGCTGGAAACTGTCGTTGCGCGAACGGCTGCTGATGGACTGCCGCACCGACTCCGTCAATGCCGACGAAAAAAATGCCATCGACCTCACCATGAGGCACCGCCTGCAAGCAACCTATTCGCTCTTTTCGAAACCGCTGAAATTGCATGTCGGCATCGAATTTGCCAATACGCTCAATGCGCCAACCGACTATCTAAACACTTATAGCACAACGCAATACGGGCAATATCTTTCGCATATCCGTCCCGAAATTGGCGTGCGTTGGCGCATCGACAAACGCAACAGCCTTGCGCTGGCCTACCGCTTCGACTATGGCTACAAACGCGACCTGAACATCACGCACAAAAAAGGCAATATCGAGATTACCAACGAAAAAAAATATAATCACATCATCACTTTGTCGTACGACTTTAACAATTAGACTTATGAAACGCTTCAGCATTTATCTGCCACTTGCGCTGGCATTGTTCCTCGGCGGGTGCAAAGATTCTGTAACTTCGCCCGACAGCACAACCACAAACAGCAGCACAACCGACGACGCGACCATCTCTGACAATACCGTCGAAAATTCGGGCGATTTCCTCGAAAATTGGGCTGCCTACACCAACGGCGAAATGAAAGTCATCACCATCGAGTGGTCGGCGGCTTCGGTCAGCATCGATGGCACCTACGATGGCGTTACTATCACCACCGATGGCACCGATGTAACGGTGGTCAGCACCGTCAAAAAAGTGCAATATGTGCTTTCGGGAACCTGCAGCGACGGCAGTTTTAAGGTGTATAGCGACAATAAATTTGTGCTTCAGCTCAACGGACTCACGCTCAACAATCCTTCGGGACCTGCCATCAACATACAAAAAGGCAAAACCATGGAAGACGACGGCGGCTATCCGCATAAATCGGTGTACGTGCTCGTTACCGACGGCACCACCAACACCCTCACCGATGCCAGCGGCTATGCGCAGTCCGTTACCATCGATGGCGTGGACGAAGACCAAAAAGCCTGCTTCTTCAGCGAAGGACAACTGCTGTTTTCGGGGGCTGGCACGCTCAATGTAACGGGCAACAACCGCCACGCCATACGCAGCGACGACTATATCCGCCTGCGCAATTCGGTAACAATGAACATCACCGCCAATGGCGAAGATGCCATCAACGGCAAGGATTATCTCATCGTCGATGGCGGCACCTACAATCTGTCGGTGTCGGCGGACAAAGGCAAAGGCCTCAAATCCGACACCATTCTCATCGCTGGCGGCACGACAAACATCACCTGCACGGGCAGTAGTGCCGAGGGCATCGAAGCCGACTACCTCATCATCAACGATGGTCTGGTCGAATGCTTGGCCAAAGACGATGGCATCAATGCGGCGTATAGCATTGTCATCAATGGCGGCTACATCTACACGCGCGGCACCAGCAACGACGGCCTCGACTCGAACGGCACCATCACCATCAACGGCGGCGTTGTGGTGGCGGTGGGTACGCAAGTGCCCGAAGAGGGCATCGATTGCGACCAAAACACCTTCACCATCACGGGAGGCATCATTTTGGGCATTGGCGGCGCAAGCAGCACACCCACGAGCAGCACCTGCACACAACCGTCGCTCCTCTACGGAGGGTCGTGCAGCGCCAACACACGCATCTCGCTTGTCGATGGCGACGGCAACATCGTGCTCTCGTACGTTCCCGAATCGGCACTCAACCAGATGACGCTCTTGCTCTCGTCGCCCGATATGGCGCGGGGCTCGTCCTATACGCTCGTTTCGGGCGGCACGTACACAGCCAGCACCGATGCCATCAGTTTTCACAATCTGACCAATGGCGGAACGCTTGCATCGGCCACGTCGCTAACGTCGGTTACGCTCTCGTCGGTAGTAACCACCGCAGGCAACTCCTCGTCGGGTGGCGGCGGTGGTGGTAACCCCGGAGGCGGCGGAGGAAATCCAGGTGGTGGCGGCAACCCCGGCGGTGGCGGCCATGGCGGTCACTAAAAAACACAAAAACGGCACAATCGTGCCGTTTTTGTGTTTTGCCGATGGCGAAGAAAATTTCAAATTGTCAATTAGTAGCAAGACACAAGTAGCAAGAAAAAATTAGGAATGAGGAGTTAGGAGGGAGGAGTGTTTTTAATTGACAATGGATAATTGACAATTGACAATGAAAAATTGACAAATTTATCCAAATAACCAAATCTGCAAATCCACAGAAACAAAAATAACGCACCAACGGACGTGGCACGCCGCGTCCCTACTTTCCACTTTATAGACTTTATAGACTTTATAACTTGATAAACTTTCTCACTTTCACACTTTCATACTTTCTCACTTTCTCACTTTCACACTTTCGTACTATTTTCGTATCTTTGCAAACGGATTTGGTTATTTAGACCGAGTCTAAATTAGGCAATGAAACACACACTTGTTACCATCGTTTGGGTTGGCGTATTGCTGATGTTTGTAGGGTGCGGACGCGCCAAACGCACGGCCGACACGCGCGACATCGATTTGCAGGTGCACATCGGACGTTTCGACAGCGCATTGTGGATGCTCGACCGCGCCAACTTGTCAGCATCTATCGACACGCTGGCGGCGCACTATCCCGACATCGCGCCCGTCTATCTCGAACGTGTGGTAGAGTTCGGTCGCGTGGGCGACACCATCACCACCTACACACTCGAACGCTTTTTTGCCGACACGGCCGTCGCACGGCTTTACACCGATGCGTTGGCACATTTCGCCGATATGCACGCCTACGAGGCAACGCTCACCGAAGCCTTTCGGCGGGCACGCTACTTTTTCCCCGACCGCGCCACGCCACGCCTCTACGCACACGTTTCGGGTTTGAACCAAAGCATGGTAGTGGGCGAAGGATTCGTATCGGGCAGCATCGACAACTACCTTGGCAACGACTATCCGCTCTACGGACAAGTGGGCATATACAACTATTTGCGGCAAAATATGCGTCCCGAAAAATTGGTGCCCGACTACGTTATCGCATGGCTTTTGAGCGAATTTCCGTTTGTGCCGCGCACGGGCGAACTTCAAGAGGAGATGATCTACCGCGGTAAGATACTCTACACCGCCTCGGTGTTGCTGCCCGACCTGCCCGAATCGCTGCTGATGGGCTACACGCCCGAACAATGGGAGTGGTGCCGCAAGTACGAACACGACATGTGGATGACGCTCGTGGGCAGTCGGCACCTATTCAGCCGCGATGCCACGATACGCATCAAATACTTGAACGATGCGCCTTTTACGAAGCCATTCACGCAACAGTCGCCCGGACGTGCTGGCGCATGGGTCGGCTGGCAAATAGTAGAAAAATATATGCGCGAACACCGCCATGTGTCGCCACGCGAACTGATGTTGCGCTCCGAAGATGAAATCGTGCGCGACGCAAAATACAACCCATGACTGCCGAAGAAGAGATAAAACAAGCCACCAAAATCCTGACCGATTACCTGAAACAGAAGCACTTGCGCCGCACACAAGAGCGTTTCGGTCTGTTGGAACTGGTCTACGGACAGCCGTCGCACTTTTCGGCTGACACGCTGGTGGAACTTGCCACACGCAAATTTCGTGTGAGCCGCGCCACCGTTTACAACACGTTGGAACTGCTGGTGGCTTGCCGCTTGGTAGTGAAGCATCAGTTCGATTCGCAGCACACCGAATACGAGAAAATAACCAGTAGCACCACGCATCATCACCGCATCTGCATCGGGTGCGGCGCAGTGAGCGAATTTTCCGACCAAAAAATACGTCGCGCCATACAATACCGCACATTTTCGGCATTCGTACCGACACACTACACGCTCTATCTGTACGGCTACTGCAAAACATGCGCAAAAAAATTGAAACGCGACACCAAAACGTGGCACAATAATTGATTATTATTAGTAGCAAGTCAAAAGGTGAGAGGTGAGAGAGCAAAGACATTATTAGACACAAGACACAAGTAGCAAGTAGCAAGAAAAAATTTTAGATTTCAGATTGTCGGTAACCGAAACGCCTTAATCCTCAAATCACCAAATAATCAAATAATCAAATAACCAAATCCCCCCCCAAAAAAAAAACTTTACAAACTTTACAAACTTTATAAACTTTCACACTTTCTAACTTTCACACTTTCTAACTTTCACACTAAATTATGGCTTGGATTATTTTTGGCGTTGTAGCGCTTTTGAGTTGGCTTGTGCAATGGTCGCTCAATTCAAAATTTGAAAAGTATTCGCAAATCGAGTTGCCAAGTGGGCTGACTGGCGCCGATGTCGCCCGTAAAATGTTGGCCGACAATGGCATAACCGACGTAACCGTGCGCGCCACCAACGGCATGCTCACCGACCATTACAACCCTACCGACAAAACCGTGAACCTGAGCGAAAGCGTTTACAACTCGTGCAGTGTGGCCGCCGCCGCTGTCGCTGCTCACGAGTGCGGACACGCTGTGCAGCACGCCTACGGCTATGCGCCGCTCAAAATACGGTCGGCCTTGGTGCCTGCGGTCAATTTCTCGAACAAATTTGTGTCGTGGGTTCTGCTAGCCGGCATGCTTGTCATCAACATATTTCCGCAACTGATGCTGGCGGGCATCGTGCTATTTGCGCTCACAACGCTGTTCAGTTTGGTTACGCTGCCCGTCGAAATCAACGCCAGCCGCCGCGCGCTCGTGTGGCTCAACAACGCGGGCATCACCAATTACGAGACGCACCCGCAAGCCGAAGATGCGCTACGCGCGGCAGCCTACACCTACGTGGTGGCCGCTCTCGGAGCGTTGGCTTCGCTGTTCTACTACATTCTCATTTTCATGGGTAGAAGACGGTGAAACATTAGTAGTAATCTAGAACAAAGAACAAAGAGCAAAGAACAAAGATTTGCGAATTGACCAATTTGCTTATCGACGTTTCAAATAACCACTCATTTGTCATGCTTTCCATCATCGTTGCCATAGCGCAAAATCTGGCCATCGGTCGGAACAACGACCTATTGTGGCACTTGCCAGCCGACCTCAAGCACTTCAAGCAGCTGACTACGGGGCGAACCGTCGTCATGGGCGAGCGCACATTTCTGTCGCTGCCGCACCGGCCGTTGCCCAATCGCCGCAACATCGTTATCACCGACAAGGCCGACCTGCAATTCGATGGCTGCGAAATGGCGCACAGCATCGACGAAGCCGCGCGCCTCTGCCGCCCCGACGAGGAGAGTTTCGTCATTGGCGGCGGCAGCATCTACCGCCAATTCATGCCGCTGGCCGACACGCTGCACATCACTTGGGTTTACAAAAATTTCGAGGCCGACACATTTTTCCCCGCCATCGACGAAAACGTTTGGGGGGCGGTGGAACAATCGGAACGCCAACGCGACGAAGCCTCAGGACTTGAGTTTGCATTCGTTACCTACAAACGCCGTAACGCACTGACACACAACGCATAACGCCAATTGCCGATGGGACAGAAAAACAGAAATTTTTGGAATAAGATGCGGTTTCGCTACCGCATGTCGATATTGAACGAGAACACGCTTGCCGAAACATTTCATGTGCGGTTGTCGCGCCTGTCGGTGTTTCTCATCGTCTGCACCTTCGGCATCGTGTCGTTTGTGCTGCTGTCGCTGATAATTTTTCTCACGCCCATCAAACACTATCTGCCGGGCTACAGCGATGCCTCGATTCGCACCGATTTGGTGGAACAGGTGCTGCTCGTCGATTCGCTACGCGCACGTCTGGAACTGCAAGAGGCGCAACTTGCCGTCATCAAAAGTATCGTGGCAGGCGACATTTCGCTCGACACCATCAACACCGACTCGCTGACCATGACCGATTGGAAGTCGCTCTCGCTCGACAAATCGAGGCACGAAACCGACTTTTGCAACGATTTCGAGCAGACCGAACGTTACAACCTTGGCACGCTCGAAGCCCAGCAAGCACCTGTGGCACAGGTGTTTATAAAACCCGTGCGAGGCGTTGTCATGCGCACGTTCGACCCCGAAGCGCACCATTTGGGCGTAGATATTGCCACTGCCACCGACGAGGTGGTGCTCACGGCACTCGACGGCACCGTGATGTTTGTCGATTATTCGCTCGACAATGGCTACATCATCGGCATTCAGCACACCGACAACTATCTGACTTTCTACCGAAACTGCGGGCAAGTGCTGAAATCGGCGGGCGACAAAGTGCATGCTGGCGAAGCCATCGGTTTCGTGCGCAACGCCCAACAGACCGAAATAACCAAACCGTATCTGCACTTCGAAATTTGGCACAAAGGTCAGCCCATCAACCCAATCGACTATGTGGTGTTCTAAATGATCATTTGAAAATTTGAAGATTGCGAGCACCGACAATTTGAAATTAGATTCAGCGATGACAAAACAGCGATTAGCAATACTTGGTTCCACAGGTTCGATTGGCACGCAGACACTCGACGTGGTGGCCGCCAACCCTGAACTCTTTGACGTTTACGCCATTACGGCCAACAACAACGTAGATGCGCTCATTGAGCAGGCGCGCCGTTTTCGCCCCGAAGCCGTGGTTGTGGCCAACGAAAATCACTATCATAAACTGAAAGATGCGCTGGCCGATTTGCCCATAAAAACCTTTGCTGGCAGCGATGCCATCGCCGAAGTGGCCGCTCTGCCGTCGGTCGATACGGTGGTAACCGCCATGGTGGGTTATGCGGGATTGAAACCGACCATTGCCGCCATCGAAGCAGGCAAAAAAATTGCGTTGGCCAACAAAGAAACGCTCGTCGTGGCAGGCGAACTCATCACCCGATTGACGGTGGAGCACCACGCCGCCATTCTGCCCGTCGATTCGGAACATGGCGCGATATTCCAGTGCCTCGTGGGCGAAAATCCCGACGAAGTGGAAAAAATCATACTCACCGCGTCGGGCGGTCCGTTCCGCACGAAAACGTGCGAAGACCTTGCTCGTGTTACAGCAAAAGAGGCTCTTCGCCACCCGACGTGGCACATGGGCGCAAAAATCACCATCGACTCGGCCAGCATGATGAACAAAGGTTTCGAAGTGATAGAAGCCAAATGGCTGTTTGGCCTGCAGCCGGCGCAAATCGACGTGGTGATTCACCCGCAAAGCATCGTGCATTCGATGGTGCAGTTCCGCGACGGCAGCATCAAAGCGCAACTCGGCGTGCCCGACATGCGGCTGCCGATAGAGTATGCGCTGACCTTCCCAACGCGGCAAAAAACCGAGTTCGAACGCCTCGATTTTGCAAAATGCGCGCAACTGACATTCGAAAAACCCGACGTGAAACGCTTTCGCAACTTGGCTTTGGCGTTCGATGCGATGGCCAAAGGCGGCAACATGCCTTGCGTGCTGAACGCCGCCAACGAAGTGGTGGTGGCCGCCTATCTGAACGACAAAATCGGCTTTTTGCAAATGAGCGACATCATCGAAGCGACGATGGGAAAGGCGCATTTCGTAGCCCAGCCCACCTACGACGACTATGTGGCAACCGACAGCGAAATCAGAAAAATGGCGGGCGAACTCGTCGAAAAATTGAACAAGAAACCCTAAAAAAACATCTTTTTTAACTCAAACGAACCATGACTTTTCTCATCAAAGCCGCACAACTCATTTTGGCGTTGTCCATCTTGGTCTTCGTCCACGAACTCGGACATTTCGGTTTCGCTCGGCTATTCAAAGTGCGCGTCAACAAGTTTTATCTCTTTTTCAATCCAAAATTTTCAATTGTACGCTTCAAAAAAATCGGCGGAAAATGGCGCGCACGCTGGTTTGCGCCCAATGTTGCTCCAAGCACAAAACCAAAAATCGACGCTTGGGGGCATGAAGTAACCGACAAAAAAGGCAAACCGATATACGAACCGCTTTCGGCCGACGAATTGGCGGCTCTGCCCGACGACGATTGGCGCCGTTATCCCGAATCGACCGAATGGGGCATCGGGTGGGTGCCGCTGGGTGGCTACTGCGCCATCGACGGCATGGTGGACGAAACCACCGACCAATCGCAACTCGCCAGCCAACCGCAACCGTGGGAATACCGCTCGCGTCCGGCGTGGCAACGCCTGTTCATCATCACGGGCGGCGTGCTAATGAATTTTGTGGCCGCCATCGTCATCTACGCCGCCATGCTGGGGCATTGGGGCAAATCCGAACTGCCCATGCAAAACGCCTACCTCGGCTACGACTATTGCGCCACGGCACAAAAATATGGCTTCTCGAACGGCGATGTCATTTTGGCAGTCGATGGCGACAGCGTGCGGTTTGCACACGATGCCATCGAAAAAATTTTGGTCGAAGGCAAACAAAATGTGCTGCTGCGCCACAATGGTGCCGACACGCTCATAGTGGTTCCCACCGACTTTGCGCAGCAACTTTTGGCCGCCGAAGAGGCCAACTTTTTAGAGTTGCGAATACCCTTTGTTGTGCAAGATGCAGTAATCCATTCGCCTGCCGATTCCATCGGTTTGCACGATGGCGACAGCATCATCGGGCTGAACGGCAAACCGCTCTGCACCTATGGCGAAATAGCGCGCGAACTTGCGGCACTTGCAGGGCAGCGCACCGACATCACATTCGTGCGCAACGGCGAAACCGTTACCGACAGCATCACCGTTGGTGCCGACGGCAAATTGGGCATCTATCTCCGCAGCGATTTGAGTGCCTATTTCCAACTCGAGCGCACCGAATACGGCTTTTTCGCCGCGATTCCAGCGGGTTGGGAGATGATGTGCGACGTGCTTGGGTCGTACGTCAAACAGTTTAGGCTCGTCTTCACCAAGGAGGGCGCAAAAAGTCTTGGCGGTTTCGGTGCCATCGGCAATTTGTTCCCAGCCATGTGGGATTGGGCGGCATTTTGGAACATGACGGCGTTCTTGTCGGTCATTCTGGCGTTCATGAACATACTGCCAATTCCTATTTTGGACGGCGGTTACGTGCTTTTCCTGCTCTACGAAATGATTTTCCGCCGCAAGCCGAGCGACCGTTTTATGGAGATTTCGCTCAACATCGGTTTTGCGCTGCTGCTGGCGCTGTTGATTTTCGCCAACGGCAACGACATCTACAAATTGTTGCTGAAATAGCCGATGCCGAAAACAAAAACGGCTGCTCTTTTCGGGAGTAACCGCTTTTTTTGTTGCCTTGCCGCATCAAAAATCGATGGTAAAGCCCGCATGCACGTTGATGCCGGCTTGGGCGTAGTACCAAGGCGTATATTGCTGATTTTCAGGTGTAAATTGGCCGCCTTTCACGCCCGAAAAGTAACCGTACGAGCCTCCGTTCGATACATATTTTGTGTTGAACAGATTGTTTATCTGCACCGAAACGGTGAGATTTTTCAGCACGCGTTTTATCGGAATCTGATAGGACAAATGCAGATTATTCACGCAATAACCTTTGAGCATCGCCGCTGAATTTTGCGTATTGTCGAGATATTGTTTGCCCACATAGTTGGTTTGAAACAGCGCATTGAAGCCCTTTATGTCGAACTGAAAATTGCTCACAGCCGTGATGCTTGGCGAGAAAGCGATGTCGGTATTGCCGTATTCCACGTGTCGTTGTCCGTCGTTGGCCACCACTTCGGGGTCGTTCCAATCGGCATCCCAATCGTCGACCCAATCGTCGTAATTGCGGATTTTGTTGCAACTCAGCGTTAGGCTGCCGTCCCAGCGAAACCAGTCGCACGGCGTTACGCCCAGCAGCAGTTCGATGCCCATGCGGTACGAATCTTTCACGTTTTTGGTGAGATATGCGCCCGTGTCGCTCATTTTGCCGGTCAGTACCAATTGGTTGTCGTAGTCCATGTAGTAGAGGTTGGTGCCGACGTGGAACAGGCGGTGCGTGTAATTGTAGCCGAGTTCATAGTCGTAGAGCCGTTCCGACCGTGGCACGTCGTTCAGTCCCGCTTCGGTGTAATTTTTGCGTGTCGGTTCGCGGTTGGCGATGGCAAAACTGAAACTTGCGTTGTGACCGCTGTTGTTGTACGAGATGCCCGCCTTCGGATTGACAAAATGAAAACGTTCGTGAATGGGGATTTCCTGCAGATCTTCGTCGTTGATGCCGCTGATTTTATAATCGACATAGCGGTATTGCACATCGCCATAGAGTTGTAAGCCGCTGATTATCTGCCAATTCGCTTTCAGATAAACATTTGCGTCGAACTTATCGGCACGATTGCGGTAGTATTCGTAGTCTTTCGGAATGCTACGGTTGTAGTTGCGCACCCACAGCACATTGCCCCAATGTGCGCCTTGGTAGTTGTTCACCGCACCACCGAGCGTGGCTTTCACGGCACTATTTTCGAAATTTACGGCCAGCACGCCACCGTAAAAATGGTTGTTCAGATGTTTTTGACCGATAATGTCCGACTTTTTTATCACATTCCCTGCCGTATCGGTAAAATTTTCAAGACCAAAAGCGGTCAATTTCTTGTTCTCTTTATACTGCTCGTAATAGCCGCCGCCGTGTGTGTAGTGCAACGCTGCATTCAGGCTCCAATTTGTCGTAAATCGGTGAGATACAAGTAATTGCGCATGTTGTTGCGCGTAGTTATCGGTTTGGTTGTCGTAGTAGGCGGTGTCGCCATTGTCGTCGATATATTGTCCGGCCGAATTGTAGCGGCGGTTGGTTTTGAGCGTTTCGCCATCGATGCCGTTCCACGCCATGTAGGTTTTTTCCTTGCCGCCGAACAACAGGAGTTTCACCATCGTATTGTCGCCATACCATGCGCCCGAAGCGTAGTACGAAAACAGGTCGGAAGTGGCGCGTTCCAGATAGCCGTCGCTATTCACTTTCGACACGCGCGCATCGAATGCGAAGCCGTTGTCCATCAGTCCTGTGCCGAGTTTCGCACTTTCGCGGAAGGTGTTGTACATGCCGCCATTGAACGTCAGCGAAGCGTAGGGGCGCGGTTGGGCTTTGTCGGTAAGCATATTCACCGACGCGCCAAAAGCCGATGCGCCGTTGGTCGATGTGCCTACGCCGCGTTGCACGCTCACCTCGCTCATCGACGAAGCCATGTCGGTCATGTTCACCCAGAACACCGTTTGCGATTCACCATCGTTCAGCGGCACGCCGTTCACCGTCATGTTGATGCGGCTTTGGTCGGTGCCGCGCACACGGAAATAGGTGTAGCCAACACCCAATCCGTCGTCGCTCGTAACCACAAGCGATGGTGTGAGCGTGAGTAGATAGGGTAGATTCACGCCTGTGTTCTGCTGTTGCAGTTGCGCCTCGGAATAGTTTTGCGTGATGAGCGGCGTTTCGTTTTTCAGTCGAATCGACGACACGACGATTTCGTCCAGTTCGCCACGCAAGGCAACCGTGTCGGCCGACTCTTGCGCCGTCAGTGCGGCGGTGCAGAGTGTGCAGAAAAATAGTACTGATTTTTTCATATTTTACCTCCAAAAATTTGTTTCTACACCATTTTTGGAGGCTGCCCAAGAGTGGGCACAACCATGCTTTTTCCCTTCGCAGCATTACCTGCGCAGGTTCAAAGGGTATAATCTCAGCCTTCTGGAAGGCACCCCCAAAAATTGCGCTGCAAAGATACGAAATTAGTTTGAAAGTGTGAAAGTATGAAAGTGTGAAAGTATGAAAGTGTGAAAGTATGAAAGTGTGAAAGTGTATAAAGTTAAAAAGTCTATAAAGTTGAAAGTCCGTTGGGGGCGTTTTATTGTGGATTTGGTTTAATGCGACAATTTGAAATTTGGAATCTGAAATTTTGTTCACTTGCAGCTTTTGTGGCGGTTGCAGGAGCGGCAGAGCATCTGGCAGTTGTCAGTGATGGTGCGGCCACCCTCGACCCATGGGGTGATGTGGTCGGCTTCCATCTCCTCTATCTCGAAATGCTTGCCGCAGAGCGGGCAGACGCCTCCTTGTCGCTCGTACACCTCCCGCTTGGTATTGTCGTCGAATGCGCGAATACCCAAGTGGCGGATGTCGTGGTCGAACACATACTCGAAGATTCCCGACTTGCGCTGCACATCGGAATCGCGCATCAGGCGGGCTACCTCATCGCCCAACGCCGTGGCGGTCAGCAGGGTGTCCCGATAGCGGTTATAGAGCAAGCCCCACTCCACCGTCTTCATCTCTTTCTTATAGAGTTTGGTGAAATGCACGCGCACCCAATTGATGACATTCTGGAAGTACTGCCACAGTTCGTCGGCGTCGTTGTCGTTCTGGTGGCGTGCCATATACTCGTTAATACTCAACCCTTGCGCAGCCCCTATCCAACGCAGTACAGTCTCGAAATAGTCCTGCCGAATGGGCGAACCCGACATGTAGTCCGAGCCTAACTTATACGCCACGCAGCCCGACTTGGAGAAGCGGCGCTTCGCCTGTGTCGTCCACGCCCCGTTGTAGATGGCGTTGCGTATCTCCTGTTCGGTCAGTTTCTCGCCTGCGATATTAATCGTTTGGAACCAACGCAGTTTCTCCTCGTCCGTCCCCTCGCAGATATAGACTTGCAGTTGGTAATCGAGAATGCGATCTTTCTGCTCCTGCGTCATATTGTCGAAGCCGAGCAGGTTACCGTCGAAAGTCATCATATACTCGCCCGCAATGAACGAGCAGATAGAGATGGTGCGCTGTTGACCGTCGAGGAGTTCATAGGCGAGAGGCTCGCCACCCGAGAGGCTTTGCGGGGCGGTGTCTTCGGCGTCGGCTTGTGCGGCGGGGAGTTTCACCCAATACATCACATTGAGCGGGAAGCCGTTCCACACGGTTTCCATGACGGCGTTGCGCTTCTTGTCGTCGTAGACGAACTCGCGCTGGTACTTGGGGCGGATATTCAGTCTGCCGCCGTAGCCCGTAATGCCCTCCTCGTTGACCGACAAGTCCTCGTAACTCGCGCACAGTTCCCGCACCGTAATCGGGACTAATTCTATCTTCATCATATTCCGTTAAGTGTTTGTTGTTTGATTCTTCATGAAAAACTTGAACCCGTCGTGCAGCGCAAGCCGCTATGGTTTGAGACAGCCGATCGGGATTACATATACGCCATCGTTTCTGCGGTAGGCATATTGTCCGATAGCCGTCAAAACCAACAGGAACGCAGGCTTTTTCATCTTGTCGGTGTTGATTTTTGCGGCAAGAGAGTGCAATGCGGCAGCGGCTTTGTCGATGTTGTCCGGTCCGCCGAGTTTTATTTCTATCAATCCGTAAGACCCGTTGCGCCTGTGCAAAACGGCATCGCATTCCAGCCCGTCCGCATCGCGGAAATGACGGATGTTTCCGTCCAAAGCATCTGCATAAACCCGCAGGTCGCGTATTGCCATGTTTTCGAAGAGCAGTCCAAAGGTCTGCAAATCGTTTTCCAAGTCGTTTGGCCCTATGCCCAATGCAGCCACTGCAATACTCGGATCGCTAAAATAGCGGACTTCCGACGACTGAATAGCCGTCTTACTCCGCAAATTCGGATTCCATGCAGGCGCATCTTCCAACACAAAAAGTTTTTTCAGCGCGTCTATGTAATCCGAAATCGTTTCGTAGGTAATTGATGCATTATCGTTCTCTTTGATATCAGCAGCCATTTTACTGAAACTTATGGCCGTTGCTACATTGCGGGCGTAAGAACGGAGCAACAGGCGTGTGCGTTCGCTGTTGCGGCGAACCTTGTCGATGCGCAGGATGTCGGCCTTGTAGATGGTTTCGTAGTAGTCGCGCGCCTGTTCCAGCGCCACCTCCCCTTTCAGAAATGTAGTCTGCGGCCAACCTCCACGGCACAGCAAATAGGCGATTTGCCCCAAATCCAAAGGATTGTCCTGCGGTTCGAACTCCACACCGTCAAACAAAGCGCCGAGCGACACAGAGCCTGTCGATTCGCCCGATTCCCACAGACTCATGGTGCGCATATTTAATCGCCCGATGCGCCCGTTTCCGCTGTGCCGCAACTTTTCCAATTCGATGGGCGTGCTACTGCCTGTAAGGATAAATTGCGCCACCTCGTCCCTATTGTCAACTTCGGAGCGAACCATATCCCACAATTCAGGAATGCTTTGCCACTCGTCTATCAATTTGGGCGTTGCCCCCTCCAACAACGACATCGGCTTGACCTGGTAGATTTCGAGGGCATCGCGAAGCACGACTGTATTTCCCAAATCGAGCACTGTCTTGGCCTTTTTTTTGGCGGTCGTAGTCTTGCCGCACCATTTGGGGCCTTCCAACAAAACGGCACCTTTCCCCTGCAGTTTGCGGTCGAGCAGGGCATCTACTATTCGCTGTTTGTACTTTCTCATTTTGGTTGGGTTTTGGTTTTCGCTGCAAAGTTATGAAAAACAATTGGATAGCGCAACTTATTCCGCAACTTTTGGCTATTTTATTCCGCAACTTTTGGTTATTTCATTCCGCAACTTTTGGCTATTTTATTCCGCAACTTTAGGGAAAATGGAGGCCGCACGGCCTTGCTACTTTCTGCGACGGATAAGAATACGGGCATAGGTTTCTTTACCTTTTATTGTAAATCGATGACCATAGTGTGGGTTGTCTTTTATATATCGATCTAAGCCAACTATTTCAAACTGGTCGGGATTATACTTATCCATGAAGGTAATCGGCACACCCATAACGCCCTCATAATCAGTAGGAATATCACTTGTTGTGTTCACATTTATGGCATCGTAGTTATCGTATTTTGGATATTCTTCTGGTGTATAGTGCTTGTACAAGATAAGGTCTTCGTGTCTTTGCGGATAGTCTAAATTAGTGAACCAACGCACGCCCTTTACTCGAATATACTTTGTTCCCTTTTCGTCCACTCTATAACCTGCTGCGTTAAGGGGATATGATTCGGGTACCCGAAATTCTCTATCTCCACTGTGAATACTAATGCCCATCCATACTTGATTTTCCTTAATTAGAGGAAAAAACTCTTTATATGTGACAGCATTTACATTACCAATGATAAGGAACTTCTTGTCGTACTTGACTAACTGTGCGACATACTCACGGAAGAGGGAGAAAGGGGGATTGGTGACGACGATGTCTGCCTGCTTGAGCAGTTCCACGCACTCGGGGCTGCGGAAATCGCCATTGCCTTGCAGAACAGAAATGACATTCTTGTCGTTCTGCATAAGATACTGAATATCTGCGAGATTGATTGCTCCGTCGCCATTCATATCCGACACCTCGGTTATCTCCACCTTATAGGCGATTTTCTTCGGGTCGTCCACCGTTGTACCGAAGTCCAACAGCAACTCGTTGCCCGACACGGGCGAGCCGTTATAGCAGGTGGCAATCAGTTTGCGCAGACCTAACGCATTGAAATTGAGGGCAAAGTACTTAAAGAAGTTGCTCTCATACGGGTCGTCGCAGTTGCAGAACACAACCTTGTCGCGAAAATAGTCCTTGTAGTATTTGAGTTCCTTCGCAATATCGTCCAACTGCGTATAGAACTCGTCTTTCTTTGCATCTTTGGCTTGCGCCAAGTCCTTTCGTGCCATAGACGGATAGAATTATGCATGCTATCCATCTCAGCCATAGGTATAGACAAAAAGAAAGGGTGAACACATCTTTTCACACTCGCAGGAAGCGTCGGAGAAACCTGCCAATAATCCCAAGATAGTCCACACTTTCGTGTAACTACAGGATTATTGTAGGAGTTTGACACTCCGTGAGTGCTTTGTGCTATCCCTCATTCAGAGAAAATAGTTTCCGACGCTTTTTTCTTTGAGTGTGAAATAATAGCCAATGCTGTTAAATAAATATGTCGTTGCATCGCCTTTGCGATGCCGGTTTTACATGGGCAAAATGTTTTAGTTGGCCTTTTACCTTTTCGCCTACAAAGATACAAAAATAGTTTGAAAGTGAAAAAGTGAAAAGTTTATCAAGTCTATAAAGTGCGAAAGTTTGAAGGTGTGAAAGTATGAAAGTGAAAAGTCTATAAAGTGAAAAGTCTATAAAGTAGGGACGCGGCGTGCCACGTCCGCTGGTGGCGTTGTTTTTGCTTCTGTGAATTTAGTGATTTGGTTATTTGGGGATTTTGGTTGATTGGTTGATTGGTTGATTGGTTGATTATTGTGCAAATAAATTTGTCAATCTGTCAATTTGTCAATCTGTCAATTTTTATGCGGATTTGCAATCCGCAACGGACGCATATAATGCGCCCCTACTTTCGCACTTTTATACTTTCAAACTAATTTGTCTTTGCTCTTTGTTCTATATTCTTTGTTCTCTCACCTATAATCTATAACCTCTCACCTATAACCTATAATCTCTTCCGTTTTCGGCACAAAAAAATCTCCCTGCAAGGTTTGCGGGGAGATTTTTTGTTGCTCGGTGTGGTTTACTGTTTCACGAACTTGCCGATGGTTGTTTGGCCGTTGGCGAAGGTGGCGTGCAGCAGGTAGAGGCCTTGTTGCAGACCGTTCACATCGAGTGTGGCGTTGGCCGATTGCGCTTCGGCGCGCTCGACGAGCTGACCCGTGCAGGTGTAGATGTCGATGCGTGTCATCGCTTCGTCGCTTGCGATGTGCAGCGTGCCGCGCACAGGGTTCGGATAGAGGCTGATCATCTCGGCGTGGTCAGCCCACACGTGGTCGATGGCGGTTACTACGCAGTCGGGCAGTTTCTTCTCGGCACCGCCGCTCCACATGTAGCACACGTCTTCGTCTGTCCAGAGGTCGGAGGTCTGCTCTTGGTTTTTGCCAGCATTGAAGATGAAATACACCTCTTTAATCGATGCGTCGAACGTGTGGTAGTGGAAGCCGTTGGCGTTCGTTTCCGTGAGTTCGGTACCTGGCCATGCGCCCATAAGTTGGGTCGTTTTGGTGCCGCTCACTGTCCAAGCGTAGAGATATACTTTCGACCACGAGTCGGGTTTGTAGAACGACACGGTGATAGGCGTTGTCTGCGGTGCTTTGTAGGTGTATTCGTGCGTTTGCACGGCCGTCTTGGTCGATGCGGTCTGCGCATAAGCTTTCACCGTGGTTGTGCCGCTGATGGTGAATGCAGCCGTGTAGGTCTTGCGTGTGCTCGAAATGGTCGGATCGCTGCCATCGAGTGTGTAGTAGATGGTGGCTGCTTCCGTTCCGCCGATGGTCGACATCTCGATTTTGAGGCTTTCGGTCTTGAAGGTCGTGCCACCAGGAGAAACGACCAGTTTCGGCGCGACGGCCGTGTTGGTCTTTATCCACATGGCGTAACCGTTGCCCGAAGCGGCTTTGGTGTAGCCTGCTTGCGAGGACGATACTTTGTCGCCGAGTTCGAGTATGAGCGTGCCGTTTTTGCCCGTTACGGTGGCGCGGTAGCCGCTGGAGTTACCCTCGTCACTTACGGCACTTTCGGAGTGAACTTGCACGGCTTTGCGTGCCAGCACCATCGGGGCGATGGCACTTTTGTACTCTTTCCAATGCGGATAGAACACGCACGGAATGCCTGGCATCGAGAGCATGAAGGCGTTGCATTGCAGCAGACGGTCTTTGAGCGTAGCGGTCATGGAGTTGCCTTTGCCGCCGAACTCGTTGTCGTCGCGCTGGTAGGTGTCGTGGCTATCGACGAAAGTTACGGCATATTTTGCTTTGCCTGCACCCAACAAGCCAGGACCTTTGCAGCCTGCAAAACTATTGGAGGCAATGCTTTTGTTGAATGCGTCGTATTTGGTGCCGAAATCAAACGTGAGCGTGTTCCAGCCTGCGTCGTTCAGGTAACTTTGCAGCGCATTTTTGTCGCCGTCCCAGTATTCGGTTACGGAGAAATAACTTTGGGCGGCCTTGTTGTAGTCGTTCACGTGCGAACCGTGGAAGCCTTTGCAGTAGTCGTAGCGCCAGCCGTCGTACTTCATTTCGCTTTTCATCCATTTCAGGTAGGCTTTGCACATGTCGCGCACTTTGCTGTTGCAGTGGTCCCAGTCGCGTGCCGCGCCGTAGTTGGCTTCGCTGCCGTAGCCGTCGTCGGCTGCACCAGTGGCCGTTCCTTTGCAAGCACCCGAAGATTCCGAATTGACCTCATCGGTTTTGCAAATCCACGATGCGTCGGGCGAGAATTTGCCATACGCTCCAAAATCCATTTCGTAGTAGTCGCACCACGTAGATTTGTTGCTAGCGTGGTTCACCACGATGTCGGCTATCACTTTGGCACCGCCGGCATGCAGTGCGGCTATCAGTGTTTCCAATTCGCTGCGCGAGCCCCATGCGGAGTTTTGGTTGCTGTATTGTGCTGGGAGATAGCCCACGCCGCCGCTCGATTTAGCCGATGGCGGCAACCAAATGAGGTCGAAGTAGGCGGCTATTTCGCTGGCTTGTCCTTGCAGCGTTGCCCATTTGGTGTTGCCGTGTTTGCCGCTGTCGTACGAGTCCCAATAGAAGGCTTGGAACATCACGTCGGTGCATTGGCTCGGCACGGCCGAACTGTAGGTGCCGGGTTTGTAGTCGCCGCTGTCGCCCGAATCTCCACTATCTCCCGAATCTCCAGAGTCGCCAGAATCACCAGAATCTCCACTATCACCAGAGTCACCAGAGTCGCCCGAATCGCCGCCGCTGATTGTTTCGCCGGTGTTACTCGAGCAGTCGCCCGTGGCTTTGCCGATGTAGAGTTGGTCTTCGTTGTACTTAAGTTTAATGTAGAAATCGTAGCAGCCCGTAGTGGAGCAGGTGTAGCGGTCGCCCGACAGCGTAATGCCCGAAGTGCTTGCACCGTCCAAGAGTACAGCCCAAGCCGTCCCTTCGTCTTTGTCGTAGAGTTGCAGGTAGTCGCCCGCTTTGACGGGAACGCCCAACGCCATATACTCGGTGTAACCCTCTCCCGCCTGTGAATTGTTATTCAGCGTGCCGGCAAAGTAGGTTTTGCCATTCACAAGAATGCCGTACGATGCGGCAAATGCCCCGCTGGCGCATAACAACGCAACGAGAAACAATGTGATTTTTTTCATGGTACTAAAAAATTATTGTGTTAGTAATTATGGAAAATACATGCAAAGATACAAAAAGATTTTTTCCGAACAAATAAAAGTGCGTTTTTTTGAAAAAACGCACTTCGCTTTTTTGTTTGGCGGCAATGCTAACCGCATGTGCCAGCCGTCGCACGCACTAAAAATAGCCCCCACCAGCCACAATTTTTTCTAAAAAACGCACCAAATAAGGTGGTAAATTTCCGAAAGGTGGTAAAAATTGGGCTGTTTTGGGGCGTTGATTACATGCTCATGCCGCCGCAGCAGTGGATTACCTGTCCGCTCACATAACTCGATAGGTCGCTAGCGAGGAATGTGGCGACGTTGGCCACGTCGTCGGGTGTGCCGCCACGGCGCAGCGGAATGGTTTTGATCCACTGTTCGCGCACGTCGTCGGGCAGTTGGCGTGTCATGTCGGTGAGAATGAACCCCGGCGCGATGCAGTTGGCGCGTATGCCGCGCGAGCCCACCTCTTTGGCCACCGATTTGGCGAGGGCAATCAGTCCTGCCTTCGAGGCGGCGTAGTTGCACTGGCCGGCGTTGCCGTTCACGCCCACCACCGAACTCATGTTGATGATGGAGCCGCCGCGTTGGCGCATCATGATGGGTGTAACGGCGTGTGTGAAGTTGAAGGCCGATTTCAGATTGATGGTGAGCACGGCGTCCCATTGCTGTTCGGTCATGCGCAGCAGCAGGCCGTCCTTGGTGATGCCGGCGTTGTTCACCAGCACGTCGATGTGGCCGAAATCGGCGTGTATCTGTTGCACCACGGCGTGCGTGGCTTCGAAGTCGGCGGCATTCGAGGCGTAGGCGCGGCAGGTTACGCCCAAAGCCTCTATTTCGCTTCGGGTTTGCTCTGCTAGTGTGTTGATTTCCAAGTCGGTGAAGGCGATGTCAGCCCCTTCGGCGGCAAATTTCAGTGCGATGGCACGCCCGATGCCGCGCGCCGCTCCCGTGATGAGCGCAGTTTTTCCTTGCAGTAAGTTCATAGTTCTTTTTAGTTCGAAAGTGAGAAAGTATGAAAGTGAGAAAGTGAGAAAGTGTGAAATTAGTGAGTAGTGAGTAGTGAGTAGTGATTTTTTGAGGTTAAGGAGTTTCGGCTACCAACAATTTGAAATCTGAAAT
>CAVKQB010000026.1:0-26779 GCA_963658575.1 Leyella stercorea | reverse complement strand
GTGCCTACCTTGGGCATAGCAAACTTCATGCGGCTCGAGCAGTAGTGCACGTTGGCGCGCACCTTGCGTGCGGTGTAGGCGTGGTTGTTGGCCACGGTGTTGGCCAGCGCATCGACATCGCTCTGAACGGCGTAGAGGCGTTTTTGCCAACTGCCCCACGTGCCGTTCACGAGGTCGCGTGTGTAGTAGCCGTCGCGGTTGGCGAGGTACTGTGTTATGTAGGCGGTGCCCTTAGCGTTGACCACATCGACCGAGAGCGACCACCATGCGCTGGTGTAGCGCACATACGGCGGTATGCCTTGGCTTGTAATCCAGCGCACCGAGTAGGAGCCGGTGTCCTGCACGCTATCGAGTTGGGATAGGTCGCGGATAGTGATGGTGCTATCGGGTTCGGTGATGAGCATGAAGGTGCCGTTGTCGGCATCGTACGAATAGAGTTGGTTGGTGTCGCGCACGAGGTAGAGCACTTCGATGCTTGGTTCTTCGACAGCTTCGAGTTCGTCGGCGGTATCGACACAGACCACTTGGCGGTCGGCCTCCATGGTGCCGCCCAGTTGGTCGATGAGTTCGCGTATCTTTTTGCTCGAATAGGTGGTGGTGGTTGCTCCGGCCGAAGCGTCGTTTATCTCGGCGCGGCGGTCGAGTTCGGAGTCGAGGTGGTCGATGGCATCGATGGGGATATGCTCGCCTTTGTGCCAATAGGAGTCGATCCATTCGGCGAACTGCGCAGCGGTGGGCTTTTTGCCGCGCGAAAACCATGTTTTGAGAGTTGTTTTATCCATGATTAAACGGTGTTTTTTGGTTGATTAGTTGATTGGGGGGATCAGTTGATCGGTTTAACGCATTGGTGAAAGTTTCTGTGGATTTGATTTAATGCGACAATTTGAAATTTGAAATCTTGTCTTGCGACTTGCTACTTGTGTCTTGAAATCAAATTACCTTCATGATATAGGCCAGCACGTAGTAGGGCGGCCTGTTCTCGTGGGGCTTGGTGTTGCCGGTGGTTCCGATAGTAACCGTGTGCGCGTGCGCGCCAGCGGACGATATAGACGTGCCGCGCGAGTCGCTACCCGTTTTGTTCTCGCACGAACATATAATGGTGTTGCCGTTGTTGTGGTCGTTGCCGTCGTTGCCGCGGTAATCCATGCTTAAGGTGTGGCTGTGCGCGCCAGCGGCCGCGACAGTCGCGCTGTGGGTGTGGGCTGGCATCTCGGAGGTGAGGAGCTTGTGTGTGGCTTCGCCGCCAGTTTGGCCAATGGTGCCGTAGTCGGTACTGCCGCTTTGGTAGCCCACGATGAACCGGCCGCTCAGGTCGGGCGTGCCGTTGGTGCCGTCGCAGAGTAGCCAGCCGGTGGGGATTTGGTCGACCGCACCGCTCCACATGTTGATGACACCTTTCGGCACCAAGTGCTTACCGATGCCATCGACAATGGGGAAATTGCTTGCCAGATAAGCATTCACTCTTGCGGTGGTGTAGTACGCATAGCGTTCGACGCGTGCGTTGGCGAACTTTTGTCCGCCGGCCTCGATGTCGTGGGAAATTTCTTTGACGGCGATGAATTTACTGGCGGTGCCTTTTAGGGGCATCAGTTCGCCTTTCAGCACAATGAGTCCGTCGGTGTCGGCGGTCGATTGGGTGATGATGTAGTTGTCGCCATAGAGGCTTGCCAAGCCGTAGGCCAAGTGTATCTGCTTCTGCATGAAGTCGAGCGTATCGGTCGAGAGCGGATACTTGTTGTTGCTGTTTTTGAAGTTTGCTGTATTCATAGTTTTATCGGTTGAGTTGTCGGTATTCGGGCATGCGGCTCAGTAGCCGGTAGCGATTGACGATGCTGCACACCTGTGCCATCTTGTTGGTGTCGGCGGCGACGGCTTGCGGGCACCACACCACAAAGTCGGTGGTAGACCATATAGTGGATTCGTCCCAAAGCAAGAGCCACGCGCAGAGGAGTTGTTGAGTGATGGTGCTGATGAACTCGTAGGACGCTATCGGGATAATGTCGGTTTGGTCGGAGTTTTCGTCGTACGTCATCAGGAACGCGCCCTCGGCGGCGATGTCCTCTATCTCGAAGCCGTCGCTGCGTTGGTAGCCGAACTGCGTGTTCAGGGCGTGGCGCAGATAGACCGTTTGTCCGGTGTGTTGCAGTGCAAACAGTGTGGCCGAGCGCAGCGACTGCCGGCGGTCGGACAGGTCGACGATGGGCTGTATCAGCACGCGTACCAGCGCGGTGAGGCGTGGTGCACGCAGGCAGGTAGGGAGCAGCATCACTGCCAATTTGCGCCAATCAATTTTCTGCAGAGACATAAGCGATGTATTTAATGGTTGAGCCGTCGGCATCGTAGGTGTAGTAGCCGCTGTACGGCTGTGCTTTCACGTCGATGGCCGTGAATGTGTTGCCGTCGTAACTTTCGGAGGCTGCGTTCAGTTCGGGTATCACCACGCCATCGACGGCTTGCAGCGCATCGATGAGTGCGCTGTTGCGGTATTCGCCATTGAACGGCAGGTTGCCGATGTACTCTTTGATGGCGGCTTCCACTTGGTTTTCGCCGGAGGTCAGATTTTGGCCGCTGCCGTCGAGTGTCATCGGGTTGTAGTAGATGGTCAGGTTGAGGCGTAGCGAGCAGGCGTTTTCGTTGGTTATCTCCACGCGCACGCCGGCATCTTTCACCTCGGCGATGTACGAGCGCAGTCCATTGCATTGGTCGTCGGTGAGCGGTTTTTTGTTGCCGCCCTGTTCGGTGGCCACTTTTATATAGACCACGCCTGCGCTTTCGGTTGCTGCGGCGAATTTCACCACTTGGCATGCGGCCAGTTGGTCGGCGGTGAGTGTCTGCGTGTATTCGTCGCTGTCGTCGGGCAGGTCGTAGCCGGCGCGAAAGGCTTTGGCTTTGTTCACGTACCAGCGCAACGAGTGCGGCTTTTTCTGCGCTACGATGTCGTTGACTTCGGTCGTCAAATCGTCGAACAGGCGTTCGTGTACATAGATGGCCGCTGCCACGATGTAGCAGAGCGTGTTTTCGATGCTCACGGTGCTAAATGGCCACTGCGAATCCACTTCGTAGCCGTAGGCGGTAGCCAGCGTTTGGTCGTGCATCCACGCATCGGTAATGCTCTTTTTGATTTCGTCGAGAGTTCTCATATTTTGATAAAAAATTAGGTTACAATAAAGTCGTATTCGATGCCCCAAAAGTCGATGCCTTCGCCACCGTTGAGTACGACGTTGATTTCGTCGATGGTGATAGCCGTAGCCGGCACGATGTAGTTGGCGGCGTAGTGTTGCGTGGTTTTGGTGTCGGTGGTTGTGGGCAGTTCGAGCACCGTGCCGATGGTGAGGTCGTCGGTCAGGTTCAGGCCGTTGAGCGCGGCGATGTCGTAGGCCGCCTCCATCGAGCCGCACAGTTGCAGCGCAATGTCGCAAAGGTTTTGCCGTGATTTTACTATATAATTCGCCATTTTCGCAAGAATAGGATTACAACTATAAGTGCCGCTGCCACGATGGCCACGACGAGCAGGTTTGCCCATGCTGGCGTGTCGATGCTTGCGGCGGTGTTGGTGTGTTGTGCGGCCTGTGTGTCGCTGGCGGCCGCAATGCTATCGGTGATGCGCGCCTCTTCGGCAATGACGGCTTGCGACCGCACCATTTGGTGCCAATCGCTGTCGGTTACCGATGCGCTGCGCCTGACTGTCCGCTTGGTGCTGATGGCATGTTGGCGGCCGGTGCTGTCGGGCGCGCTCCACAGGGTCTCCTCCGTCAGTTCGTCGCTGACGGTGCCAGCGGAGGTCTGTTGCACCGTTTGCGTCAGCGTGGTGCTGTCGGTGTGGCGTTGCTCGGCGGCTTGCACCACTGCTTGCACCTGCGTGTGGCTCGATGCAGAGGCATCAACCGTTGTCTTGGTTGTCTTGCAACTCGCGCTTGATAGGACAATCAGCAGCATGAGGGCACTCGGCCATTTTGTTGATAGCCCGATTGAGGCGGCGCACATCTTTTCGGAGGTCATTTATCTCTTTTTTTAATGGTTCCACAATATACGACATCACTATCTGCACGGCTTTTTCGTCGTTTTCGAGTTCGGCGGCTTTGGCGGTTTCGTTGGCCGATTTGCGTTTGGCGCGCAGTGTGGCGATGGTAACCGCTCCGCCCGTAGCCAGCAGCAGGTTTAGTATCGACGATACGATTTCGAAAACAGTCATAGGCCAATCTCCTTTATCCAAGCCCCGACATCGAACGAGGGGCAGGCTTTGGCTGCAAACTCGCAATGCCCGTGAATGGTAGCGGCAGGCCAATGGCGGTGCAGATTTTTTACCAATACGGCCATGGCTTCGCGCTGTGCGGCCGTGCGTGTGTCCTTGGGTTTGCCTTTGGCATCGATTCCGCCAATGTAGCAGATGCCGATGCTTGTGGCGTTGTGTCCCACGCAGTGTGCGCCCACCTCGGCGAGGTAACGCCCCTGATGAATGCTGCCGTCGCGATAGACGACGTAGTGATAGCCGATGCGTGCAAAGCCGCGCTCACGGTGCCAACGGTCGATGTCGGCCACGGTGTAGTCGCGCCCTTCGGGTGTCGCGCTGCAGTGAATGATTATTTCGTTGATTTCTCTCATTTTCATTTATAGTGTGCTTCGAGTGTTAGCCCTGCGCTGTCTATTTTCAGTGTGTCGATGCACTGGCCGTCCATTTCGAACTGTTCGGTGATGAGTCTGCGCCAGCCCGCCAAGTCGTGGTCGTTGATGATGTCGGCCAAGCCCACGCCCACCATGGGACGCTCTTTCCACTCGCCTTTGTGTGTGGCCAGCAGCAGCGTTTGGTTTTGCGGCGTGGTTTCGCCAAGCACGAGGCTCGGCTTCAGCAGCAGGTCGTAGGTGCTGCCTCCGTTGAGGCTGTATAGTTGAATGCCGGTCATGGTCGTCGGTTTTTAGAGTCAATGTTTCAGTTTGTCGTCGGCAAAGTCGCTTACCTGCGGCAGTGGTGTGGTGGGCGCAAAGGCGATGGCCAGCGGCGCACCATTGCCTGCTACTGGCGAACTCGACAGCAGCGAGATGAGTGTCTGCAGGTCGGCATACACTTTGGTCATCCATTCCACCATTTTGTCGGCTTTCACGCAGCCGATGGTACCGTCGTTCACCACCACGCCGTTTTTGTCGATGGCGATTTTTTTGTCGCCGATGGTCAGTTCCAGTTTATCCACTTCGGCGTAGCCAAGCACGGCCAAATCGCGGCACGCGCCGTTGCTCAAGTCGCCCACCAGCACACGGCTGCCCACGGTTGGGGTTATCAGCAGGCGGTCTTGGTCGTTGTTCACCACTGCGCGCAGACGCACGTCGGTCAGTTCCAGCCCGCCAAGGTCGATGGTGCAGGTGGTGTCGGCAACCGATTTTATGGTGGCCGTGAAGAGTGGCGCGGCACTGTGTCCGGCGATCTCTTTCAGTTTTTGTGCTATTTTGGCATACGTATCCATCAGCCTATCTTTTTACCAATCGTTACCGAGCGTTCGCCGCCCGACGACGAGAATTTCACTTCGGTGGCAACCACATAGTAGGTGCCATCTTTTTCGGGATATTCGCGGTCGTGAAGCCGCACGCGGTAGGCCGGTGCGCAATAGGGCACAAGCCAGCCCGTGAAACTGCCCTCGAAGCCCGTATAAACCACCAACGACAACTCTTCCTTGGCACGCTGCAACAGCGACTGTTGGTCGGTTACGCCATACACTTTCACGCTGCGGCGGTCGCCGCCTGCCTTGCCGTAGGTTACCTTGGTGCGCTTGCCATCGGCGGCAATGCCTTCGGCTTCGACCAGATATTTGCGTTCGTCGGCGCGCTTGTATTTCAAGTCCGACTTTTCGACGTTCACCGAGAAATCGTATTCGACGGTGGGCGCGGCGGCCATATCGGCATATTGCGGGTGAATGTGCAGCGTTGTGCCATCGAAATAGATGTTGGCTTTGGTTTCGTCTTGTATCTTTTTCAGAATGTCGTAGGCGGTGGCATCGCGCACCACGAACTTGTCGTAACTGAAGTCGTAGTCGCACTGCACCTTGTATGTGGCATCTACTTGGCTCACCACCTGTTCTGCCAATTGGCGTGCCGACACCTGTTTGTACTCTTTATCGTCGATGGCGGTGCGGAAGCGATAGATGGCATCTTCGCATTCGAGTGTTACGGCGTTGTCGTCGGTTTTAATGCTTTCTAAAAAGCCGTTAAACTCCGTTTCGAGATGGCCGTTGTAGCCCAGCCGTATGGTTACCGTGTCGCCCTCGGCAAGTTTGTTTTCGATGCCCAACGAGCGATTGGCGTAGCAACTCGGCAGCACGATGGTGGCTGTGCCGCAGAGCGATTCCACGCTGCGTTTCACGCTCACACTATCTACCATGCCAATCCGGTAGTGTCCCACTTGTATGTCGTAGTCCATGGCAAGCATCGGGTTATACTATCAAAAGTTTTTTGTCGTCGAAATCGTCGCTTGTGGCCTTGATGGTGTACATCTGGTTTTCCATGCCTTTGGTGAATGGGAACTGAAAATCCTCGATGGCCATGCGGCGTATGTTGAACAGCGTAAAAAGGGCGGATTCCACCTCGACCGATTCGCGGCCTTCGCAGTAGGCGCGCAACCGCCGCAGGTCGCTTTCGGGCAGCGCATTGGCTTCGCTGCTTATCAGCACGCCCGATATGCTGATGTCGTAGTCGTTTTGGCTCCACAACTCTTTCACCGTGCCACGTCTGTCGGCATCGGCATAGCCTGCCTTCAACACGCTGCGCTTGGCGATGCTGTTGCCACAACCGATGGCCACCACAGGTTCTATGGGCAGTTGCCACCAACTGCTTTCGCTCGCCCACTTCATCTTCATCGGGCAGGCGCACGGCACATTCAGCGCGTCGGCGGCCGACATCTGCGCGATGTCGCCTATCTCTTTCACCACATCGGGATAATTGAGGTAGAAAGGCGGCAAACTAATCGGTTGTGCAATGTTTATAAACATATTGGTTGAATGGTTGGTTATCCGGACAAAACTTTTACTTGAACTTTATTTTTTCTTTGCTTTCGAACTTACGATACGCTGCTTTGCGCCATGGCCAGCACGCGGAACATCGATTCGGCGAGTGTGCGCTCCATCTCTTCGCGTTTTTCGGTCAGCGAACCGTTGAACGCTATCTGCCCCACCAAATCCTTCAGGTTGATGGTGATGTTGGTACTGCGCTGTCCGCCTGTGGCTACGGCTTCGGTAGCGCGTCCGGTGCTTTCGCCGCCCGAGCCCGAGGCTGCGCCGGTGCCGGTTGCCGCCGACTGCCCGCCGCCCACCGCCTGTTGCAGGCGGCTGTTGATGCCAACGCCCTCTTGCGCCTTTTCGGTTTTCTCCTTACCTTTCCAGCCCATCTCTATGCCAGCCAGCGACTCTTTGGCTTTCGTGGCGTTTTCGGCCACCTTCTTGGCACCGTCGACTATGGCTTGCTGGCGTTTTTCGATGTCGCCGTTGATGGCGGCGATGGCGGCTTGGTTCTCCGCACTGTCGCCTATGCCACACGCCTCCTTGAACTTGTACCAGCCAAGTTTTATCTTGTCGAGACCAATCATTATGCCGTTCACCAGCGTAGAAAAATAGAGTTTCACGCCATCGACAAAGGCGTAGAACGAGTATTTCATGAAACCCACGATGCCGTTCCACAGGCTGCCCCAGCCCGTAACCTTCGTGCAGAGCACGACGATGATGCCTATCAGCAAAGCGATACCGGCGATAATCAGACCGATGGGGTTGGCCGTCATCACGGCGTTGAGTATGGCTTGCGCTCCGCTCCACAGTTTGGTGGCGATGGCCACGGCCTTCTCTTTGACGATGAGCACGTTGAGCCAAGCGTCCTGCAGCATCAGCGCAATGCGGTGCGTGTTGCACGCTATGGTGAGTATGCCGATAGCCACGGCTGCTCCGGCAATGACTGGTGCAAAGGTGCTGAAAAAGTCGATGACGTTGCCGATGGCACTCCCGATGGTCTGAAGCAATGCCGGCAGATATTCCAAAAAGCCCGTGGCAAAAGTCAGACAGGTGTCGATGAGCGGTTTCAGCGCGTCGAACGTGTTTATCAGAAATTCGTCGAAAGTGTCTTTCAACTGGTTGATGCGCCCCGACGTGGTTGTGCCAGCGCGCTCGGCACCTTGGTAGAACAGCCCCTGCTCGTCGGTAGCCCACTGAAAGGCTTGACTCAGCATTTCGGCCGAAATCTGCCCTTTGCTCATCTTCTCTTTGAGCGACAACATGCTCTCGCCGGTGCGTTCGCTGATTATTTGCAGCGGGTTGAAGCCCGCGTTGATGAGTTGCAGCAGGTCTTGTCCCTGCAACTTGCCCGCGCTGGTGGCTTGCGAGAACGCCAACGCCAGCGACTGCATCTTCTGCTTGTCGCCCATGGCGATGTCGCCTATCTGGCGGAGCGTGGCAAACGACTTTTCGCCCGTGATGCCAAACGACATCATGGTTTTCTGCGCTTCGAGCAGCCCTGCCTTGTCGTACACGGTTACCTTGCCATACTCCGAGATGCGTGCAAACATATCCTCCGCTGCCGCGGCATTGCCTTTGAACAGCGTGGTCATGTTCATCTTTTGCAACTCGTTCTCGCTGCCGGCATCCACTATCTTGCTCACAGCACCAGCCACCTTGCCGGCAAGGGTTTGGGCGGTCTGAAAAATGTTGTTTAGACTAATGGCTACATCAGTAAATGAAGTTCGTGCAGTAGTCGCGCTGATTTTGAGTTTATCCATGGCATTACTCAAATTGACGACACCCGCATAAGCATTGCCATTGAGATTGATTGTAAAATTTACAGTTTCTGCCATGATTTTGATTTTTCAAAAAAAATTACTTACTTTGCGGTATGAAAGTTCTGTTCTACATACTGCTCGCGTTTGCAACGCCTTTCATACTGTTGCTGCTTGGTGCTGTTGGTTATGCCTTCTACCTTATTGCCACAGGCAAGGATAAAACGCCCGAAGTGCAGGCCAAAATAGCCGACTTGAAAAAACGTAAGGCCGAAAAGAAGGCTCTTAAAGAAGCAGTAAAAAAAGCCAAACCTGCAATGAACATTAAATATCGACGCGGCAGTTTTTTGACCTCGTGGATGAACGATTAAATAACATGAAAGTTCTGTTCTACATACTGCTTGCATTTCTTGCTCCTATCGTCATTTTTTGTACGGTCGGAGTTTTCAAAATTTCTCGCCGTTACCACCGCGACTCTGCCTATCGCGAAAAAATGGACAAACGTGCGCTGGCTCTCAAACGCAAGAGAAAAATAGACAAAAAGGTCAAGCAAATCGAAGACACTCGTCGTTACATCGCGACTGTCAATGGATATCCGGAGCCATGGCACACGATACTTCTCAGTTAATTCACATTTTGTTTGCTTTCGCCTCTTCGCGCCGAATCCATTCGAGTTCGCGCAGGCGCGCTGCCCACTCCTCGTCGGTCAGGCTGTCGGGGTCGGACACATGCATATAGTAGCGCAGTTGTGCGTTGGCTATACGCAATGTGTCGCCCTGTGTAACCTCGGCAGCCCTTACAACTTTTCCAGTTCGGCCTCTTTCACTTCGATGAGTTCGGCTATCTTGCCGCTCACACTCAGGAATAGCGTGTCGTTGGTGCGAATCTCTTCGTCGCCGGCCAGCCAGCAGTCATTCAAAATCACTTCGTTGAACCGGAGCGGGTTGTCCTTGCCGGCCATCGAGGCGTAGCCAAGTGCCTTGCGGCTTGGGTGGCGCAGGTAGCACACCTTGTCGCCCGCCTCGTCCTTCACGGTGATTTTCGCCACTTCGCCGTATTTTGCCTTCCATTCGGCAATCTGTTCTTTGGTTGCTTGCATGTTGTTTGTGTGTTTAATGAGTGGTTAATGGACGGTTAAACCGACTGATATTCGATGTCGGTGCAAATGAACGGAAGGGTTACTTCCATGAATTTGTCGCCTTGGCTCATCTCTTTGGCATCTTCGGTGAACTGAATGCCGTAGATGCGGTCGGTAATCATGATATCGCCTTTCAGCGGATTGCCGTAGGCCACGATGGCGTTGAGCGTTAGGCTCATGATGCTCGAATGGCCGCTTTGGGTGCGCGCCAACGCTTTCAGCGTTTCGAGTTCGCTCTGTGTGAGCGATATTTCGCCTTCGTAGCTGAAGTTGCCTTTCTGAATGCTCATGGGTTTGTTGCCTTTGCCGTAGAGCACCTCTTTTTCCTGCTTCTCGGTATATTTTATGCCGCGAAAGCCCGTTACGTCCCTGCCGCCAAGAATGAGCGTCAGGTCTGCAAATTCGTATTGTCTGCCGTTGATTATGGCCATGGTTTAATCCTCCTCGTTTGTGGTTATGAAGCCCAGCTGCACATCGATGTACTTGCTGTAGCCGTAGGGTTTTACTTGTACTGTCATCGCTATTTTCGACGTGGCCAGCACGTTTTGTGCATAGTCGATGTAGCATTTCACGCCGCGGTCGGTGTCGTCGCTTGGGTCGGTGCCGAGTTCGCCTTCGGCGGTCATCTGGTTTGCTATAGCGGCAATCACCTCGCTCTCCCAATTGCGGCACATGGCAGGCACCAGTTCGCCGCTGTCGGTTACGGGTATCTCGTCGTTCACATGTTCGAGCATGGTGGCATACACAATGCGGAACGCCTTGTCGATGGTGCGGCGGCGTGCGATGCTGCGGTAGTCGTCGCTCACGGCGGTGGCAAGGTTGTCGTCGCTGAAAAAGTAGCCGCTCTTGCCCGTGAAGGTGCGCAGCGTGATGTAGCCTTTGTTGTTGATGGTTTCGGCATCGGCCACTGCGGCATCTTTGTCGCCAATGTAGGCGTTCAGGATATTGAGTGCGCCGTCTTTCACTCGGCCGATGTGGCGTTGTACGCTGCATGCGGCAATGCGCCCTGCCAATACGCCGATGGCTGCGCCGGTGCTTGCTTCGGTGGTGTCGCCGATGAGCAAGCCCACGCGGTTGTATTTGCATTCGGTGAGGTCGGCCAACTCGGTTATCTTGTCGTTGGTGTAGCCTTTGGCTTCGAGCACGTAGAACAGCGGAGCGAACAGGCTGTCGGTAGCCCATTCGGCCATGGTTTGTGCAGCGGCCACGGCTGTCATCACACCGCTGTCGAGCCCTTTGGCAGTGGTGCCGACGGTTGCGGCTACCGCAATGGCCACGCAGCGCAGGCGGCCGTTGGCTTTTTTGATAAATTCTTTCGAGGCTTCGACGGCTTTGGCTTGCGTAGTGCTTTTTTCTACGGCATAAATCCATAGTTCGGCACCGTCGCCGGCTTGGTCGTAAAACTCGCTCACTGTCTTGTAGAGCAGCGCATTGGGGTCGTTCACGGCCTCGGTTACGCCCAATTCGGCAAGGCCGTCGGGGCGATAGAGAATGTATGGCTTTTGCAGCACCAGTTTGCCCGAAACGGCTTGCGCAGCGCATACCAGCCCGACTACACAGTCGGCACTGGGCGATACGCTTCCGAGTGCGCCGTTGGCAAAGTCAATTTTTACTCGTGGTAGCATTGTTTTCGCGTTTAATGGTTATGATTTTCTGATTGTCAAGTTCTGCCGCATGATTGCTGGCATCGCACAGGTGCCGAAACGCCAACCCATCGGCTGTGAAGAAGAGGGTGTCGGCTTCCGGAAGTTTGGCGAAAAGGCTTATCGCCATTTCGCCAAACGCCGGTTGCGTCTTTTTGCGGTTAGTAGCCACAGTCCCTCCGTTTTTAGGCCACACCGCTCACGATGGCGGCAATGGCTTCGTTTTTCAGAGGCAGGCACACGAAGTAGTGGCGCACATTGTAACGCCATTCTTGGTTCTGCGTGTCGGGTTCGTCGATATAGGCTTTGGTTTCGCCCGTGGCTTTCATCATGCGTGGAGCGTAGAACGCTACCGAAGCGGCTCGGTCGGTGCTGGCCAGTTCCGCACCGTAGGCCAATTTCTTTTTGGCCGATACGGTGAATGCCGGAGCATCGACATATTCGTAGATTTCGAAACCGTACATGTTGGCGATTTTGCCACTCTCGGTGTTGTTGTAGCGTTGCGCGAAGGTGGTATCTTCGAGCAAGAGGTCGTTCACATGGTCGGGGCAAAGCACCAGCACACGCCCCTCGACAGGCACACGCATGGCATCGAATTTGGCTTTCAGCGCAATCACATCGGCCACTTTCAGGCGTTTGCGCGCGCCGTCGGTTGCCCCCGACGTAACCAGCACAGGCGTTGCGGCCGAGTCCTCGCTCGGAGCCAAAGCGTGCAGCGCACGGGCAAATTTGGTTTGGTCGATGATTTCGCGGTGGCGTTCGATGACGGTCGATTTCTTGTCGTAGCCAAGTCCGCGTGCTTCGTCTTCGCTCACGCGCGTGGCTTTGGTCTGGTACTTGTCGAGACCGACGGGTTTGTTGGCATCGTTCAGACTTTCGATGCCGAGCGGGTAACTGGTGTTGTTTACCAACACGGTCGGGTCGCCGCCGAGGTCGACAAAGTTGATGGTGTTGTTGTCGGCCACCTGTGCATCGTAATTGCGGATTTTCTGCAGCCAGCCAAGACTTTCGGCACTATTGCGGAACGCCTTGATGGTTTCGCCCGTCCACAACTCCTGATAGAGGCCTGCGCGCAAGCCTTCGATGCCAAACAACGGCGATACGGCCGCTACAATGTTGAGCGCAAACGCGCCAAAAAACGGGTTGGCACCCACAAGGGCGAACAGTGTGCCGCCCACTACTGCGTTGGCTACGAGAGCCACTACAAAAGAAAAAAATCGTTTCATTTTTTTTGAAAATTGGATTGGTTAGAAAAATTGTTGTTGATTTGCTTTTACTTTTCGGGGTTTACGCCATACTCGGCACGATAGAGGCGCACGTAGTCGTCGTGATGCTCGTCGTAGAACTGCTGCAACCGTTCGGTGGGAATGTCGCGCAGTGTCTTGTAGCCGTCGGCGGGTTGGTCGGCGTGGTCTATCAAGTCCATCGGGCGGCGCATGCTTGGCATCATGGCCAGCGTTTCGTTCAGTGCTTCGATGCCGGCGGCTTCGCCAAGGCGCACGAAGTGGTCTTTGCTATCGGCCAAAATTTTGTGGGCAGCCACAGCGTTGTCCACGGCCAAGCGAATGGCGGCTGCCTTTTGGTCGGCGACCTCTTGGGTCAGTCGTTCGGTTTCGGCAGCCAATGTTTTCAGGTGTTCGATGTTGTCGAGCACCTCTTGCTCGGTAGCCTCTTCGGACAGGCCGAGCGCAAGTGAAATCTGTTTCATTTCATTGGTGTTTGAAGGGTTATTAAAAATTTTTTTCAAGAATGTCGGTTCGTTGTTGCCGTCGGCAAGATTGATGGTTTGGCCGCGGTAGTTCAGCACCAGCGCGTCGTCGTTGGCTCCAAGGTCGACGATGCTCACTTCGCGCAGGCGGCTGCGTGTTACGGTGGCAAATCTCTGTCCTTCGGTCAGCACTTCGGGGGCATCGCTCTGCTCTATGACATCGAGCCCTGCGCTCACCATCTTCAGAATGCCGGCGTCCCATTTGCTTTTGATGCGCTGCGCGAATGGGTCGGTCTCGTCGAACACAGGCGTGCCTATCAGGCAGTCGCCGTCGCGGCGCAGGTTCTCGACGCGCCCAAGCGGCAGCACCTCGTCGGTAGTGCCACGCAGTGGGCGGATATGCATCCACAATAATAAGGGGTTGCGCTCGAACTGGCGCGTGTCGATGCCTTCGGTAAGCACCCGAAAGCCGTACGAGTTGAGCGACGAATTGCTGATAACTACCTCTTTTCCCATCTCTTTTATTTCTTGAACGACTGCGTCTGTGCGGCCGTTTGCAAGGCAAAATTACAATGCCAGCCGTCGGCTTGCAAATATCTGTTCAAGGGTTGAACTGATCCGTTCAAGGGTTGAACACTTTTTTTGAGATGCGCACCTGTTGTAACTATTTTTGCGAAAGCAAAAGCAACAAAAAATGGCAAAAAAAGAATTGAAAACAGACCAGCGGCGCGAATTGGTGCGCATGTACTATATGCAAGGTGAGACGCAAAAGACCTGCGCCGAGCGTGCGGGCGTGAGCCGTAACACGGTGGCCGCATGGGTCAAAGAGGGACAGTGGGACAGCCTGCGTGCCGCCCGTGGCATCACACGCCGCGAATTGGTGAACAAGATGTTGAAACAGATCGATGAAAAGATCGAAAGCCGCGAATGGTCGCCCGACGAGATATGCAAAGCATCGGCCGCCATAGAGAAACTCGACAAACAAACCAACATCGTAACCATTATAGAGGTGTTTTCGGCCTACAACCAATGGCTGGTGGCACGCATGCAACTCGACCCCGAACTCACGCCCGAACTGGTGAAAACCATGAACCGCTACCAAGACATTTTCATCGGCGAAAAGCTGCAAATGGTGAGTGTCATCAGCATCGATTAAGACAGGCATGGCAGCAATTGGTTTGACAAAAAACGAGGCCTACAAGCAATGGAAGGCGTTGTGCGCCACCATTCAGTCGATGAGCACGGTAGATGTGGCCGAAAACGAGCGCACACGACTTGCCCGTATCGAGCGCGCACGGCGGGACTACGCCTTTTTCGTGGCGTACTACTTTCCGCACTACTGCACCCAGCGCGACACGGGGCAAATCATTCCATCGGCACACTTCCATATCGATGCGGCACGCGCCATACTGCACAACCGCAACCTGCGCGCTGTGTTCAAGTGGGCACGCGGACACGCCAAATCGACCCACATGGACGTGATGGTACCGATGTGGCTCAAATGCCAAAAGACACGCGAGATGAACGTGATGGTGCTGGTGGGCAAAAGCGAAGACAACGCACGCACGCTGCTTGGCGATATTCAGGCCGAACTGCAATACAACAAACGCTATATACACGACTTCGGGCAGCAGTTCAACGCTGGCAATTGGCAGGAGGGGCAATTCGTTACGCAAGACGGCACGGCTTTTTTCGCCCTCGGACGCGGACAGTCGCCACGCGGCCTGCGCTACCGCAACCACCGCCCCGACTATATCGTCATCGACGACCTCGACGACGACGAACTCTGCGCCAACGAAGCCCGTGTGAGCCGCCTCACGGAATGGGTCAAAGAGGCTCTTTTCGGATGCTTCGGTGCCGATGGCGGACGCTTCGTGATGGTGGGCAACCTCATCAGTCGCTGCTCGGTGTTGGCCGGCATCGCCGCCATACGAGGCGTTACAGTCAGCCAAGTGAACGTGTGGGACAAACAGGGCAAACCGTCGTGGCCAGAATGTTGGAAACCCGAACGCATCGCCGAGATGGAGCAATTCATGGGCTATCGCTCGTTCCAAAAAGAGTATATGAACAACCCCATAGTGGAAGGAGCGGTGTTCCGCGCCGACTGGATTCGCTGGAAACGTTGCCTGCCGCTGCGCGACTACGCCGAACTGGTGCTATACATCGACCCGTCGTTCAAACCGACCACAAAAAACGACTACAAAGCCGCCAAACTGTGGGGCAAAACCCGAACTGGCGAACTGCACCACATCGCCGCCTTTGTGCGGCAGACCACCGTGGTGGAAATGGTGCGCTGGCTCTACGACCTCTACGAACGGCTGCAACAGGCCAATGCGCCCTGCCAATTCTACATGGAAGCCAACTTCATGCAGGACATCATTCTCGACGAGTTCGCCACCGAAGGCGCGCTGCGCGGCTACCAACTGCCCATCGTCCCCGATAGGCGCAAAAAGCCCGACAAGTTCCAGCGCATCGAAGCCATCAGCCCGCTGTGGGAACGCGGTTTCGTATTCTACAACGAAGCCAAACGCAACGACCCCGACATGCAAGCCGGCCTACAACAGACGCTCGCCTTTCAAAAGGGCATGAGCGGACACGACGACGCTCCCGATGCCGACGAAGGTGCCATCTATCTGCTGCAACGCCGCACGCGCCTCGAACGCTTCGAGCCGATTATCGGCCGCACCACCAACTCCAAATACATCTGGTAACAAAAACAAACGCTATGATTTTTCTCACAGAAACCGACTTCCGCGCCGTGTGCGACGATGCCACGCTTGCGGTCATTCATCAGGCCGACCCCGACAACCTCGACCGTGCCGAAGGCTACGCCATCGAAGAGGTAAGCGGCTACCTACGCAGTCGCTACGACATGAAAAAAGCCTACGCCACCACCGGCAACCAACGCAACGCACAACTGGTAATGATAACCTGCGACGTGGTGCTCTACCACCTTGTGGCGTGGCTGCCCAAACGCATCGGATTCGAAATCCGAGAAACGCGCTACACCAACGCCATCGCTTGGCTCAAAGACGTGCAAAAAGGCAACGCCACACCCGACCTGCCCATTCTCACCAACGACGACGGCCAAGACATCGGCACGCCAGCACGCTGGGGCGGCATGGACAAATCGCAGTACGACTATTGATGAACATTGAAACGAAAATTCTATGAAACTACTTGACAACCTGCGCACACTACGCGCCCTTACACCCGAAATGCGGCTTGCCATGCGCAACGTGCGCACCACCGGCGACAAACAAAACCGCCTATTGGTGGAACTGCAACGCCAAACCGAATACCTGTCGAAAAAAGACGTGGGGCTGTGGCGCGCCGCTTGGCAACAAGCCATCAACGTGCAGAACCCCAACCGCTGCGCACTCTACGACATCTACACCGACGTGGCCATCGACCTGCACCTCACAGGCTGCATCAGCCAGCGCAAAGGCTTCGTGCTGAAAACCAAATACAAACTCACCGACCGCGACGGCAAACGCGACGACCGCGCTACCGAAATTTTTCTTGGCGAATGGTTTTCCGACTTCATCGGCCTCGTGCTCGACAGCCGCTTCTACGGACACTCGCTCATTCAACTGGGCGAACGTATCAACACACCACTCGGCACGCCACGCTTCGACAATGTGCTGCTCGTACCGCGCAAGCACGTGATACCCGAATACGGCGTGATAGTGCGCAACTGCCACGACACACCGGCAAGCGGTGTCAGTTACCGCACAGGCGACATCGCCGCACAGTGCATCGAGGCTGGCAAACCCGACGACCTCGGACTGCTGCTCAAATGCGCCCCGTCGGCACTCAGCAAAAAGAATATGCTTGCCTTTTGGGACGGCTTCGGCGAGATATTTGGCATGCCCATACGCATTGCCAAAACCACCAGCAACGACGAGAAATACCGCTCGCAGATAGAGCGCATGCTGGCGCGCATGGGCGCAGCCTTCTACGGCGTGTTCCAAGATGGTACCGAAATCGAAATCAAAGAGAGCAGCCGAGGCGATGCCTACAACGTGTACGACCGCCGTATCGACCGCGCCAACGCCGAGATATCGAAAGGCATTCTGAACCAAACCATGACCATCGACAGCGGCTCGTCGCTCTCGCAAAGCGAAGTGCACCTCGAAGTGTTCAACAACATCGTGGAGGCCGACCGCCGATTTGTGGCCGACATAGTGAACGACCGCCTGTTGCCTGCCATGGTGCGCCACGGCTTCAACGTCGATGGGCTGCGCTTCGAGTGGGACGATGCCGAAGAGTATTCGCCCGCCGACATGCGCTCCGTCGAACAGATGCTCGTTGCCGGAGGCTACGACATCGACCCACAGTACTTCGTCGACAAGTACGGCATTCCGGTAACAGGGCGCAGCGCACTGCAACCCGAACTCAAGGCTGGAGACCCCGATTTTTTCGTCTGAGCCCTCGGCGGCTGAGGGCAACCACGCTCGATAGACTCTATTTCGGAGGCAGTCAAACGCTGCTCAAAGAGTGCGTAAACACCTTTCAAAAGGCGGTGGATTACACGTTGGCAAACAAAGCCGCCGAGCAGGCCATCATCGACGACATTCTCGGCGACGACCGACCGGTGAACGCCACACTCTACCAAACCTACGCCGACAATCTGCAGCGTGCCGTAGGTCGCGTGTTTGCCGAAGACGACGGCAGCGGCCTGAGCGACCGTCTGCGCGCCAACGTCAGTCGCTTTGCCGCCTACAAGGCCTACCACGCCACACAGTTGGCACGCATGGCCGCAGCCGAACCCGATGGCGACCCACGCAAGGTATTGCACGCTTTCAACCGCTACCAAGCCGCCGAACACAACACCACCGTAACCCGCTGCCGCACCGCCAAGCAATGGTGCGAATTTGCCGACCCCGACCGCCTGCGCCTGTTCCCAAACCTGCGTTGGCTGCCCAGCCGCAGTGCCACACCACGCGAGGAACACATGCGCTTCTACAACCGTGTGTGGGCAAAAAGCGACCCCTTTTGGCAGCAGAACCAGCCAGGCAACCTATGGAACTGCAAGTGCGACTGGGAAGAAACCGACGACCCCACCACCGACGGCAACCCCACCACGCCTGTGCGCCACAACGGCCTCGAAGGCAACCCAGCACTCACAGGGCAGGTGTTCACCGACAACCACGCCTACTTTGCAAAGGCAGGCGAAAATAAGAAAGAAGAGAGAAAAAATATAGAAAACTTATGCCGTATAATTAACAAAGAGGCAACTATTAGAATGGCAAAGGATAGTTTGAGCAATAAAACATCAAAAATATCCTTAAACGGAATAGAGGGTGAAATTATTTATACTTCAAAAGGAATAAAACACATGGCAAATGATATGAATACTGAAAAAGACTCGATTTATTGGTTAAAAAATGAAATTATTCCACACATCGACAGGTATATTACCAATGCCAAGTTAAGGGGCAGAAAGAATAGCGACGCTTCCCACAATACGAACAAAGAAACCGTTAAATTAAAGAGAAATACAGACTACTTCTATTATTTAGAAACAATGCTTCCCAATGGTCAAAAATGCTGTTTGCATATTGGACACTACAAAACAGGCTATCACGTGTCAGAAAAGGCTGGAAAGTTTTATATTTATTCAATTACCACCTATACGCCAAAAAATATAGAGAGTATATAAGCAACTTCCACAAATAGGCGTCCATTGTCTTATATACTCTCTATTTTGTACTGCAAAGATACAACAATTTTCTGAAACAACAAACATTGTTCTAAAAAATGCCTTTTTATGGAAAAATTATTTGAAACAACGCTACCGATCGTGCTGCTAACGCCGAAAAAATTCTAAATTCTCATGAATTCTTTTGCTCAAATAAAACTCAAACTGCGGCAAGCCCTCGACCACGACCTGCCGATCATCTGCGGCAACGAAGCCGTGCGGCTGTTCAAGCGGAACTTCCAGCGCGAGGGCTTTTTTGGCCAGCCGTGGAAGGAGGTCAAACGGCGGCAGACACACACCGTGAGCGTGCGTACCAAGAGCGGCGTGCGCACACGCACCGTGCCGCCCGCCAAAGGGGCTGCCGGCAGCCGGCGCATACTCACTGGCAATACTGGCGACCTCGGGCGCAGCATCAAGATGAAAACCGCACCCGCCGAGGTAACCATCTACAGCGATGTTGTCTATTCGGCCGTTCACAACGACGGGCTGCGCGCCGGACGTGGGCGCGGGTTCATCATGCCCAAACGGCAATTCATCGGCGACAGCCCCGAATTGCAACGCGCGCTGAAAGCCAAAATCGAAGCATACTTAAAAAACATCATACGACCATGAGAAAAACCATCTACGACACCATCGTCCGCGCACTCGAAGCCGTGCCGGACATTGCCCATGTGGATTTGTGGAACGACCAACTGCTGAACGCCGAAACGGAACAGCCATTCGCCACGCCGGCCGTGTTTGTCGAGTTCGACACCATCGAGTGGCGCCAACTGCTGCACGGCGTGCGCGAAGCCTCCGTGAGCGTGCGGCTACACACCATCACCGATAGCCGTGTGGGCACATGGAGCGACATCGCCGGACACCTCTGCCTGCTCGACGGAATAGCCGCTGCCCTGCACGGACTGCACCATGTGGCCGCCGATGGCAGCGTGATGGACGCGCTCACGCTCGAAAGCAGTGCTACCGACCACAACTTCGGCGAACTGCGCGACGACATCGACACCTATGCGTGCCACGTTACCACCGCCCGCACCACCCGATGATGCACTCACCCCGACAAAGACGAAGCCCCGCAAACCAAGTTTGCGGGGCTTCTTTGCAGGTCTCCTTGCCGGAATTATGTTTCGTGTGATGTGCTTTGCAGCAGGCTACGCTCGCCGTGCCGCTGCGTTCGGTGCCTGACATCGGTAATGAGCGCGCGGCAACCCAATAGGCTCTCGGCGGCTGCGGCTATGTTCTTGGCTGCAACCAACGCCTTCGGCTCACTGACGGCTTCGTACTCTATGGCTATTTCTACGTAAAATTTCATCGTTTTTTTTGATTAAAAGAGCAACTGCTCAATGCATTTGAGTCTGGCTTCGCGCTGTTCTATCCTTTTCAGTTCGGCGGCATACGGAATGGTGAGGTATTGGTAGAAGGTGGTGCGGCTGATGTGAAAGCGATTACGAATGAAGCGCACGTAAATATACTCGTTGCAGAGCCCTTGCCGCGACTGCTCGATGTATATCTCGTTCACATCTTTTACTCGTAACAGAAAATTTTTGCGCGAATAAGCCATTGTTTGTTTTGGTTGTATTAAGGCCAACAGCCGTCCCACGGGTTACGGTTGGCGGTGCTGTCGGGCATGTAGGCTTCTATTTTTACCGTGCCTTCCCAAGTTTTCACTACCCGCCCGCTGCCTTGGCATAGCGGGCAAACGGGCATCACGCTGCTGTCATTGGCGGCTTCGGCAAAGCCACCGCCTTGGCACGCAAGGCAAATCTCTACACGTTGGCGACGAAATGTGTGTGTCATATTCTCCATGGTTTTATGCTTCGGTCATGCCCAGCGGCACAGCGTGCCATGTTCCCGTATCGTCTTTTGTTTCGCAGCGCAAGAATTGGCGGCTTGCGGCCGGCGCGTAACTCTCCTCGATGATGCGCACGCCCTCTTGAAACCGTTCGTTGCCGCTCTCTTCGGCCATGCGGCGCAGTTGCAGCACGCGACTGGCTTTCAGGTTGCCCGCTTGGTCGCGGCTCATCAGGCGTAAGATGGCTTTTACCAATGCAGCACTGTCGTCGTCCTTGGCCAGCGAGCCAAGATACTCTTTGACGATGGCAATGCCTTCGTTCACGGTGTCGGCGTAGTTGTCGAGCGTGTACTGCCCGATGATGATGCGGCGGTTGCCTTCGGAGTTGGTGAAGGTGTGGCTGCGCTGGTCGTCGCGCACGCCGAAAATCGACGCTTTCATGTCGAGTGCCGACCTGAAATCGGCAATCACCTTGCGTTTGGCTTCGGCAATGGCGTTGCTGGTGGCTGTGAGAATGGGCATCGCACTGTCGATGGTTTCGTCAATCAGTTTTTTGTAGGCATCGCGCTCGGCGGCACGGCGTTCTTCCTCGGCACGGCGTGCGAATTCGGCCTTGAATGCTGCAAATTGCGCAGCCTCTTCTTGCGTCATACTGACGGATGTGATGGTTTCTTGTTCCATAGTTCTTTTTGGTTTTTAGTGATTAAAAAGGTTGATTAATTGTGTGCTATTGTTTTTGGGTAAATGAATTGGATGTCGGTCTTTTGCAGATGCACCGGCTGTTCGGCTTGGCGCATCTCTATCAGCAGGCACCGGCGGCGTTGCAGCAGGCGTTGCCATTCGTCGGGCTGGCGGAAGGCGTTGGTCTGCATCAGAGCGTCTTGCACCTGTTGCAGGTCGGCTTTTATTGCGGCTGCTGGGCGTGCCATCATGCTTCGGCTGCTGGGCGTGTCATTGTCAGGTGGAGACTGTCGGCAAATTGCAGGTCGTTCAGCCTGATGCGGAAGGCGTTGTAGAGGCTGCGCAGCCGGTCGGTCGGTATTTGGTTGAACTCCACACCGCCCGCAGCGCGGCACACCACGGCTTTCACCTCGTCGATGCCGTTGGCGTAGTGCATCTTTTTCAGATATTGGCTCACAACGGCTATCACACGTTTGCGCCAGCGGTCGGCCTCTTGGGCGGCCGGACTCTGCATGTCGATGCGCTGGCACAGTTCGGTGAGTTCGTACACGTTCAGTTCGCTGCCGCTGGCAACGCCATACGATGCCAACAGTGCCATCTTCTCGTCGTTGTTCACGCCACGCAAGCGCAACAGCGTGTGGTACTTGCGCAACAACGAGTTCTTCTGTTTGTCCAAAAATGTCTGCATACCGTTCAAAATTTTAGATGATTATCGATTCCTCAATTGTCAATTATCCATTGTCCATTATTTTCCCCAATACAGTTGCGCGCCCTGTTGCCAGATGGTGTAACTGCGTCCGCCGCCATAGCGGCTCTGCGGCATGGCGCGGTAGCCTTCGACGTATATTTTCACGAATGCATCGTATTTTATCGATTTGGCTACATTGCCTTTGGGTTCGTGTCCTTCGGCGTGGCTCACGAATATGAATAGTTTGTTGCGGAACGTGTCGCGCAACAGGCGGTAATCCGGATACGACAAGCCTGTGTATTGCAGACTGTCGATTATCACCACTTTGGGTGAGCGTTGGCGTTTTAGGCGGCGCATCAGGTCGGCGATAGGCTCTTTGTCGAGCAAGATGAAGTTGCGGCGGGCTGCATCGCATATCCCCACTTCGCTTATCGAGTGCTGCATCGAGAGCGAAAGCCCCTCCTCCAAACTGTTGTAGGCCACAAGCGCAAATCGGCTCAAATACTTGGCCAGTTGCAGCGCGAAGTGCGTCTTGCCGTTGGCCGAACCGCCCCAAATAAGCCACGCTCCCGTCAGTTCGGGCGTGCCGATGGCATCGAGCCACTCGCCGTCGAACGGCAGCGTCTTGGGCTTGTAGGCGCGGATGTCTTGTATGGTTAAAGCGCGTTTCATGGGTGCTTAATCGGCGGTTAAACGGTGGCTTGGCGTTTGGCCACAATGGCATGCACACGACGTTTCACGCGGCGCAGGTCGCCTTCGCAGTCGGCTATCACAGCATCGATGTCGCGGGCGGCACTTATGCCGTTGGCTTCGCACACGGCTGCCACATCGGCGGCACTCACGCCTTTCAGCGGCACACACTTGCGGCCGAGCCGGCTCCAAATTTCGGCATAGCCTCTTTTGTTAGCCTTCACGCCGCGCACAATGCGTTTCTCCAAATGGTTGGTGGCGCACAGCACGATGCCGCATTCGTCCTCCAAATGGTTGTAGAGCGTGATGAAGAAGTAGAGCACATGGTCGCTCAGTTTGTCGGCTTCGTCGAGAATGAGCAGCGGGCGGTCTTGCGTTTTGAGCGTGCGCACCGCTTCGGCCATCATTTCGCCTACGCTGTAACCGCTGTAGTCGCGCCCCAACGCCGCCAACAGTTCGGTCAGAAACAGTTTTCGGTTCCAATACTCGTTGCAGCAGAGCATGTAACTGCGGCGGTTCTTGGCAACAAACTGTTTGCAGGCAAAGGTTTTGCCTGTGCCGGCATTGCCTGTTACGGCCATCACCAACGAGTTTCCCTTCACATCGCCAAGCAATGCGGTCAGACGGCGGTAATCGCCCGTCTCTACGGCTTCCCAACGTTCGTCGCGGTAACCAATTTGCGTGGCTACATTGCGCCACATCTCGTCTTTTATCAGTTCCCAGTTGCCGTTCAGCATCTGGCTCACGGTGGCACTCGATACCTTGCGCATCGAGTTGGCAGCCTTGTTTTGGCTCTCGTAACGCTCGCAATACACGCGCAGCGCATTGGCAATTTGTTGTTTTTTGATTGTTTCCATTTTTTTCGTTTGTTAAGTTTTATATATTAAGTCGTTAATTTCAGAAAAAAGGGCGGTGGCATTCAATAATGATGTGTAGCGAAATTTGTGGCCACCATACGCCCGCCGCTGCGGGTCGCTGCCCTTATATTGTTGTTTTTTAGTTTTTCAAAAAAAAGCGGCACCGTTGGTAAATCTTACTCACAGGACGGCGGGCTTGCGCCTCTTCACTGTCTTATGCCGCGCGGCGTTTGGCGGAACCTTCGAAATTGCCCCCCGAGGCGGTAACGCTCCGCCTTGCCTCCAAGACTTCAGATGTGCGCCCTTGCGGGCGGTTGCAATTCGTTGTGCCGGCAACTTTCATCGGCACGTTTCGGGGGTGCGGGCTCGATTTGATTTCGTACGCATTGCCCGCTTGCGGGTCTTTCCCCGCCGTCATCCTACGCTTTTTATAGGCCTCCTTGGCCGGTTTTCTGACGCTTTTTGTTTCTGTGGATTTGGTTATTTGGTCGCACGGGATTCGTAATTCGCAACGGGCGCAATTGATGCGCCCCTACTTTCGCACTTTTATACTTTCACACTAAATTGTCTTGCTACTTGCATCTTGCTACTAAATCAGTATTCGTCGAACAGGTCGTCGGTGTCGAACAGGTGGTTTGCTTCGTCGGTCGTTGGCAGGCGCAGCCGTTCGCGGTTGCGCTGGTTCTTGTGCTGGCCGGTGCTGTCGCAAATCATCAGTTTCTGCAACGTCTCCAGTTCGGGGTTGTGTTGTCCCTCTATCAGTTCGTTCACGGTGTCGGCATAGGTGCCGAGTTGCGCAGCGATGCGCTGCTCTTGCGCACGGTTGAAGTCCATCACGCGGCGCAACTGCTCGTAGTCGCCTTCGGTGCGCTCTGCCAAAGCCATGGGCTGCACATATTTCTCTTCCAACACGAAACGCAAGGTCTCGTTTTCGTTCACCGCCAAAACGCGTTGCAGGTTGTCGGGGTCGTAGCGCACCTCCCAGCGTGTGCTTGCGTAACGGCGGAAGTCGGGGTCGAAGCAGTCGTAACAGCGTTTCACACCGTTGATGGTGATGTTCAGGCCGCTGCCTTGCAATAGATTGCGGTTGCCAGTGGTGGCACCAAAGAGCAACAGATAGTGATCGTATGGCAGTGGCGTGCGCTTGTCGGCGGGCATCTGCTCGAACAGTGCCACATACTGCTCGCGTAGCGCGGCACGCTCGGCTTCTATCATGGCCACCAGTTGGCGGCACACGCCCTCGAAATCGGGGAAATTCTTACGGTATTTGTTCAGAAAATCGCTGTTGGGCTGCAACTCGCGGCGGCTCGTAACACCAAATCCCGACCAATTGGGCTGCAGTTGGCAGTATTTCTTGTTGAATGCCTTGAACCATGGCTCGATGATTTTGGCTTTGGCGTTTTTCACGGCCGCCGGCGTGGCTTTGCCGGCTACTTTTTGGTAAATCGGCATCAGGCTTCGTATGGCGTAGTTGTCGCTCTGCAACTGCGCTGTGCGGTACATCTGCCCAAACAGTTGCTCGGTGTGCTGCATGGCGTTGCGCAAGGCCTCTTTTATCAGTTCCGGAGTCTCGTGCGTGCCGATGGCGTAACCTATCGGGTACTTGCAGCAGGCATCGAGCACAAATACCACCGTGGGGCGGTTGTGGTAGGTGGTGCGGCCGTTTTCGGTTTTCTGATAGAGCAGTTCGGCATCCCAGCCGTCCATCGTCCAATAGTAGAGCGGATAGGTGGGAGCACTGCGGCGCACCTGCATGGCTTTGTTCGACCGGTAGGCTACTGCGCCATGACGGCGGGCGTATATCTCGCTCTGCAAACGGTCGCGCCACGCCCGCACACACGAGCGGGTGATGGTTTTCCAGCCCATCTGCTCGGCCATCTTGTTGTAGAGGTGTGCCACCTGCTCGCTGTCGAGGTTGCGCGGGTCGCTCATCAGCATCACCAGCGTGCTTATCTGATTTTGGTCGGTTATCTTGGCCGCATTCTTCATTGGCACCTCATAGGCACGGTGTATCAGACTGTCGTAGCCGTCGGTGCAGTAGGCTTTGTATTTGCGCGCCAAACTGCGGGCGTTGGTGGGCAGTGTGTGCGGGTAGCGCACGCGGTCAAGTTCTTGAACGGCCTCCAATATATCGTTCCAAAAGGTCAATGCCTTGCTGCCCAACGCACGACGTTTGCTGGTGCGTTCGTTTATCAATGCTCTGATAGCATCAAGCACGATGGCGTTGGTGTAGTATTCGTGTCGCTTTGCGGCACTCAAACGGCGACCGTCGCTCGTCTCGTAACTGTCGAAGTAGTTGCTGGCTTCGGCGTTGTGCTCGATGTATCGCTCCACCATATTCACATATACGGCTTTGTAGGGATCGCGCACCAAGGTGTCGACCTTGCGGCGAAAACGCTCTGGCAGACTTTCGTAGGCTATCAATGCCGGCGTATTGCGACAACCACGGCGCAGCACGTCGATGTCCTTGCGCGCCGCAAGTTTCTTGTAGCAGTCGGCACTCATCACACCTTGCGCCATCAGCCAGTTGGCCTCTACCGATAGTATGTTGTTGTAGAGCTGCATTATCTTTCCAGACTATCGGCGGCTTCTTGGCATTGGCGTTGCAGATTCTTAAATTCGTCGGCGGTGATGCCGGTGTAGCGGCACTTCACCGCGCCATCGAGCAACATACATGTGAGGTTAAGGGCAAAATAGGTTACCAGTTGCACACGCCCGCCCAACCATTCGCAGATGGCAAAGTCGGCTGTCGCACATCTTTCAATTGCAGTTACTTTCATTTTACTTCTTTTTTTTAGTTGTTTATTTATCGATTAAATTCTTATTACATTTCTATGCCGCCGTTTTGCAGGGCGAATTGGCGTATTTGGCGTTTTTGCTGCGAGCCGTCGTCGCCGTTGAGTGCCAGCCTGATGGTAGGTTGGCTTGCTCCGAGCGTTTGCTCTATCCGTTTGCGCAGCCCGTGTTCTGTAAGGATTCTGGTTGCCATGTCTCTTTGGTTTTCCCGTTTTTTTTGAGTAAATTTGTCGCGTTTTTCATTATTGAAAGTGTCCGGATTAAACCGTCGTTTTTTCGCTACACGGTGCGTGGTTGCGCCAACAACTCGATGGCACGCTGCTGCGACTGAATGGTGGTCTGTTG
>CAVKQB010000025.1:0-28509 GCA_963658575.1 Leyella stercorea | reverse complement strand
ACCCACGCAGTGGGGGTAGGGGTTAAATACCAATTAAGAATGAATAATTAAGAATGAATAATTAAGAATTTTTCAAATAACCAAATCATCAAATAACCAAATCTGCAAAAACTTAGAAACCGCGCGAAGCGCGAGAAACACAGAAACCTAGAAACTATTAGAAACGCGCGAAGCGCGCCAATCTTCAAATTTTCAAATCTTCAAACATGAAAACAACCTCCCCCTTGGGGGAAGCGTTACGCGCGGTTTTTCGAGCGATGGTATAGACCGGTCAGCAAAATCGTAGCCGTGGTCAGCAATTCGGAGAGCGGCAGGGCGAGCCAGATGCCGGCCACGTCCAACGCTTGCGGCAGGAGCAGAAAACATGGCACAAGAAACACCACGGCGCGCAGCAGCGAATAAAAAATGGCAGGCCGCACACGCTCGATGCTCTGATAGTAACCGATAACGACAAGATTGACAACCATCGGCACAAACGCCACGGCATAGAGCGGAAAACCATAGATGGCCAGCGCGGCCGTAGGCGTGCCGATGGGCAGAAACAGCATGATGAGCCATTTGGGCGCAAACACAAAAAACAGCGTTGTCAGCGCACCACAAGCCACTGCCGCCAACAGAGCAATGCTTCGCGTTTGGCGTGCGCGCGCAAAATCGCCCAGTCCAAAATTGAAACTGATGATGGGTTGCGCCGACTGCGCCGCCGCATTGCCCATCATGAAAACAAACGGCAGATAGTAACAACTGATGCCGAATGCGCCCACGCCGTTATCGCCTAGATAGTGCATAAACACGTGGTTCCCGACGAAAAACATGAGTGCCATGGCCACCTCGCCGAGTAGGGCAGAAAAGCCGATTTTGCACTGTTCCGCCACATGGCGCCCCCAGATTTTTATGCGTCGCCAAGTAACGTTTGGCAGATAGAGCCGCACATCTTTCGCATCGAAAATCAGATAGTAGACCGCCACCGCCGCGCCCACAAAACAGGCGATGGAAGTGGCCAACGCTGCGCCCTTCACGCCCCAGCCAAGCGGGAAAATGAACAGCCAGTCGAGCACCGCATTGATGACGGCATTCAACACATTGCACCACATGGCCAAGCGTGGCGCACCATCGAGCCGAACGACGAAAAGTGCCACGGCCAGCCAGACATTGAACAAAAGCGACGGCGCAAACCACAGCAGATAATCCTTGACGAGCGGCAGCAAATGTTCCGACGAACCGAGCAAAAAACTCACGCTGTCGGGCGCAGCGAAAATAACCGTCAGAATAGCCGTTACCAGCAGCGTGATGAACAGCATGGCACTGGTTACAAAGGCGCGCGCCTCGTGTTGTCGTCCTTGCGAAAGGCTTATCGAAGCCATCACCGAGCAGCCTGCGCCGGCCATCAAGCCGATGCCCTGAATGAACATGAGTAGCGGCACACAGATGTTTACCGCTGCAATACCGTCGCTGCCAACGCCATGACCAACGAAAATGCCGTCGATCATCGTTACGGCCGACATGGCCAACATGCCAAACAGCGTTGGAACGAACATTTTGCGAAAAAGCGTCGATACACGCTCACTTCTGAAATCAAGTTGATTGGACATATACAGAAAGTTTTTAATTTTCCAATGATTGTTCAATACCTATTTTGAGAAGCAGATTTGATTTCACGCGTCGATACAAAAAAGGCGGATGCGACTCGTGGTTTTACCCAGTCATCTTATCCGGCTTATCTCGCCCTCCGATGAGGATTACAAAACGGTCAGTTTCTGTTTTCGGGCTGCAAAGATACGAAAATAGTTTGAAAGTTTGAAAGTGTGAAAGTGTAAAAGTCTGTAAAGTCTATAAAGTCTATAAAGTGGAAAGTTGATTAGTTGATTGGTTGATCAGTTGATTGGATAATTGGACAATTAGGTAATTTTCTTGCTACTTGTATCTTGCTACTAACAAATTGTCTTTGCTCTATGTTCTTTATTCTTTGTTCTCTCACCTCTCACCTCTCACCTCTCACCTTTTCTTGCTACTTGCTACTTGTATCTTGTGTCTAATCAATTGTCTTTGCTCTTTGTTCTATATTCTTTGTTCTAAAAAAAATACAAATCCGCATAAACAACGCTCTCCGCGCTTCTTATTTCGCTTTTTTCGCGGTTGTTTTTGTGGCGGTTTTGGTTGTGGTTTTGCGTGTGCTGCGGCGGAACGCAGTGCGCCCTTTCGACGCGTTTTCGGGGTCGGCTATGATGGCGCGGCACGCTTCTTCGGTGAGCGCGGCAGCATCGGTGCCTTTGGGCAGTTTGTAGTTCTTCTTGTCGCTGGCGGTGTGTATGTATGCACCGAAACGGCCGTTCAGCACTTGAATGTCGCCAAAGGTGTTGATGACCTTGTTTTTGTCGGCTTCGCGCTTGGCAACGATGATTTCGATGGCGCGTTCGTGGGTGAGCGCAAACGGATTGTCGGTTTTGGGCACCGAATAAAAGGCTTTGCCGTGCTTGATGTAGGGGCCGAAACGTCCGTCGGCCACAATCATATCTTCGCCCTCGAACTGCCCGACGTTCATCGGCAGTTTGAAGAGTTCCAACGCTTCGGCCAGCGTGATGGTGAAGATGCTCTGGTCTTTCTGTAAATCGGCGAAACGTGGTTTTTCGTCGCCGTCGGACGAGCCCAATTGCGCCACGACGCCATATTTGCCGATTTTGGCATAAACGGGTTTGCCCGTCGCGGGGTCGTTGCCCAAAAATTGTTCGCCAGGTTTCGCGCCCACGGCTTTGTCGGCGGTTTTTATCTCGTTGGCGAATGGCGCGTAGAATTTGCCGATGTTTTTGTTCCAAGCGATTTTGCCCGCCGCCACTTCGTCGAACTCCTCCTCGACATTGGCCGTGAAGTTGTAGTCCATGATGTCGGAAAAATAACTCATCAGGAAATCGTTCACCACGATGCCGATGTCGGTGGGCGAGAGTTTTCCCTTTTCGGTGGTTGGTTTTTCGCGGCGTTTCTCGGCGGCAATTTCTCCATTTTTCAGCGTGAGAACGACGTAATCGCGCGGCGCGTTGGTTATTTCGCGCTTGTCGACGTAGCCGCGCGCCAAGATGGTCGAGATGGTGGGCGCGTAGGTCGATGGGCGACCGATGCCCAACTCTTCGAGTTTGCGCACGAGCGATGCTTCGGTGTAGCGTGGCGGTTTTTGGGCGAACCGTTCTTGCGCCGTGGCTTCGCGGAGCGTGAGCGGTTGCTGGCTTACCGACGGCAGCATAGAGGCTTGGTCGCGCTCTGCCTCGTCGTCGGACGATTCCATATAGACACGCAGAAAACCGTCGAACAGCAGCACTTCGCCCGTGGCAACAAACTGCTCGGCACTCCCTTCGACAGCGATGTTGATGTTGGTGCGCTCGACTTCGGCATCGGCCATTTGCGAGGCGATGGTGCGCTTCCAAATCAGTTCGTAGAGGCGTTGCTCTTGCGCCGTGCCGCTGATGGTGTGATGGCTGATGTACGTTGGGCGAATGGCTTCGTGCGCCTCTTGCGCGCCCTTGGAACTTGTGTGGTATTTGCGCACTTTCACATAGCGTTCGCCGGCCATTTCGGTTACCTCTTTTTTGATTGTGCCGATGGCTAAACTGCTGAGGTTCAGCGAGTCGGTACGCATATAGGTGATTTTTCCCGATTCGTAGAGTTTTTGTGCGATGCGCATGGTTTGCGATACCGAAAAACCGAGTTTACGCGAGGCCTCTTGTTGCAGAGTCGATGTGGTGAATGGTGCCGCCGGCGATTTTTTGGCAGGGTGCTTTTCTACGCTTTCGATGCTGAAATGCGCTGTTTTGCAGAGTTCCAAAAATTGGCGTGCTTCGTCTTCGGTGGCGAAACGGCGTTTCAATTCGGCCTGCAATTCGCACGGTTTGCCTTGTGTGTCGAAGCCAGTGAAGGTGGCGACTACCTTGAACGACGGCGTGGCCACGAAATTCTGTATTTCGCGCTCGCGTTCGACCACCAAACGCACCGTAACCGACTGCACGCGTCCTGCCGAGAGTCCGGGTTTAATCTTCTTCCACAGCACGGGCGAGAGTTGGTAGCCCACAATGCGGTCGAGCACGCGCCGCGCCTGCTGCGCATTCACCAAGTTGATGTCGATGTCGCGCGGATGCTCGATGGCATCGAGTATGGCGGGTTTGGTTATCTCGTGAAAGGCGATGCGGCGCATATTCTCCTTGTCGAGTTTCAGCACGTTTTGCAAATGCCAAGCGATGGCCTCTCCTTCGCGGTCTTCATCGGATGCGAGCCAAACCACTTCGGCGGCTTTCGACTCTTTTTTCAGCTCGGCTACCAGTTTTTTCTTGTCCTCCGATACGACATACGTGGGCGCAAAGTCGTGTTCGATGTCGACACTCAACGTTTTGTCGGGCAAATCGCACACATGTCCCATGCTCGACATCACTTTGTAGTCGTTGCCGAGAAATTTTTCGATGGTCTTGGCTTTGGCCGGAGACTCCACTATCACAAGGTTTTTCATACTTTTTGGTCTAATTGGCTGTCGCACTTTTTTTCGGGTGCAAAGTAACAACAATTTTCAGGTTTGTTCCAAATTTTCGGCGCACTTTTTTTAGTCGTCCGAAAAATGCACGAGAACGTGCCTATACGAATTGAATATCTTGGTTTTCGATACGAATCCGACGTAACGCCCTTCGTCGTCGACCACGGGCAGGCTCCACGCGCCGCTGTCCTCGAACACGTCCATCACCTTGTCCATGGGCTGATTGACGTTGATTTTGGCGGGCACGGCAATCATCAGTTTGCGCACCGAAAAACGTTTGTAGAGGTCGGGGCGAAACATGATGTTGCGCACTTCGTCGAGCGGCATGATGCCCACCAAAATGCCCGTCGCTGCATCGACTACGGGAAACACGTTGTGGGTCGAGCGCGAGATGATTTTGACCAATTCGCCGAGTTTCATGTCGGGATTGACGATCTCGACATCTGTTTCGACGAAGTTTTCCATTTTCAGCATCGACAGCACGGCGCGGTCTTTGTGGTGCGTCATCAGTTCGCCTTTTTGCGCCAAACGCATGGCGTAGAGGCTGTGCGGCTCGAACAGAATGATGGTGAGGTACGACACGACCGACGTGATCATCAGTGTCATGAAAAGGTCGTAGCCGCCCGTGAGTTCGGCAATCAGAAAGATGGCGGTGAGCGGCGCGTGCATCACGCCCGACATCAGTCCAGCCATGCCCGCAAAGGCGAAATTTTGGCTCGGAATGCCCAAACCGAACAGATTCATCGCCGTGGCGACGGCAAAACCTGTGATGCAGCCCACAAACAGACTTGGCGCAAAAATGCCGCCTGTGCCGCCTGCACCGTTGGTGGCCGCCGACGCAAAAATTTTGAAAAAGACTATCAGACTCAGATAGACGATTATCACCCACGTCTCGGAGCGGTAGGCGTAGAACGGCGATTGACGGAACACGTCGGCCACATCGCCCGAAAGCAACAGCGCGATGGTGTCGTAGCCTTCGCCGTAGAGCGGCGGGAAAAAGAAAATGAGCAGACTGAGCATGGCTCCGCCGATGGCGATTTTCCGATACGGACGGTTTATCTTTTTGAAAATTCCTTCGAGGAAATTCATGCCGCGCGTGAAATAGAGCGAAACCAAACCGCAAATCACGCCCAAAACGATGATGAACGGAATGCGCCCCAAATCGAACGGCACGGCGTTGTCGAAAGTGAACATCGCTTCGCTGCCCATCATCAGGTACGAGAACGCGTTGGCCGTGATGCTCGATATGAGCAGCGGCACGATGGAGGTCATCGTCATGTCGAGCAGCAGCACTTCGAGCGTGAACATGACACCCGCAATCGGAGCCTTGAATATGCCGCCGATGGCACCGGCCGCGCCACAGCCCACCAGAAGCATCAGCGTTTTTTGGTCGAGATGGAAGGCGCGCCCCAAATTCGACCCGATGGCCGAACCCGTCAGCACAATGGGAGCCTCTGCGCCCACCGAACCGCCAAAACCGATGGTAACCGCGCTCGCCACGATGGACGACCACATGTTGTGTACCTTGATTATCGCTTTGCGTTGCGAGATGGCGTAAAGAATTTTGGTTACGCCGTGGCTGATGTCGTCCTTCACAATGTAGCGCACAAAAAGGCTCGCCAGCGTGATGCCCACCGCAGGCAACATCAGGTACCAATAGTTCAGTTCGTCGGTGGGGAAAAGCGACGTGATGGCGTGCTGTATGAGCGCGATGATGCTTTTCAGCAGAAAGGCCGCTACGGCGCACGCTATGCCGACCAAAAAACTCAGAATCAGCACAAAATACGACTCTTTGATGTGTTTTTCGCGCCACATCAAGAGTGCCATGTATTTTCCGTGCCAATCGATTTTTGCCATGCTGGTATTTTTCGGGCAAATTTAGAGTAAAGACAAAGGACAAATTCCGAAATCTTCTTTCGGCGAAAGAATTTACGGCTCGTCGAGATCGATCACAAGGTTTTCGACGATGAAGTCCTGTCGTTCGGGCGTGTTTTTGCCCATGTAGAACGCCAGCAGTTCGGCCACAGCGTCCTCTTTGCGCAGCAGTATCTGGTCGAGGCGCATGTCCTTGCCGATGAAGTGCTTGAACTCGTCGGGCGAGATTTCGCCAAGACCTTTGAATCGCGTGATTTCGGGCGTTGGCTTCAACTCTTCGATGGCGGCAAGGCGTTCCTCGTCGGTGTAGCAGTAGCGCGTCTCTTTTTTGTTGCGCACACGGAATAGCGGCGTTTGCAGAATGTAAACGTGCCCTTTTTTTACCAAATCGGGGAAAAATTGCAGAAAATAGGTCATCATCAGCAGGCGGATGTGCATGCCGTCCACGTCGGCATCGGTGGCGATGATGACTTTGTTGTAGCGCAGCCCTTCGAGGCCGTCTTCGATGTTGAGGGCGGCTTGCAGGTAGTTCAACTCTTCGTTTTCGTAAACCACTTTTTTGGTCTCGCCGTAGCAATTATGCGGTTTTCCGCGCAGACTGAACACGGCTTGCGTGTTCACGTCGCGGCTTTTGGTGATGGAACCTGATGCCGAATCGCCCTCGGTGATGAATATGCAACTCTCTTCGCGCAGGTCGCCTTTGGCATCGTTGTAGTGAATGTGGCAATCGCGCAGTTTTTTGTTGTGCAGGCTCACTTTTTTGGCGCGTTCGCGTGCCAATTTCGATACGCCAGCGATGGCTTTGCGCTCTTTTTCCGAATCGATGATTTTTTTCAGCAACGTCTCGGCTGTCTGCGGATTTTTGTGCAGAAAATTATCGACTTCGCGCTTCACAAAGTCGCCCACAAATTTGTTGACACTGATGCCCGAAAGCGGGTAGGGGTGTCCGTCGCTATCTTTTTCGGGAGCCATATTGGCCGAGCCGAGTTTGATTTTTGTCTGACTTTCGAACGTCGGCTCTATCACGTTGATGGCGATGGCAGCCACGATGCCGCTGCGAATGTCGCTCAATTCGAAATTTTTGTTGTAAAACTCTTTGATGGTGCGTGCCAAATGTTCGCGCAGCGCGCTCTGGTGCGTGCCGCCCTGCGTGGTGTTCTGTCCGTTGACGAACGAGTAGTACTCTTCGCCGTATTGGTCGCTGTGCGTGAAGGCAATTTCGATGTCGTCGCCTTTGAGGTGCACAATCGGGTAGAGCGGCTCGGAGGTGCTGCGTTCTTGCAGCAGGTCGAGCAGGCCGTTGCGCGACACGAATTTGCGCCCGTTGAACACCATGGTCAAGCCGGTGTTCAGGTAACTGTAGTTGCGCAACATCGTCTCGATGAAATCCTCGTGGAAGGTGTATTTGCCGAATATCGCTTCGTCGGGCGTGAAGACGACGAGTGTGCCGTCTTTCTCGCTGGTTGGCGCGAGTTCGTACTCTTTGGTCAGTTTGCCGCATTCGAAATCGGCCTGTTTCACCTGCCCGTTGCGGAACGATTTCACGGTGAATGCCGACGACAGCGCATTGACGGCCTTGGTGCCGACGCCGTTGAGTCCGACCGATTTCTGGAAGGCTTTGGTGTCGTATTTGCCGCCTGTGTTCATGATGGAGACGGCCGCCACCATTTTGCCTTGCGGAATGCCACGTCCGTAGTCGCGCACCGTCAGCGTGCGGTCGGCCAGCGTGATGTCGATGGTCGAGCCGAAGTGCATGCGAAATTCGTCGATGGAGTTGTCGATGACCTCTTTCAGCAGCACATAGATGCCGTCGTCGGCCGCGTTGCCGTCGCCGAGTTTGCCGATGTACATGCCCGGGCGCAGACGCACATGTTCGAGCCCTTCGAGCGTGCGTATGTTGTCGTCGGTGTAGTCGCTTGTGGTGGTGATAATCTCTTCTTCGGACATGATTTAAGCAATTAGCAATTAGCAGTGAGCAGTGAGTAGTGAGTAGTGAGCAATTAGCAGTGAGGAGTGAGGAGTGAGGAGTGAGGAGCGTTTTTAATTGATAATTGATAATTGACAATGAAAAATTGACAAATTAAACCAAATCAACAAATAACCAAATAACCAAATCCACAGCAACTTTATAGACTTTTTACTTTATAAACTTTCTCACTTTAAGATTGTGGAGCTGACGGGAGTCGAACCCGCGTCCAAACGAGGAAGCAATATGCTTTCTACACGCTTATCTTCGCCTTGGTTTTCGTGCGGCGGCAAGACCGAAGCCACCAACCGTCGCCTTATCCGCAGAGAGTTTCGCCTGCCGTGCGCGGCCACGACCGACTATCTCCGATTTTACTACACCTCTTGACCGAACCGCTTCGGAGATTGGCATTCGAGAGATGTCTCGTTCCAGCATCTGCGCCGGAATTAAGCCTAAAGTACTAAACTTCGATTAGGCAGCGAGAGCGTAATTTGTTTCGCCAGTTAAAAGTTTGCCGTCAAATGATTAGAGTGCTATCCGACGTCGCACTGCGTGCTTACATACCTCTTCTGCTCGCTGTCAAAACCAAAAACAGCCCCAGAATGCGGAAATGTCTGTGCATTTTCCAACGTGCAAAGATACAAAAAAAGCCGAAAACGTGTAACCGCTTCGGCTTATTTTTTTCAACAGGCGCCGCAACACCGCAGGCGCGCGACGAAAGGCGGGTTAGTCCTTCACTTCTATGCCAAACAGGGTGTATGTTTTCCCGTCGCGCAATATCAGCACTTGGCCGTTACGGATTATTTTCTGCACGGTGGGGGCGTTTTGCTGGCAGGATTCAATGGATGTGATGGTGCCCTCGTCGAACCAGGCCGTAACGCTGACATCGCTGGCTGGCATGACAAATTGGTTGTCGGTTACGTCTATCGATTCGTTGTCCTTGAAAACGAACAGGTGGCTCAGCACAAAACCTTGCTCTGGCAGAATTTCCAGCGTTACGAGGTCGCCTATTTTGGCCTGCGTCGGATTGGCAACAACGGTGCCATTGTCGGTTGGCTCGATGGTGATGCTGTAATATATCGGGCGGAATTTGGCGTAGATGGATACGTCGCCAGCCGGCATTTTGAACCGCCCGTTCGTAACCGTAAGCCGCAAATTGCCGTTCATCACTATCAAATTGTCGAGTTCGTAGCCCAAATCGGGGACGATTTTTATGCTGACGCTGTCGCCTTCGTTGGCGGTTGGCTGCGCCGAAACGGTGCCGTGCGCCGATGGATTGACGGTGATGGTGAGGACTCTTGCCCAAACTATCGATATGGTAACATTGCCAGCTGGCATGACGAACGTGCTGTCGGTCAGCATGTTAATCTCCGTTTTGTCTTGCCAAACGTGTATCTCTGTGGCGGCATAGCCCGTTTTGGGAACAACGGTTATTTTTATTTCGTCGTTGATGTGGGCGGTGGCTTGACTTGCCGAAACGCTGCCTTTCTCCTCGTCCGAATCGATGGTGATGTCATAGTCGATGGGCGTGAAAATGGCGGTAACTTTTATGTCGCTTGCTGGCATCGTCAGCTGCGCATTGTCGATGTCGACGGACGTGCCGTTCGGCTGTTCTGCCGAAAGTTTGCTCAATGTGTAGCCTGCGGCTGGTTCGACGGTGAACGTAACAGTTTCGCCTTCGGTGGCCGTGTTGTTGCAGCGCAGGCTGCCTTTCCCTTCGATGGCTTTGTCGATTTTGTACAAACGCTGGCAGGCGACTCTGATAACCACTGGCGAGGCTGGCATGGTGAGCTCAAACTCTTCACTTCCGTATGTGGCAATTTGCGAACCATCTACGGTTTCGACCTGTGTCGTAATCACTTTGTAGTTGTTGTCGTGGCGGATACAGAGATCCATATAAACAGTTTCAAAAATTTCTCGAGTCCATGCGCATTCATAGTCTTTGTGCTTAACTGTAATTTTGGTCTTTTCTGCAACACTCTGGTATTGGTAGAGTGTATTGTCGTCTTCGGTAACGATGGTTACTAAATTCATATCCGCCGGCGCATCGGTTGGCACAAATAGCACCGACACGGTAACATCGCCGTTGGGCATGGCGAATTCGTTGCCTGTGACGGTAGATGTTTGGTCGCCGTTTTTCAGAGAGATGATTCCGGCCTTGTAGCCGTTGTCGGGCGTTATGTCCAACGTAACGGTTTCGCCAGCAGCGAATTCGGTTCCCGATGCCGAAACCGCGCCGTGAGCGGTTTGGACGATGTTGACCGTGCCATACGTTACGATGTTCCGAATGGCTAAAAGATAGTCATTGACGTGATCCTGTGTCAAGTTTACCGACTCTTTTTGAAAGTCGCAATAATAGTGTAGGGTGGATGCGACAACTGATGATGACCAATAAAAGCCAGCGGAGCCCTCGTTGTTCTTTATGTAATATTGGCCAGTGTACGCGTCGCCCGCAAAAGGCAGGAACACGGCTCCGGCGGTTTGCAGTTGCGCAAATTGGGTGGCGGTATAGTTGTTGTTAGCATACACACTGGCTTGAAATGTCGCTGTGCTGCCGTTGTAGCCGCCTTGGCTGATCAGTGCTACGGAGAGTCCTGTCGGTGTCTGAAAGTTTTTGGGCAACAGCATGAAGCCGTAAACGCCGTTTACTTTGGCCATAGTCCAAGGGTAGTGCTGAAACAGATATCTCCATTCGTCGATGGACGGTGTGCGCCATTTGTATTCGCAGAATTTGAGTTCGCCCAAATCACCGCGCAGCAAATCGCGTTTTCCGCTTGTCGCGCTAAAATAATCGTATTGGTTTGTGGCGGGTGCATAGAGGTTTGTTGTGGGGTCGTAGATGATGTTGCCCGTCGCAAAAGCGATTTTTTTCCCGTCGCTCAACTCAAATTTGGCGGGCAGTGGCTTGACGTTGGCTCTGTCGTCCTGCACGAGCCGCACATAGTAGCCCATATAGCGGTTGGCCGATGCGCCAAAGTTCGCGCTCGCTTCTCCAAATTGAATATGTTTGGCTTGGGTGGTGCCTTGCGCGCTTGACGACCAATAGCATCCTTCGCCCGATGTGGTTACGGTTGTGCCATTGCGGTAGCCGCAAGGCAGAAACACGACGCCCAGTTTTTGCAGTTGCGCAAACTCGGATTCGGTGTAATTGTTCGCATTGTCGAGCGTATATGTTTTCGTGCTTTCGGACAGGTTCCCTGTGCCGACGATATTCACGGCGATGCCCGATGGTGCCGAAAAATCGTCGGGAAGCAAGATGAATCCGAGCGCGCCGGCCACACGTCCCACCGTCCAGCGGGTGTGCTTGAACAGATATTGCCACTCGTCGGACGTGAGTGTGCGCCACTGTTTGACGGTGTTCCCGCCGTTGCTGATGGCGTTGTTGCCCCATTCCGAAAAGTTGCCGCCGAAAACCGAGTTGTCGGTCGAGATGCTTGCGCCCCATTGCGCAACGGAGTTGCCATCGCTACTCCAGCCGAAGAGGTCTATCTTGTCGGCCAGCGCGCCATCGCTGATGTTGGCGTTGCCGATGGCGTCGTATTGTCGCTCGGCAAACGACCATGTGTTGCTGTTTCGGGCGTATTGCAGGTTGCCTTTCGAAAAATAGACGTATTTTCCGTCGGCCACTTTGAATTTTGCGGGCAGCGAGCCCAATTGCCGCGCTTGCAAACCACAGACCGCCAAGCCCATGATTGCCAAAACAATGAATTTTTTCATAAAAAAAAGTCTTTTTCGCCGATGGGCGATTTTCTGTTATCTGAAGAAACTGAAATGCACGTTGCCGTAGTTGCGGTGCTCGACAAAGTGTGGATGCGTGTCGAAACGGTTGTTTTTGCCGTGCTCAAGCACGAAAACGCCGCCTGTGCGTAGCCTGTTTTTGGCAAAAATGCGGTCGGGAATCTCGGCTATTTCTGGCATCTGATAGGGCGGGTCGGCAAAGATGAGGTCGAACGCTTCGCTGTTCGTGTCGAGAAAACGGAACACGTCGCTGCGGTAGATGCGCAGGTTGTCGATTTTGAGTTCGGCGGCCGTCTTTTTGATGAATGCGATGTGGCGTTCGTTCATCTCGACACCGCTCACATGCAGGCAGCCGCGCGACACACACTCGAAACTGATGCTGCCCGTGCCCGAAAAGAGGTCGAGTGCGGTCGCACCGTCCAAATCGAGGTAGCCCACCAGCACGTTGAACAGGCTCTCTTTGGCAAAGTCGGTCGTTGGCCGTGCTGTGATGTTGGTTGGCGGATTGAAATGCCGCCCCCTGAATTTTCCGCTGACAATACGCATTTTGAACAAGTAACAATTAATAATGAATAATGAAAAATAATTCGTTTTTTCTGTCGCTCTGTAACGAAACGGCCGAAAACCAAGCGATTCAATTATTGCTCATTGTCCATTATCAATTATTCGTTCGAGAAAATGTGCCGCGAGGGATTATTCCCAGTTGCCAGCGTTGTTGTTGGGCTCTTGCACAGAGCCGACTTTCAAGCCGGGGTATTTGTCGAGTTGTTTTTTCTCGTCTTTCAGGTTGATGAGTTCTTGGCGGTTGAGGTCGCTCAGGTACAGGTCGTAGGGGGCGCGCGCCTCGAACAGCGGCACTACCGTGCCCGATTTGGCGTTGGTGTGCGAGGCCGATTCCATCTCGAATTTTTGCCCGTTCGAGAACGGCACGACTACGATTTGGTCTATCTGGTCGGCTGTGAGGTCGTTGGCAAAGAGGCTTTCGTACACGCTCACATACGATGTGTCGCGGCGGAAATGCTCCAACCCGTTGGCGGCAATCTCTTTTTTGTTGCCCGAACGCACTATTTTCAGGGCTTTGGCTTCGGTGAGGCCGTTTTGCAGTTGCTCGTCGGTGAGCGTGCCTTCTTTCAACACGACGGGCACTTTACCGTTTTTGATAAAGTCGGTGAGCGTGTCGCAACTGGCTGTGTAGTAGCCCGCTTGGTCTTTGAACGCGATTTGCGCCTTGCGTATGTTGATAAGATGGGCGATGACGGCTTTTTCGCGCGAGGCGCGTATGTTGTCGAACTGAATCGGTGTAATGATGCTCATTACGCAGATGTAGGCCAAAAAGGCGATGGCGATTACGAGTGTAATTCTGATGACGTGTTTCATATTCGTTTTTTTTGAGGGTTTATCTGCAAAAATAGAGTGTGCAAATATACGAAATTTTTATTGTTCGACAAATTTTTTCGATTTTGTTTATCAAATGATGAGTTCGCCAGCACCTTGGCGTGTGATTTGCGGTTCGTCGCCTGTGCAATCGACTATGGTCGAGGCAGTTGTGCCGCCGGTTCCGCCGTTGATGATGATGTCGGTCATGCGCCCATATTTTTCTTGCAGCAGTTCGGGGTCGGTCTCGTATTCCGATAGTTCGCTGTCTTTTATCGAGGCGGTCATCAGCGGGTTGCCGAGTGCAGCGGTTATGGCGCGCACGATGTTGTTGTCGGGTATGCGTATGCCGATGTTTTTACGGTCTTTGAACAGTTTGGGCAGTCGGCTGCTGCCGGGCAACACGAATGTAAATGCGCCAGGCAGGTTGCGTTTCAGCAGACGGAAAGTGCTGTTGTCGATGCGTGCGTATTCGCTCACGCTGCTCAGGTCGTGGCAGACGATGGCGAGTTGCGCTTTGCGTGGGTCGATACCACGGAAATGGCAAATTTTTTCGATGGCGCGCGGCTGGTACATATCGCAGCCGATGGCGTAGACGGTGTCGGTAGGGTAGATGATGATGCCGCCGTTGCGCAGTATTTCGGCGATGTGCGCAATGATTTTTGGGTTGGGATTTTCGTTGTAGAGTCTGACCATCTCGCGGCGGGGTTATTTGTAGCGTATGTTGTCGATGAGTCTGATTTTGCCGCAATAGACCGTGATGCAGCCTACGATGTAGTCGGCGTCGTTCCACGTGGCTACCGATTGCAGGGTGCGACCGTCCACAATGTCGAAATACTCCACGTCGAGGTCGTCTTTTCGGTTGATGGCGGCCACTACGGCGTCGTGCAGTTCGCTCACCGTCGTTTCGAGCGCAAATTGCGTGCTCTCTTTCAGCACAGCCGAAATGTGTGTGGCGATTTGCCGCTGTTCGGGCGTAAGCAGGGTGTTGCGGCTGCTGAGCGCAAGTCCGCTGGCTTCGCGCACGATGGGGCAACCCACTATTTCGATGGGGAATGCCATCACTTGCACCATGCGCCGTATGATGGCCAATTGCTGAAAGTCTTTTTCGCCGAAATAGGCCTTGTCGGGCTGCACGAGGCGGAAGAGTTTGCTCACCACTTGCACCACGCCGTTGAAGTGCCCCGGGCGGAATTTGCCCTCCATCACTTGGTCGAGCCCGCCAAAATCGAACGCAAACGGTGTCGCCATCTCGCTGGCATCGTACATCTCGTCGGGCGTTGGAGCAAACACGTAGGCGCAACCTGCCGTTTCGAGCAGACGCGCGTCGGCTTCGAGCGTGCGCGGGTAGTTGGCAAGGTCGTTCTTGTCGTTGAATTGCGTGGGATTGACGAATACGCTCACAAAACAGCGGTCGTTTTCGGCCACGGCTCGGCGCACCAGCGTCAGATGGCCTTCGTGCAGCGCCCCCATGGTGGGCACAAAACCGATGCGCAATCCCGCTTTTTTGCAGTCGGCTACGCATTGGGCAAGTTCGTTTTTGGTGGTGATGATTTTCATGGTAAAAATGTTCTGGAAAAATCGTGCAAAATTAGCAAATAAAACGAATATCGTGAAATTTACCGTCAAAATTCGCTTTTTTCGCTTTTTTTGTTTCGTCGTGCGCCGCTGTTTTTGTGTCGATTCGAAAAAAAAACTGTACTTTTGCATCGCGAAATAAACAAAAAGTATCACAAAAGTCAAAAAATGTTATGGAAACTCAAAAAGTGATAGATAATTTACAGCGTCGTTTTCCGAACGAGCCGGAGTACATTCAGGCGGTGCGCGAGGTGCTGACTTCCATCGAAGGGGTGTACAATCGGCATCCGGAATTCGAACGCGCCAACCTGATCGAGCGTCTTTGCATTCCCGATCGCATCATTTCGTTCCGCGTCAATTGGGTGGACGACCAAGGGCGTGTGCAGACCAACATGGGCTACCGCATACAGCACAACAACGCCATCGGGCCCTACAAAGGCGGCATGCGTTTTCACGCTTCGGTCTGCCCGTCGATTCTGAAATTTTTGGCCTTCGAACAGACGTTCAAAAATGCGCTCACCACACTGCCCATGGGCGGTGCCAAAGGCGGTTCCGACTTCTCGCCGCGCGGCAAATCGAACGCCGAAATCATGCGTTTCTGCCAAGCGTTGGTGCTGGAACTTTGGCGCAATATCGGCCCCGATACCGACGTGCCAGCAGGCGACATCGGCGTGGGCGGACGCGAAGTGGCCTACATGTACGGTATGTACAAAAAGTTGGCGCGCGAAAACACAGGCACATTCACTGGCAAAGGCATCGAATTTGGCGGCTCGCTCATTCGCCCCGAAGCCACGGGCTATGGCAACATCTATTTCCTGATGAATATGCTGAAAAGTCGCGGCATCGACGACCTGAAAGGGCAGACCGTCTGCATCTCTGGTGCAGGCAATGTGGCCACCTACACCGCCGAAAAAGTGCTCGAATTGGGCGGCAAAGTGCTGACTATGAGCGACAGCGACGGCTACATCTACGACCCCGACGGCATCGACCGCAAAAAGTTGGACTATATTTTCGAACTGAAACAGGTCTATCGCGGGCGCATACGCGAGTATGCCGAAAAATATGGCTGCAAATATGTGGCTGGCGGTCGTCCGTGGCACGAAAAATGCACCATTGCGCTGCCGTCGGCCACGCAGAACGAACTGAACGGCGACGATGCGCGCGCTTTGGTCGCCAATGGCGTGATTGCTGTTTCTGAGGGTGCCAATATGCCCTCCACGCCCGAAGCCATCAAGGTTTTCCAAGAGGCCAAAATTCTTTATGCGCCTGGCAAGGCCGCCAATGCAGGCGGCGTGTCGGTGTCGGGCTTGGAAATGACGCAAAACGCCATGCACATCAGTTGGAGCAAAGAGGAGGTCGATGCCAAACTCCGCCAAATCATGAGCGACATTCACGCACAGTGCGTCAAGTATGGCACGCTGCCCGACGGCACAGTCGATTATGTGAAAGGTGCCAACACGGCAGCGTTTATGAAGGTGGCCAAAGCCATGATGGCGCAGGGAATCGTCTGATTTCCAGCCTTTCGTCGAAAGGTTGGCATACAGAAAACGCTCAACTCCGTGCGGAGTTGAGCGTTTCGTTTGTTGTGCTTTGGGCGTTATTTCGCTTTGGCGGCCTTTTTCACGATGGCTTGGAATGCTTCGGGGTGGTTCATGGCGAGGTCGGCCAGTACTTTGCGGTTCATGGCGATGCCTGCTTTGTGCAGAGCCCCCATCAGTTGCGAGTACGACAGACCCTCCAAGCGTGCAGCCGCATTGATACGCTGAATCCACAGAGCGCGGAAGTTGCGTTTCTTGTTTTTGCGGTCGCGATAGGCGTAGAGCAGACCTTTTTCCCACGTGTTTTTGGCTACAGTCCACACGTTGCGACGTGCGCCGAAATAGCCGCGTGTAAGTTTCAGAATTCTTTTGCGTTTCGCTCTCGAAGCGACATGGTTTACTGATCTTGGCATAATTTTTCTGTTTTTTGAATGTTAGCGTTCCATCGGAATCTTTCGGGGCTGAACATTCGGTTAATCACTTGTGTTTGTTTGCTTTCAATAGTTTGCTTAATGGTTGGCCAACAAGGCTTTGACGCTTTTGATGTTTGCCGCATCTACCAAGCCAGCGTGCGTCAAATTGCGTTTTTGTTTCAATGTCTTTTTGGTCAGAATGTGGCTTTTGAAAGCGTGTTTCCGTTTGATTTTTCCTGTTCCGGTAAGGGCGAACCTCTTTTTGGTACCGGAATTAGTCTTCAGTTTAGGCATTTCAGTAAAATTGTTATTTAATTAGTTAATAATAGTGTGTCAAAAAATTTTCAAATACGAACCGTCTCGCGCCTATTTTTTCGTGCTTTTGGGCGATAGCATTATTATCATGCGTTTGCCTTCGAGTTTGGGCAGCGAATCGACTTTGGCAATCTCTTCGAGGTCGTTGGCAAAGCGCAGCAGCAACACTTCGCCTTGCTCTTTGAACAGAATCGAGCGGCCTTTGAAAAAGACGTAGGCCTTCACTTTGTTGCCGTCTTTGATGAAGCCTTGCGCGTGCTTCAACTTGAAGTTGTAGTCGTGGTCGTCGGTTTGCGGACCGAAACGAATCTCTTTCACGTCCATCTTCACCGATTTGGCCTTCAACTCTTTTTCGCGTTTTTTCTGCTGATAGAGGAACTTTTGGTAGTCTATCACTTTGCACACGGGGGGCTGGGCGTTTGGCGATATTTCCACCAAATCGAGCCCTTGCGCATCGGCAATCGCCAGCGCACGCTCAATCGGGTAGACACCCTGTTCCACATTTTCGCCCACCAAACGGACTTCGCGCACGCCTCTGATGCGTTCGTTTATGCGGTGCGCGGCTTCGTCTTTCTTCTTGATAATCAATGGTTTGGTTTGTTTTTATCGCCTCTCCGCTCGGCGCGGATTCGCGGTGAATAAAACTGTTTTGTCTAAAAGCGTGCAAATTTACTGCTTTTTTCCTGAACGACAATCGTTTTCGACAAAAAAAATGAAAAATGATGGTGCAAAAAGGTTCACTTGGCAGGCCATGCGCGTTCTTCGGGACGATTTCGCGGGGTACTTTGGAAAATTTTCCCCACTTTCAACCATTCTGCACTCTGATTGTTCATTATTTGTTGAAAATTAGCAAATTATTCCGTTTTCTGAAGGATGAAAAATTGTTGATAACTTTTTGATTTCTTGCGAAATTTTGTTGAAAAACCTGTTGATAAATTTCTTGTGGTGGAATGTGGGGAATTTGAATTTTGTTGTAACTTTACACCCGAATAATTAGTGCAATAAGTATGTCCACATTTATCGGAAATAGCGAGGCAAAATTAGATGCCAAAGGGCGTGTTTTCGTGCCTTCGGCCTACCGCAGGCTGCTGCCCGACGATGGCGGCGGTCGCCGTTTGGTGATGCGCATGGACCCAGACAACGCGTGCCTGATTCTCTATCCGGAGGCAGTTTGGAATCGCAAAGTGGCGGATTTCAAGGAGAAACTCGACGAGTGGAACCCCGAAGACCAGATGCTGCTGATGCAGTTTGTGTCGGATGCCGAGTGGCTCGACATTGATGCGCAAGGGCGTGTGCTGGTGCCGCGCCGTTATCTGTCGCAGATTGGCGCAGAGGCCGATGTGCTGTTCGTCGGTATGCTCGACCGCATGGCGCTGTGGAATAAGGCCACCTACGAGCGTTCGCGCCTGACTTCGACTGACTTCGCCAAACGCTTAGCTGAAAAAATGACGAAAAAATCTGTTGCTGAATAGGATTTAGTAGCAAGATATGAGTAGCAAGTAGCAAGAAATAGGTGAGAGGTTATAGGTGAGAGGTGAGAGAATAAAGAGCAAAGAGCAAAGAGCAAAGAGCAAAGAGCAAAGACTTTTTAATTATTCAATTATCTAATTTCCAATTATTTAATCAATTTCAGATTTCAGATTTCAAATTTCAAATTGTCGCATTAAACCAAATCCACAAATCCACAACAACTTTATAGACTTTATAAACTTTTCACACTTTCACACTTTCACACTTTCACACTTTCTCACTTTCGCATTGAATTTATGTACCACACGCCAGTTATGCTAAACGAAACGCTCGAAGGCTTGCGCATCAAGCCCGATGGCGTGTATGTCGATGTTACGTTTGGTGGCGGTGGTCATTCGCGCGCCATTTTGGAGCGTTTGGGCGAGGGCGGCCGTCTGCTCGGCTTCGACCAAGATTTAGATGCGGCGCAAAATGCTCTCGACGATGCGCGTTTCACGTTTGTGCGGAGCAATTTCCGCTATTTGTCGAATTTTTTGCGCTATCACAATATCGAAAAAGTGGACGGCATTTTGGCCGATTTGGGTGTGTCGTCGCACCATCTCGACGACGAGACGCGCGGTTTTTCGTTCCGCTTCGACGGCGATTTGGATATGCGCATGAATCGTCGCTCTGCGCTGACGGCCGCGGCCGTGTTGAACAGTTACGACGAGGCGCGCCTGTCCGACATCTTTTTCAATTATGGCGAGTTGCGCCAAGCCCGCCGTGTGGCTAAAGCGGTGGTGGCGGCGCGCGCAGTCGCTCCTATCGAGGTGGCGGCGCAACTCATCGATGTGGTGAGACCGTTTTTCCCGCGCGAACGCGAGAAAAAAGAGATGGCCAAACTCTTTCAGGCGTTGCGCATCGAGGTGAACGACGAGATGGGGGCGTTGCGCGAATTGCTCCGTCAATCGGCTCAAGTGCTGAATGTCGGCGGTCGGCTGGCGGTGCTCACCTACCATTCGCTCGAAGATAGATTGGTGAAAAATTTCATACGCACAGGCAATGTCGATGGTCGTCAGGAGAAGGATTTCTACGGTCGCGCGCTGTCGCCGTTTGCTGCTGTTAATAATAGGGTGTTGGTTGCTTCGGACGACGAGGTGGCGGCCAACCCTCGGGCGCGCAGTGCGAAATTGCGTGTCGCAGAACGCATTTTGGACAGATGAAGTGGTTAGCAAAAATACGCGAACGCCTTATGCGGCGCAAAGAACGGCACTCGCACGTCGATTGGCGCGAAGTGGCCGGCGGCGATGTGTTGAACCGTGAGGCGTTGCGCCGTCAGACACCGTTTGTGGTGCTGGTGGTGGTGCTGTCGCTGTTGCTGGTTTACAACCGTTTTGCCCACGAGGCGGAATTGCGCCAGATAGAGTCGCTGAAAAAGGAGTTGAACGATGTGAAAAACAGGTCGCTCTCCGTATCGAAAGAGTTGATGCAGATGAGTCGACAGTCGTATGTGATAGAAAAATTGAAGGGGCAGGGCAGTACGCTACAACTCTCGTCGCAGCCGGCGGTGGTGATAGAGTAGAGCCAGCAGGCATGATGCAATGGCAAATCCGAGCAAATTGAACATGTGGCGATTCGCTGTCGTTCTCATTTTGGTGGTGGGAGCGTTTCTGGCTGTGGTCGTGCGCATGTTTCTGATTCAGACGGTGTGGAAGCCCGAACTGATGAAACTCGACAAAATCAAACCCGAAAAAGAGATGCCGGCCATGCGTGGCAACATCTACGCCTGCGACGGCAAACTGATGGCTAGCACGGTGCCTTACTATCGCCTCTACATGGATACGCGCACCGAGTATTTGTGTCAAAACGGAGGCAAACGCCTCTATGAAAATATCGATTCGCTGGCGTGGCGGCTGTCGCATAAATTTGGCGACCGTTCGGCGGCGGAATACAAAAAAATGATACTGACGGCATACAAACAAAACAACGCAAAATCGCGGCGAGTCGCGCTTTACCCGAAAGCCGTCTCGTATGTCGATATGAAAGAGGTTGCGCAGTTTCCGCTCTTTCGTATGGGGCAGATGCGTGGCGGCCTGATTACCGAGAAACATGTGCGCCGTATCAAACCGTTTGGCTCGCTGGCATCGCGCACTATTGGCGACATCTACGGGCAGGCCGAAAAAGGCGGCCGCTGTGGGCTGGAATTGGCGTTCGACTCGGTGCTTCGCGGCACGCCCGGCGTGGCGCAGTATCAGCATTTGGGCAGTTACGCCGCCTATGTGTCGGTAGTCGAACCCGAAGACGGACTCGACATCATCACCACCATCGACATCGAGATGCAGGACATCGCCGAGAGCGTTTTCATGGAATATCTCTTGCGCTATTCGCCCGAGCAGGGCTGCGTGGCGTTGATGGACGTGCATACGGGCGAAATCAAGGCGTGTGTGAATATGGCGCGCGGCGACGATGGTCGTTACAGCGAATCGGACGATATGGTGTTCACCTCGCGTCCGGAACCAGGCTCCACGTTCAAAACCATGGCGATGATGGTGGCACTTGAAAATGGCGTGGTCAAAGCCGACGACAAGATAAACACAGGCGAAGGCGTATGGAATATGTATGGTCGAAAAATGACCGACACGCACAAAAACGGCGTGCTGACCATGACCGAAGTGATGGCAAAATCGTCGAACATCGGCATGTCGCGTGTGATAGACGACTACTACCACGACAAACCCGGCGAATTTGTAGATGCGCTCTACAAAATGGGTGTCGGCAAACCGATGAATTTGGACTATCCGAACGCCGCGAAACCGAACGTGCGCCACCCGAACGACAAGGACGTGAAATGGTCGAAGACGACGCTGCCGTGGATGGCGATTGGCTACGAAACGGGCATTCCGCCCATCTACACGTTGGCTTTCTACAATGCAATTGCCAACGACGGCAAATACATAAAACCGTTTTTGGTGAAGGCCATAAGCCGCAACGGCCGTGTGCTGGAAAGGTTCAAAACCGAAACCATCAACTCGAAAGTCTGCTCGTCGCAAACCTTGCGCGACATTCGTGCGATGTTGCGTGCCACTGTGGTCGAGGGCACGGCCAAATATGCCAATTCGCGCCATGTGGCGTTGGCAGGCAAAACAGGAACCGCTCAGGTGGAGTATTGGCAACGCGGGCCTATCCGCCATCAAATAACGTTTTGTGGCTATTTCCCCGCCGAAAAGCCGCTCTATTCCATCATCGTGGTGATGCGCAAACCTATCGAACCTGCCGATGCTGGCACCATGTGCGGCCCCGTGGCGCGCAAGATAGCCGAACGCATCTATGCGCAGACCGTGCAACGCACTCTGCCCGAACAGTTGGTGGTGGGCGACGTGCCAACCGTGAAATCGGGAAGCACGGAGGCGTTGGCCGAAACGTTCGATGAACTCGATTTCGACTACGCCGAAAACGCCGCACCATGGTCGTATGTGCAGTGGCAAAACAGTTTCGAGTTCAAACCGATAAGCGTGAAGCCTGGATTGGTGCCAAACGTGGTGGGCATGGGCGCAAAAGATGCCGTCTATCTGCTCGAAAACGCAGGTTTGCATGTCGATATGTACGGCAACGGACGCGTGGTGCGGCAGTCGATTGCGGCTGGCAGCGTGGCGCAAAAGGGCAATACCATATTGCTCGAACTGAAATGACATTGAAAAAACGTGAATGATATGGAACTTGTAGATTTGTTGTCGGGCGTGGCTGTGAAAAACGGCGTGGCGCATCGGACGGTGAACAACCTTTGCTTCGATTCGCGCAAAGTGGCGCACGGCGATGTGTTTGTCGCAACGCGCGGCACGGCAGTCGATGGACACGACTTTATCGACAAAGCGGTGGAACTTGGCGCAGCCGCCATCGTGTGCGAAACGTTACCGCAAAAACAGGCGGCAGATGTGGCCTATGTGCAGGTCGAAAACAGTGCCGAAGCACTCGGCGTGATGGCTTCGAACTTCTACGGTCGCCCGTCGCACAAACTGACGCTGGTTGGCGTAACTGGCACCAACGGCAAAACCACCATCGCCACGTTGCTCTATCAACTTTTCCGCCAATTGGGCTACAAGGTCGGGCTGCTCTCGACCGTTTGCAACTACATCGACGACAAGGCGGTGGCTGCCACGCACACCACGCCCGATCCGCTCGAATTGAACGCTCTTTTGGCCGAAATGGCGGCGGCCGGCTGCGAATATGCCTTCATGGAATGCAGTTCACACGCCATCGACCAACGGCGTATCGCTGGGTTGCGCTTCCGTGGCGGCATTTTCACCAATCTCACGCGCGACCACATGGACTACCACAAAACGGTAGAAAATTATCTGAAAGCCAAAAAACGCTTCTTCGACGATTTGCCGTCCGATGCGTTTGCACTGACCAACGCCGACGATAAAAACGGACTTGTGATGCTCCAAAACAGCGCAGCAGCGAAAAAAACGTACTCGTTGCGCACGCTGGCCGATTTCAAAACACGCATTTTGGAGATGTCGTTCGACGGTATGCTACTCGATATGAACGGACACGAAGTGTCGCTGCCGTTCGTCGGGCGATTCAACGCCAGCAATCTGACCGCCGTGTTTGGTGCCGCTGTGCTGCTCGGCTATCCCGAAGAGGAGGTGCTGCGCCATCTCAGTGCGCTCCACGCCGTGAACGGCCGCTTCGAGGCATTGCGCGCGCCGCAGGGCTGGACTGCCATTGTCGATTATGCACACACGCCCGATGCGCTTGCCAACGTGCTTGCCACTATCAACGATATCCGCGGCGGTCGGGGCAATCTGATTACCGTGGTGGGCTGCGGCGGCAACCGCGACAAAGGCAAACGTCCGATGATGGCACGCGAAGCCGTGAACGCCAGCACACGCACGATACTCACCAGCGACAATCCGCGCGACGAAGAGCCGCAAACCATTCTCGACGATATGCTGGCTGGACTCGATGCCGACCAACGCCGCCGCACGCTTGTGGTGGCCGACCGCCGCGAAGCAATAAAAACGGCTTGCGCACTGGCACAGGCTGGCGACGTGCTGCTCGTGGCCGGCAAAGGACACGAAGACTACCAGATAATCAAAGGCGTAAAGCACCATTTCGACGACAAGGAAGAAATAAAAGCAAACTTTATTGACAAATTGACAAATTGACGGATTTCAGATTTCAGATTGCGATAACTGAAACGCCTTAATCTTCAAATTTTCAAATCTTCAAATAACCAAATCCACAGAAACTTAGGAACGCGCGCAGCGCAACCAAACAATCAATCAAAAACTTTCAATCAATCATGTTGTATTATCTCTTTTCCTATCTCGACAAAACATTCGATTTCCCAGGGGCGAGCGTGTTCCAATACATCTCGTTCAGGGCGGTTGTGGCGGCCATTTTGGCACTTGTCATCTCCATCTGGTTCGGCCGCCATTTCATCGCTATGCTCAAGCGGCGCAACATCTCCGAAACGCAGCGCGACGAACGGCTCGACCCATTCAATACACAGAAAAAAGGCGTTCCGACGATGGGCGGACTCGTGGTGATTGTGGCCATATTGCTGCCCTGCCTGCTGGTGGGCAAGTTGAGCAATGTCTATCTCGTGCTGATGATTATCACCACGCTGCTGCTCGGCACGCTCGGTTTCGTGGACGACTACATCAAAACTTTCCGCAAAAACAAGGACGGCCTCAATGGTTGGTGGAAAATAGCGGGGCAGGTAACTCTGGGCTTGATTGTGGGCTTGACATTGCGCTTTTGCCCTGCCACGGTGATGAACGAACGCGTCGAAACGCGCATCGAAAACAATGTGGAGGTGGTCTATAAAACGCCCGACGTGAAATCGACGCGCACGACTGTACCGTTTTTCAAAAACCACAATTTCAACTACGCCGATATGTTCGACTTTTTGGGCGAACCGATGAAGTATTGGGCGGGCTGGGCGTTTTTCGTGCTGCTTACCGTGGTGGTGGTGGCTGCCGTCTCCAATGGTGCCAACCTGAACGACGGCATGGACGGCATGGCGGCCGGCAATTCGGCCATCATCGGCGCGGCATTGATAGTGCTGGCCTACATTTCGGGCAGTTACGTCTGGGCTGACTATTTCGATGTGATGTATATTCCTGGTAGTGAGGAACTTGTGGTCTTTCTCAGCGCATTTGTGGGCGCGCTGGTCGGATTTCTGTGGTACAACTCCTATCCGGCACAGATTTTCATGGGCGACACGGGCAGCCTGACTATCGGCGGCATCATCGCTGTGTCGGCGGTCATCATTCACAAAGAGTGGCTACTGCCCATTTTGTGCGGCGTGTTTTTGGTCGAAAGCCTTTCGGTCATCTTGCAGCGCAACTACTACGCCTTCAACAAGAAACGTGGCGCGCACAAACGCCTCTGGAAACGCACGCCCATTCACGACCATTTCCGCACGTCGATGGAACAGGTTTTGCGCTCCGACCCGACCAGCACCGTCCGTTTCAAAGGTTCGAGCGAACTGCATCACGAAACAAAAATCACCGTGCGCTTCTGGATTGTAACCATCATCTTGGCCGCACTGACTATTTTGACACTGAAAATCAGGTAAATCCAATCGTCCAATTGTTTAATTATTTAATTTACAATTATTTAATTGTTTGAAAATTTGAAAATTATTTTGGCACACCGATTTTTATTGATGCATTGAATCAATCAACATAGAAATTTAGAAAAACAACATAACTATGAAACGTTTAGTAATTCTTGGAGGCGGCGAAAGCGGCGTTGGCACGGCCATATTGGCCAAAAAACAGGGCTACGACGTGTTTCTGTCCGACAAAAGCGCACTGAAACCCGAATACAAGGCCGAACTCGACCGGCGCAGTCTGCCCTACGAAGAAAACGGACATACCGATGCGCTGATTCTCAACGCCGACGAGGTGGTGAAAAGTCCGGGCATTCCCGAAACGGCACCGATGGTACGCGCATTGCGCCAACAGGGCACGCCCATCATCTCCGAAATAGAGTTTGCCGCGCGCTACACCAACGCCAAAAAAATCTGTATCACAGGCTCGAACGGCAAGACAACCACCACGATGCTCACCTATTTCATCTTGAAAAACGAAGGGCTGAACGTGGGCTTGGCCGGCAATGTGGGCAAAAGTTTCGCTTGGCAGGTGGCCGAATGCGACTACGATTTCTATGTGCTCGAACTCAGCTCGTTCCAACTCGATGGCATGTACGATTTCAAGGCCGATGTCTCTGTTATTCTGAACATTACACCCGACCATCTCGACCGCTACGACCACAAATTCCAAAATTACATCGACGCGAAATTCCGCATCTTGCAGAACCAAACGCCCGAAGATGCCTTCATCTATTGGAACGACGACCCCGTGCTGAAAGCCGAACTCGAAAAACGCGACATCAAGGCGAAACTGCTACCGTTCGCACTCGGCAAAACCGATGCCATGTGGGCGTTTATCGAAGATAACGACCTGAATATCAAGTCGCCCGAACACGACAACGACCTGACAATGCCCGCCGACGAATTGGCACTGCGCGGCACGCACAACGTCTACAATTCGATGGCGGCTGGCTTGGCGGCGCAGTTGGTGCATATCCGCAAAGAGACTATCCGCAAGTCGCTGGCCGAGTTTCAAGGCGTCGAACATCGTTTGGAGTATGTGGCTTCGGTGCGCGGCGTGCGCTACATCAACGACTCGAAAGCCACCAACGTCAATTCGTGCTGGTATGCGCTGCAAAGCATGAAAACGCCTACTGTGCTCATTCTTGGCGGCACCGACAAAGGCAACGATTACTCCGAAATAGAACTTTTGGTGCGCGAAAAGGTGCGTACGCTCATCTTTTTGGGTGTGGACAACAAAAAACTGTTCGATTTTTGGCAAGACCACTGCACCTGCCCCATGTACGAGGTGAAATCGATGGACGAATGCGTGCGCAAAGCCTACGAAGTGGCACACGAAGGCGATACCGTGCTGCTTTCGCCCTGCTGCGCAAGTTTCGACCTGTTCAAAAACTACGAAGACCGTGGCGAACAATTCAAAGCTGCCGTCCGAAAATTGTAAAAAAAGGTTATAGGTTATAGGTGAGAGGTGAGAGAACAAAGAATATAGAGCAAAGAGCAAAGACATTTTAATTATTCAATTATCTAATTTCCAATTATTTAATCAATTTTCAAATAACCAAATAACCAAATCCGCAAATCCCCAATAACTTTATACACTTTTCACTTTATAGATTTTATAAACTTTCTAACTTTCTAACTTTCACACTTTCACACTTTCACACTTTCACACTTTCACACTTTCACACTGATTCATACTAATTTGGACGAATTTCTGAGACATCAACTCAAGGGCGACCGCGTCATCTGGGCGTTGTATGGTTTGCTGGTGGCCATCTCGCTGGTCGAGGGCTTTAGCGCGCAAAGTTTTTTTGTGGCGCGGGCTTCGTCTACCGCCGAACCGCTGTTGAAGCATGCTGCCCATTTGGCACTCGGATTCGTGGCGATGGTGGCACTTCTGTCGGTCAATTATCGCCATATTCGCATGGTTGGCTGGGCTGTCTGGATTGGTTCGGTCATCTTGCTGTTCTATACGTTTGTCGGCTCTAGCAGCATCAATGGCGCAGCGCGTTGGGCGTTTGGCTTGCAGCCGTCGGAGTTCGCCAAACTCGGTCTGATTGTCTCGACGGCCGATTGGGTGGCGCGCGCCAAAAATCCCAACAAACCCGATTTCGAGGAGAAATACTTCAAGTGGTTCGCTGCGGCCATCTTGCTGACGTGCGGACTCATCTTTCCGGGCAACCTTTCGACGGCGGCGTTGCTCTTTACCGTCATCGTGGCGATGCTCTTTTGCGGCGGCATCGCAGCCAAACGTGTCATTGGCATGTGCAGTTGCGTGCTGGCGGCAGTCGTCTTGGTGTTGCTGCTGGCGTGGATTGTGCCGCAAGATCATTTCATCGACGAACAGACAGGGCGCGCACGCACCGATATGAACGTGGTCGAAGCGGGCTACTACCGGCTGTTCGGACGCACCTACACATGGCGCAACCGCATCGAACGCTTCTCCGACGAAAAACAGTCGGAGTATGTCATCAACGATGTTACGCGCCAACCTGTTTACGGACAAATTGCCATCGCGCGCGGCGGATTTTTGCCGCATTTGCCAGGCAGCAGCGAGGTGCGCAACAAGTTGCCGCAGGCCTACAGCGATTTTGTATTCTCGATTATCGTCGAAGAACTTGGCTCCATTTTGGGCGGATTGTCGGTCATTGCCATCTATTTGGTGCTGCTTTTCCGCGCCGGTCGGGTGGCCTACAAATCCACCACCATCTATCCCGCCGTGCTGGTGATAGGCGTCGCACTGATGGTCGTGCTGCAGGCGTTGGTTCACATGGCGGTTTGCGTGCAACTCATTCCTGTTACGGGGCAACCGTTGCCGCTCATCACGCGCGGCGGTAGTTCTATTTTGGTTACAAGCATCTATTTCGGGCTGCTGCTCAACGTAACGTGCTACGCCTCGGCCAACCAAGAGGCACAAGCCGACCTGCTGCCCGTCGACGAACAAGCGGAAACTTAGTGAGCAGTGAGTAGTGAGTAGTGAGTAGTGAGTAGTGAGTAGTGAGTAGTGAGTAGTGAGGAATGTTTTTAATTGATAATTGACAATGAAAAATTGACGGATTTACAAATTGACGGATTAAACCAAATAACCAAATAACCAAATAACCAAATAACCAAATAACCAAATAACCAAA